>JBGPYB010000051.1:0-27647 GCA_041493035.1 Vicinamibacteria bacterium | reverse complement strand
TAATTTAACCCCCCAATTATCGGGCACCCCACGGCGGGTCCCAGCTGGCCCGAGTGGGGCTGGGCGAAGGTGACACCCCCCTCGCCCGGGGGGTGGGGGGTTGGGGGTGGGGGCCTTGCGGGTGAGGGTCTTTCCGCGCTAGCCACCCGCGAGAAGGCCCTCACCGGCGAAGGCACGATGCTCGGGACGTTCCAGTACATGTCGCCCGAGCAGCTCGAGGGAAAGGAGGCCGACCATCGCGCCGACATCTGGGCTCTCGGCTGCGTGCTGTACGAGATGGCGACGGGCAAGCGGGCCTTCGTGGGCAAGAGCCAGGCGAGCCTCATCAGCGCGATCATGACGAGCGAGCCGCAGCCAATCTCCCAGCTTCAGCCGATGACGCCACCGGCGCTCGACCGGGCCGTCAAGAGGTGCCTGGCCAAAGATCCCGACGACCGCTGGGATGGCGCCCACGATGTCGCCGATGAGCTGCGCTTCATCGGCGACGGCCGCTCACAGGCGAGTCAGACGCGGGCTGTTTCTGGGCGCGCGACGTCGCGGGAGCGCGTCGCTTGGGCCGTCGCCATTGCGGCAATGCTCGCCACCGCGATCGTGACGGGACGGCAGGCGCTACGCGGACCGGAGCGACGCATGAGCGTCGTGACCCAACTCGCTCCACCCGCGCACACCACCTTCGCTCGCCGCGTAGGCGGGATGGCCCTATCCACGGATGGCCGGCAACTGGCCCTGGTCGCTCGCGACGAAAGAGGCCAGACGCAGCTCTGGCTGAGATCGCTGGAAACGGGCGAGTCGCGCGCTCTCGACGGAACGGAGGGCGCCTCATCGCCGTTCTGGTCTCCCGATGGCCGCTCGGTCGGATTCTTCGCCAGCGGCAAGCTCAAGAAGCTCGAGATCGGTGGCCGCCAGGCGGAGGACGTCGCCGACGCGCCCCAGGCGCTCGGCGGATCCTGGGGCCCCGACGGGACCATTCTCTTTACTCCGGCCGCTCAGAGTTCCATCATGAGGGTGTCCGCCGCTGGAGGCCAGCCAGCACCCGCCACGTTCGGTGCCGCAGGAGAAGCAACCGTCGACGCGGCGCCAGCGTTCCTGCCCGATGGACGTCAGTTCCTCTACCTCCGCTACGATATCCGCGGCGGCGGCACCTCCGCGATCGTTGTCGGCTCGCTCGACTCCCGGGAAATACACGAGGTCCTCTCCAATACCACCGGCGCTGCATACGCTGCCGGAAGGCTGTTCTATCTGCGGGGCGGCGACTTGCGTGCCCAGGCTTTCGATCCGAAGACGTGGACCGTGTCAGGTGAGGCGACGAGGGTCGCCCAGCGCGTCGAGTTCGATTCGGATCAGGGGCGTGCTTCCTTCGCCGTTTCGGAGCGGTTCCTCGTCTTACCAACCGGGGGGAGACGCCGCGCTGTCGGAGCTGGTCCTCACCGACCGGTCTGGCCACGAGCTGGAGTCGCTGGGCGCGCCGGCCCTCTACTACCAGCCGCGGCTCTCTCACTCGGGCCGGAGCCTGGCGGTCGACATCACGGATCCTCAGAGTGCGGCGGGAGACCTGTGGCTGCTCGATGTCACGCGCAAGGTCTCGACACGGCTCACCCACGACCCTGTCAACGAAACGAACCCGCTGTGGTCCCCCGACGATCGCGAGCTGTTCTACTACCACGATCCCGACATCTGGCGACGCCCAGCCTCTGGGGGTGGAGACGGACGACCCGTGCTCCAGAGCGCCATCATGAAGCGGCCCACCGACCTGTCAGGAGACGGGCGTTTCGTTCTCTTCCTCGCCTACGACCGGGGCCAGCTGGACATCGAGCTGCTGTCGGTTGCGGACGGGAAGATCTCGCCGTGGCAAGCCACCCCGTTCAACGAGAATGGCGCGCGCTTCTCTCCCGACGGGCGCTGGGTCGCCTACGTATCGGATGAGACAGGCCGGCACGAGGTCTATGTGCGAAGCTTCGACGGCTCCGGCGCCACGGTCCTGGTGTCGAGCGGCGGCGGCGGAGCCCCCGTCTGGCGATCCGACGGGAAGGAGCTCTACTACGTCACTCCCGACGACAGGCTCGTGGCGGTTCCGATCCGGATCGGTGCCCACCTCGAGACAGGCCTGGCCCAGCCGTTGTTCGAGTTGCGGACGAGGTCTTGGTTCGGGCACGCGCAATACGATGTGACGCCGGACGGCCAACGGTTCGTCCTGAACCGACTTGTCTCCGACAAGAACAACGACCCGCTGACGGTCGTCGTCGACTGGGCCGCCGGGCTCGGCCGATAGGCACGGTCCAATCAACGTTCCCCGATTCCCGGCAAGGCCGAGCCTCCACCATCCCTTGACAGCCGACACGGCCGGGTGTGGAGTGGCGGGACCGTGACGGGAGGAGGGCGATGCGAAAGGTCCTGGCGGGTCTCTTCTTGACGCTGGCCGCCGGTGCCGCGGGCGGCGGTGATCGGCCCGAAGGACGGCCCTTCGCGACGCGATCGGTGGTCTACGCCCGCCATGGCATGGTGGCCGCGGCTCATCCCCTTGCGGTCCAGATCGGCGTCGACGTCCTCAAGAAGGGGGGCTCGGCCGTGGATGCGGCGATCGCCGTCAACGCCGCCCTCGGTTTCCTGGAGCCGATGAGCTGCGGCATTGGCGGCGACCTCTACGCCCTCGTCTGGGACGCGAAGACCCAGAAGCTCTACGGCCTGAACGCCTCGGGGCGCGCGCCCAAGGCGCTGACGGCCGACAAGGTGCCGCCGGAAGCCGATGGCACGATTCCGCCGTTCTCTCCCTATGCGTGGACCGTCCCCGGCGCCGTCGACGGCTGGTTCGCGCTACACGCGAAGTTCGGCCGGCTGCCGATGGTCGACGTCCTGGCTCCGGCCACCCGGGCGGCACGCGAGGGAGAGCCGGTCCCCCAGGTGATCGCCGGTTACTGGGCCTCGGCCGAGAGCAAGAACAAGGCCGGCTTCGCCGAGGTCTTCCTGCCCGGCGCTCGGGCGCCGAAAGAAGGAGAGATCTTCAAGAACCCCGCTCTCGCTCGCGCCTACGATCTCCTGGCCCAGGAAGGTCGCGACGCCTACTACAAGGGTGCCATCGCCCGTGATCTGGTCGCCTTCTCACAGAAGAACGCGGGCTTCTTCTCGATGGAGGATCTCGCGGCGAGCCGGGCCGACTGGGTCGAGCCCATCTCCACCGACTACCGCGGCGTCCGGGTCTACGAGATTCCGCCCAACGGCCAAGGGATCACCGCTCTCGAGATGCTGAACATCCTTGAGGGTTTCGACCTCAAGTCCATGGGTCGAGACTCCACCGCCTTCTGGCACACGATGGTGGAGGCCAAGAAGATCGCCTTCGAGGACCGCGCCCGCTTCGTCGCCGATCCGACAATGGCCCAGGTGCCCGTCACGGGCCTCCTCTCCAAGGACTACGCCCGCGAGCGCGCCAAGCTGATCGACCCGGCTCGCGCCGCGCCGCGGATCGAGGCGGGCCACCCGCCGCTGGGCCACGGTGACACGACGTACCTGGCGGTCGCCGACGGTGAAGGCAACATGGTCTCCCTGATCCAGAGCAACTACTACGGCTTCGGCTCGGGGTACGCGCTCCCCGAGTGGGGCTTTCCCATCCACAACCGCGGCGCACTCTTCAACCTGAAGGCGGGGCTCCCCAACTCCCTCGAACCCGGCAAGCGCCCCTTCCACACCATCATCCCGGCCTTTGCAACGAAGAACGGCCAGCCATGGCTCGCTTTCGGCCTGATGGGCGGGGACATGCAGCCGCAAGGTCACACCCAGATCATCGTCAACCTGATCGACTTCGGCATGAACCTCCAGGAAGCCGGCGACGCCGCGCGCTACTACCACGAGGGGTCCTCGGAGCCGACGGGCACCCTGATGACGACCGGAGGGGAGTTGCACCTCGAGAGCGGCGTCCCCGACGACGTCCGCCGCGACCTTCGCAAGATGGGGCACAAGATCACCGAGACCGTCGGCACGTACGGCGGCTACCAGGCCGTGGCCTGGGATCCGGTCCAGAAGGTCTTTGCCGGAGCCACCGAATCGCGCAAGGACGGCTGCGCGATGGGCTACTGAGGACCGCTACCTCGGGAAGGTCCAGACCGGAAACGGACGCGACGTTCCCGGTCCGGCGCCCGCTTCAGGCAAGCGGTCGATCCAACCGCGCAGCTCCGCGCGATGCGTCGCGAGGTCGAAGCCGAAGTACCGATCGGGGTATCTCTCGAAGCGTTTCAGCGCGCGCGTGAGCATGCTCTCGGCCCCCGCGAGGTTGTCGCTCGTGAGGTGGTAGAACGCCACGGAGACCTGGATGAGCCCCTGGAAGAAATCCCGCGACGGGCCGCGGATTCCCGTCCACAGCTCCTCCAGGGTGTCGTGGCATTCGAAGAAATAGCCGGCATTGAATTCCGCGACTCCCTTGTCGAAGGCGGTCCGCTCCTCGGGTGTCAGATCGGGCTCGGGAATTGGCATCGAACCCTATGATGCCCCAGCCCCCCCGCGCTCAATCACGAAGCCGCGCCTGGGGACGTCAGCGGCTCGAGGGTGACGCCGGAGGCGGCGCGGACCTTCTCGAGCGAACGCTTGGCTTCGCGGTAGAGCTCGATTTGCGCGCGGATGGGCTCCTCGCCCTTCGCCGGCCGCCGGCGCTTGTAGGTGCCGTCGGCCTGGAGCCGGCGCGCCTTCACGTTGTCCTGGAACATCGCGTCGAGAGCCGCCAGAACCTTGGCGCGGCACTCGGGAGACTCCACTGGAAAGAGCAACTCGATGCGGTTGTCCAGGTTTCGCGGCATCCAGTCGGCGCTCGAGAGGTAGACCTCGTCGTCGCCACCGTTGCGGTAGTGGAAGACCCTGGCGTGCTCCAGGAAGCGGTCCACGATCGAGACGACCTCGATCGTTTCACTCACGCCCTTGACGCCGGGACGCAGGCAGCAGATGCCGCGGACGTTCAGTCGTACTTTCACTCCCGCCCGGGAGGCGTCGTAGAGTGCGCGGATGATATCCTCGTCCACGAGTGAGTTCATCTTGGCGCGGATCTCCGCCGCCTGCCCCTCCACCGCGCGCCGCCGCTCGCGTTCGATGAGGGCCAGGGTCTTGCCGCGGAGCGACGTGGGGGCCATGACGAGGCGCTTCATTTTCGGAGGGTCGGAGTAGCCCGTGAGGGCGTTGAAGAAGGCCGAAGCGTCCTTGCCGATTTCGGGGGCCGAGGTCATCAGCCCGAAGTCGGTGTAGATCCGCGCCGTCTTGTCGTTGTAGTTGCCGGTACCGAGGTGCACGTAGCGCCGGATCCCCTGCGCCCCGCGGCGGACCACCAGGCAGATCTTCGCGTGGGTCTTGTAGCCGCGGATGCCGTAGATGACGTGTGCACCCGATTCTTCGAGGCTGCGCGCCCAGCGAATGTTCGACTGCTCGTCGAAGCGCGCCATCAGCTCGACGAGAACGGTCACCTGCTTTCCCTGCTCCGCGGCCCGGGCCAGGGCCCGGACAACGGGCGAGTCGCCGCTCGTCCTGTACAGGGTCTGCTTGATGGCGAGGACGTCGGGATCCTCGGCGGCCCGCGACACGAGAGCCACGACGGGATCGAAGGACTCGTAGGGGTGATGGAGCAGGATGTCGCGCTCGTCGAGGAGCGCGAAGAGGTTCTCGTGCTCGGCTGCATCGAGCGAGGCCAGCGGCTTCAAGGGGGCGTCGCGCAAGTCCTCGAGGGCCGGGATCTCGACGAGGGGAAAGAGCGCGCGTATGTCGATGGGGCCGGCGATGCGGTAGATGTCGTCGGCCTCGGCAGAGAGGCGCTCGGACAGCAAGCCGAGGAGGATCTCCCCCACCCCGGCCTCGACCTCGAGTCGCACGACGCTGCTCTTGCGGCGCTTCTTGAGTTCCTCCTCGATGGCCTCGAGGTAGTCCATGCCCCCTTCGTCGTCGAGATCCATCTCGGAGTCACGAGCCACGCGAAAGGCGGCGGCTTCGAGGATCGTCTGACCCGGGAAGAGAGCCGCCAGCTCCGCGCGAATGAGGTCTTCCATGAACACGTAAGTCGTCCCCGATCCGGCGGGACGGACGAGACGCGGCAAGCGTCCGGGGACCTGGACCACGGCCAAACGGGGGTGCTCCTCTCCCTCAGCCGGGGCCAGGAGGATCGCCAGGTTCAGACTGAGGCCGGCGAGCATCGGAAAGGGGCGGGACACGTCGATGGCCAGGGGCGTGAGGGCCGGAAGCACCTCGTCGCGGAAATGGCGGGCCACGGCGAGGCGCTGAGGGCCGTCCAGGGCCTGAACGCTCAGAAGGCCGATCCCGCGCTCGGCGAGAGCGGGAAGGATCTCGTCCGCGAGCGTCTTGTACAGGCGCTCCACCATGGCGTGGGCACGAACCGAGATCTCCTGGAGTTGCTGCCCGGGCGTGAGGCCGGCGAGATCGGGAGCCGTGTCCCCTTCCTGGAGATCGTTCTTGAGGGCCGCGACCCGCACCATGACGAACTCGTCGAGGTTCGACGCGACGATCGTGGCGAACTTCAGGCGCTCCAGAAACGGGTTCCCGGGATCCGTCACTTCCTCGAGAACCCGCCCGTTGAACTCGAGCCACGACAGCTCCCGGTTCAGAAACAGCTCCGGCTCCCGCTTCCGCGTCTTCTTCACGAACGCACCCCAGCCTCGCGGAACGTGATTCGCTGGCCGAAGACCTCAGTCAGGAAATCGGATCGTGAGAGGGAGGCAAGCCGCTCCATGGTCAGGTCCCCCGCTCCTTCCACCTCGAGAACCCAGCTCCCCTCCTCGGACAGAATCTTCACGTCCTTCACCTTCTGTAGGTGATCGGCATCGAGGGCGTTGGCCGTGCGCAGGATCGCCGAGAGCTTGTTGACCAGCACCCGTGCGTCGCGGTCCAGGGCCATGTAGAGGAGATGGGACTTCTGGGGCGTCGCGCGCCGGTGATAGCGGGCCACGTTCGAAACGATGGCCATGTCGTCCCGCGAGAGGCCGAAGATCTCCGAAACGGAGAGCAGGTACTGAGCGTGCTTGTGGTGCCCCCGAAGGCTTACGTAGATGCCGATGTCGTGGAGGAGGGCCGCGACCTCGAGGAAGAGTCGGTCGCGTGGGCCGAGGCCGTGCTCCGCCTTCAGCTCGTCGAAGAGCCGCGTCGCGAGGAACGCGACCTGCTTCGCGTGGGCGGCGTCGTAGCGATACTTCTCTCCGAGGGCCGCGGCGCTCGCGAGGACCTGCTTGCTGAAGTCCTCGATCCCCCGACCCTCTTCGCTCCGGGCGATGTCCAGAATGAGTCCTACGCGGAGCGACGCGTCGGGGACGACGATGCGGTCAGCGGTGGTCTCGAGAAGCAGTTCGCGATAGGCCAGAAGCGCCGGGACCATGGTCTCGGCGTCCGCCTGGGGTAAGCGGTACTTCTCGACGAGTTGCTCGACGTCGTTGGCCACCACCTCGTCACAGAAGGCAAGGAAAGCGTCGCGCGTGAGCGTGGCCGCAGCGGTGTCCGAATCCTCGCCGAGGATACGGCCGACGGCGAAGCGCATGTCGCCTCCAAGCGCTATGAGGTGCTTGGCCTCCCGGAGGGGCATCTCATGGCGGATGTCCTCGACGACGTTGTGGATGTGGCGGCGGAGGAGGCGTACGCGCTGCTCGTGGCTTCCGTGCCACGAGGCGATGCTCTGGCGCATCCGAATGGAGCCCAGGGCGTACGTACCGGAATGAATCGGCTCTCCCTTTCGGAGGAAGGAGATGTCGGCGCTCCCCCCTCCGACCTCGACAAGGACGGCGTCTCCCGCCGTGAGCGCCTCGTGGTCGCGAAGGGTCTCGCGCACGGCCATGTAGGTGAGGCGGTTCTCCTCGGAGCCGTCGATGATCTCGACGTCGATGCCGGTGCGCAGTTGAACGCGGTCGAGAAAGGTCTCCCGGTTTCCGGCCTCGCGTACGGCGCTCGTGGCGACCGCCCGATATCGGACGACGCCGTAGGAGTCCATGATCCGGCGGAACCCCTCGAGAGCCTTCAGCGTCGCCTCGATGGTGGCCGCTCCGATCCGTCCGTGGGTGAAGGTGTCCTTCCCGAGGAGGACGCCCCGGGACGCCTCCTCGAGAGTCTGCGTCGGCTCTCCGGGCTTCACCTCGGCGATCACCATGCGGATGGCGCTCGCCCCCATGTCGAGGACGGCCACGGGGCGGACGGGCTCGGGAGCCGCGGGCGGCGTGCCCACGGGCGGCTTGCGCGTCAGGCTTCTCTTGCGGGGCCCCGCCATCTCTAGATCCTCACCGGGCCACATTGTACCTGCCGCGATGCGGCGCGGGGCCGCTCAGGGCTACGTGGGAGGCTGCCATTCCGTCGTCACATCGCCGTCGCGGGATTATGGGCGGCGCATCGCTCGTGTTAGCGTCCGCTTCTCCCGTGAGCTCTCTCCCCCTTCGCAAGAAGATCCTTTTTTGGGGGATCCTCTTCTCTCTCCCGGCCTCTTGCGCCGTGGGCCTTTGGGCTCTCTGGCGCTCACGACACCTCGACCTTCCCTCGGGAAAGAAGCTCAACAAAGCCGCGTGGGAGGCGAGCTTCCGCGAGCGCGGCCTCCGCGTGCCGAAGGACGGACCGAGGGACGGCTACTGGGGGAACCGAATGCCGGCGTGGACGCGGGACCCGGATGTCGGCTGGCACGAGTCCGAGACCCATATCCCTCCGCTCGTGGACCAGGACTCCCTTGGACTCCAGCGGCTCGAGGCCGATGGAGCGCGATGGCACGTTCTGATCCTCGGCGGGAGCGTCGCCTGGGGCGCCTATGCCTCGACCATCAAGGAGACCTACTTCGGGCAGCTCGTGGACCGCCTCGCCAAATCCGGCCATCCGGTGCGGCTGACGGTAATGGCCGCAGGAGCGTGGACATCGGAGAACGAGCTGAAAGCCTTCCGGACGCGGGGCCTCCCCCTGGCACCCGACGTTGCCGTCTTCGTCAACGGGATGAACGACCTCACCCAGGGAAAGGACATCGCCGAAGACACGCGTGTTCGGAGCTACCTCGACCATATGCACGAGGCTCGGGACCTGGCCGAAACCAAAGGAATCGCCGCCGTCTTCGCGTTGCAACCGGCCCTCCACGGGAAGCGCCACAAGACCTCCCTGGAGGAGCGCGTTCTGGAGTTGATGGCCGACAAGGCGGCCTTCGTCCCCACGGCCTATCCGGTCATGCGGCACGGGCTCCGCGGCCTTTCGAGCCATCCGGGGACCACGGTCGTCGATTGCTCCGACGCCTTCAGCGGAGAGACGACGACGACCTTCACGGACATCTGGCACTTCGCCGACCCGGGCCATCGACTTCTCGGCGAATGCCTGGCAGCCGGACTCCTCCCCGTTCTCGACTCACAAATGTCACGGAAAAGTCATTGAGTTTTCGGAGGGGCTGCAACGTGGTACTGTCGAAATTCGTCTCAGCACGATGCCCTACTCGGAGAACTCCACCGACCGCTCCACGCCCCTCGTGAAGGAGCGCATCCGCGCCCTGTTCCGCCATTTCCCCAAGGGCCTCGCGGGTGAGGAGGAAGAGGTCCACCAGATGCGCGTGGCCGGACGCCGGCTGCGCGCGGCGCTCCCCCTTCTGGCCAGGAAACCGCGAGGCCGACGAGTCCGAGAGGCGCTCGCGATCCTCCGCGACGTGACTCGGGCGGGGGGGGGCAGTCGGGATCTCGACGTGGGTCTTTCGCTGCTCGAGACGCGGCTCAAGGCCTCGGGCGTCGTCACGCCCGAGCTGGCCACCCTGCGCCGACGACTCCGGAGCGCCCGCGCGCGCACTCGTGGCCGCATGGCCGAGGAGCTGCTGGACCTGCCGATCTCGCGCCTCAGGCGCCGGCTCTCGGTTGTGGTTGGCCGCCGAGGCGAAGACCTCTTCACCATCTTCGGCCGCTTGCGCGATGTCGCGGCAGAAGGACGAGGGAAGGTCCAGGCGGCCCTCGACTCCCTGGGGGAGCGATACGAACCCGCGGAGCTTCATCAACTGAGGATTCGATGTCGACGACTGCGCTACGCAGCCGAGGTGATGGACGCCCTTCGGGGTCAGGATTCGGGTGCTCCGGCCCTTTTCAAGCAGGTCCAGGAGCGCCTCGGGCGCGCTCACGACGCCTTCGTCCTCGCGACGTGGATGGCCCATCAGGCCGACCTCGCCGAGGCGCGGGGAGCCCCGGCACTGGCGGCGGAGGCGCGACGCCAGCACGAAGCTCTTCTCGAGGAGAGCCGCGTCGAGCATCGGCGGTTCCTCGAAATGGGTCCTCGAGAGCTGCTGCTCAAGGCGCTCGACGCCATCGGTCCGAGCCGCGCCACCTCGGAGCGCGCGTCGTGAAGTTGCTCATCGTGCGCCACGCCACCGCCGTGGAGCGCGGGACGCCGGGGTTACCCGACGACGAGCGCTCTCTGACCTCCACCGGAAAGAAGCGTTTCCGGGAGGCGGCACGGGGGCTGGCGCGCTTGACTCCTCGCCCCGGCGTCCTCTTCACGAGTCCGCTCCCCCGCGCGCGGGAGACGGCGGAGATCGCGGCGCAAGCGTGGGGAGGGGTCAAGCCTACGTCCCTCGACGCGCTGAGGGACGGAGATCCCGTGGCTCTCGAGGCCGCCCTTGGAGCGCATGCAGCGACGGAGCTCGTGGCGATCGTGGGACACGAGCCGCATCTGTCGTCGCTGCTGGCGGGGGTCGTCGGCTCGAGCCATCCCGAGCGAGTCCCCTTCCGCAAGGGTGGTGCCGCGCTCGTCGAGGTTCCCGGTCGCCTGAGTGAGGGCGGGACCCTCGTTTGGTTCCTTCCTCCGAAGGTCCTGCGCCGACTGGCGGACTGAGCCCGCTCGGCCGGTCAGTCGAGCGCACCGCTGGGCGTGACCCCGAGCCGAGACGCGGCGTGCAGCGCGCCCAGAACGAGCCAAGCGATTCCAACCAGGCGAAAGAGCCAGAGTACCGCCCGCGTGCCGATCAGTGCTTGGATGTGGACGGGAAACGGAACGTGAGGAACCTCGCCATCGAGACGGCCGCGCGACTCCGCGAGCCAGCCGAGGGGCAGGACCGTGGATGCGATGCCGAGGCGAAAGAAGGCCCGAGCGTCGCCGAACGAGAAGGGACCCAGCCGGCCCGCATCGGCCGCAATCGCTGTAGGCAGAAACAAGCCGAGCGTGCCGAGGATTCCGAACTTGAGGGCGCTCGGGTGACTGGCAGCGAACGCCAGTACGCGCTTCAGGGATTCGCCGTGTTCCGGCCGGCAGGTGCGCCAGTCGGTCGTACCGAAGGGTTCGGCCACGGTCAGCACGGAGCCGGACTCGGCGGACCCGCCGCACCAGAGGCAACGACGATCGGCCCTCGTCAACGCGAACGGGCGCGCGTAGAGCCGATGCGTTACGACCAGGACCACGCCGAGGCCAATCGACGGGCCAACACCGAGGGGAGCGCGGGTGAAGAGCCACAGCACGAGCGGCACGGGGAGGAACAGGAGGATGCCGAGCGCCCGGTCGCGCACGGCGTGCACTTCACCACAGCAGGCAGGGAGCGCGCAAATGACCCCTGTGGCGAAGGCGCGTGCGTCACTTGACGAAGCGATAGCCGAGGCCGACGACCGTCTCGATGTGGTTCCGCGCAGCGCCCAGCTTCAGGCGCAGACGCCGGATGTGAGCGTCGATGCTGCGCGACTCCACGTCGCTCTCGTAGCCCCACACTCGCTACAGGAGCCGTTCACGGGTGAGCACACGGCCGGCTCGCTCGACCATGTAGCGGAACAGCTCGAACTCCTTGTGGGTGAGACGAATCTCCGTGCCCTTGTACCGAACGATGAACGAGTCGAACTCGACCTCCCAGTTCTCGTCCCGATAGCCCTGCGGAGCATCACCCGTGATGCCGGTGCGGCGCAACGCCACGCGGCAGCGGGCCGCCAGCTCCTTCAGGCTGAAAGGCTTGACCATGTAGTCGTCGGCGCCCATCTCGAGACCGAGAACGCGGTCGACCTCGTCGGCGCGCGCCGATACGATGATGATCGGCACGTGGGCGGTGGTCGTTTGCCGCCGGATCATGCGGCAGACCTCGAGGCCGTCCATCCCAGGCAGGTTGAGGTCGAGGAGGACGAGATCGGCGCCGCGACGCACCGCCTCCAGTCCCTCCTCGCCGGTCTTCGCCACCTTCACCTGAAGGCCTACCTTTTCGAGCTGATACGTGATGGCCTCGGCGATGTCGCCGTCGTCCTCGATGAGAACCACGCGCCGCCGCGTATCGGACGCCGACGTGACCGGCGCCGGGGCCGGATTGCGCGCCGAGCGCTCTTCCGACCGAGCGCCTCGCTCTTCGGCCCTCATGATTTCTCGACCTCTTCTGCGGACTCGTGGTGGTGTCTGACGTCCTTCGCCTCGACGAGGAAGATCACGTCCTCGGCGATATTGGTCGCGTGGTCGGCGATCCTCTCGATGTTCCGGCTGATGAGGATCAACGAGAGCGCACGCTGGATGGTGCCGGGGTCCGCCATCATGTAGGTGAGGAGCTCCCGGAAGACTTGGTCCTTCAGGTCGTCCACCTCGTCGTCGCGCTTCAGGACGCTCCGCGCGAGGTCGGCATCTTTCCTGACGAAGGCGTCGAGGGCATCGCGGGTCATCGACTGGGCGATCTCAGCCATTCGCGGGACGTCGATGAGCGGCTTGAGGGGTGCCTGGGGGAGGATCTTGATGACGTTCTCGGCGATGTTCACGGCCTGGTCCCCGATCCGCTCGAGATCATCGTTGATCTTGAGGGCCGCGGTGATCAGCCGGAGGTCGGAGGCCGCCGGCTGTTGAAGGGCCAGGAGCGTCAGGCAGCGGTGATCGATCTCCATCTGGAGGTCGTTCACCTCCTGATCCGACCGGATGACCAGCTCCGCCTCGTCGAGGCGGCGGTCGATGAGAGACCGCACCGCCCGGTGGGCGCGCTCCTCCACCAGCGCTCCCATCGTCAGGAGGCGCTGCTTGAGAGCTTGCAGCTCTTCTTCGAAATGATGCCGTTCCATGACCATTCCCTCGTTTAGCCGAACCGGCCCGTGAGGTAGTCCTCTGTCAGCTTCTCGACGGGCTTCGTAAACATGTCCGCCGTGCTCCCGTACTCGACGAGACGACCGAGCCAGAAGAAGGCCGTCTTGTCGGAGACCCGCGCCGCCTGCTGGAGATTATGGGTCACGATGACGATCGTGTACTTGTCCTTCAGGCTGTAGATCAGCTCCTCCACCTTCAGGGTGGCGATCGGGTCCAGGGCGGAACAGGGCTCGTCCATGAGCAGGATCTCGGGTTCGACAGCGATGGCGCGAGCGATGCAGACACGCTGCATCTGCCCTCCCGATAGCCCGAGGCCGCTCTCATGAAGACGATCCTTGACCTCGTCCCAGAGGGCCGCCCCCTTGAGGCTCCGCTCGCAGGCTTCGTCGAGGGTGGCCTTGTCGTTTATGCCGGCGATCCTGAGGCCGTAGATCACGTTTTCGTAAATGGACTTCGGAAAGGGATTGGACTTCTGGAAGACCATCCCGATCCGCCGGCGCACCTCGATGACGTCCGTCGACCGCGCGTTGATGTCGAGGCCCTTTACGGAAAGTGTTCCCGTGATCCGGACGTTATCAATGAGGTCGTTCATCCGGTTGATGCACCGGAGCAGAGTCGACTTCCCGCAGCCCGACGGGCCGATGAAGGCGGTGACCCGCTTGTCGTCGATGTCCATCGTGACGTCGTGGAGGACGTGGTTCTCGCCGTAGCTCAGGTTGACGTTCTTTACGACGATGCCGGTCTCTGCGGCCGTGGCCGCCCGTTCCCGCGGCTTGACCTCGGTCTTGATCCGGAGGCCGGTGTCCATGATCTGTTCCTCGACTTCCTGATTCATTGCCTGGTTCCTCAGAAGGCGCCCGTCTTGTACTTCTCCCGGAGGCGGTTGCGGACGACGATCGCGGTGAGGTTCAAGAGAACCACGATGATCAAGAGAAAGATGGTGGTCGTGTAGACCATGGGCTTCGCGGCCTCGACGTTGGGACTTTGGAAGCCAACGTCGTAGATGTGGAAGCCGAGGTGCATGAACTTACGGTCGAGATGGAAGAACGGGAAGAAGCCGTCCAGGGGAAGCTCCGGCGCGAGCTTCACGACGCCCGTCAGCATGAGAGGCGCTACCTCGCCAGCCCCCCGGGCCATCGCGAGGATGAGCCCGGTCAGGATCCCCGGTGCCGCGGCCGGGAGGACCACCCTGAGTATCGTCTGGAACCTGGTGGCGCCCATGGCGAGAGACGCCTCGCGCATTGAGCGGGGGACCGCAGCGAGGGCCTCCTCCGATGCGACGATGACGACGGGGACTGTGAGCAGCGCGAGCGTCAGCGAGGCCCACAGAATGCCCCCTGTCCCGAACGTCGGCGTCGGGAGCGCCTCGGAGAAGAAGAGCTGGTCGATGGTGCCGCCCACGAAATAGACGAAGAAGCCGAGGCCGAAGACGCCGAAGACGATCGAGGGAACGCCGGCGAGGTTGTTTACGGCGATCCGGACGATTCGCACCAAGGGCCCCTGCCTCGCGTACTCGCGGAGGTAGAGGGCCGCAAGAACGCCGAGAGGCACGACGATGATGCTCATGAGGAGGACCATCATCACGGTGCCGAAGATGGCAGGGAAGATTCCCCCCTCGGTGTTGGACTCCCTCGGATCGTCGCTGAAGAAGGTCCAGAGGCGACCCGCATAAATCGCGGCTCGCTGGCCCACGCCCAGGTCGTTGGCCGGGTAGGCGCGGTAGAGATCGAGGGCGCGCATCTCCTTCTCCCGCCCGCCGGCGGCCTCGAAGGTCACGGTGGCCGCGGCGGCACTCTCCAGGAGGTTGGCGATCTCTTCCTGCTTCATCTCGTAGAGGGCCTTCTGTTCGTCCTCGGTGCGTTTGATCTCGGCTCGCTCCGACGCCAGGTCGCGGTCGGGAAAGCGACGGTGGATCGCGTCGAGCTTGCGTGACTCGAGACGGGCCTGTTCGATGCGGTAGTTGATCGTGCCGATCTCTCCCTTTTCGACCTTCTTGAGGGCGGCCCGGTCGGCGCGAGCCTTCGCGAGCAGAGCCGGCAGCGCCTGACCCACGGCCTCGGCTCCGCTCGCGACTTCCTTGTCGTGGTCCTTCACGAGCACGGGGGTCCCCAGGAGCGGACCGTACTCGCTGCGCTCGACGAAGTACGCGGTCTTCGGCTCGTCCCGCTTGACGATCTCGTCCTCGTCGATCCACTTGAAATCGTAGCCCAGGAGATCGCGGTTCCCGAGCCGGAGTTGGATGCGCTGCCTCTTGAGATGGTCCGGGTGTCCTGGGTTGGGAATCGGCTGGCGGCCCGCGACTTCTCCGAGGAAGGTGCTGCCGTCCTTCAGCGTGACCTGAACGAGATGGGCCGGCCAGAAGAAGCTCAGGCCGTTCACCAGGATGACGGCGACGAGGCCGGCGATCATCAGGATCGACGCGCCGAGGGCGCTCCCGGTGAGCCAGATCATCGGATCGCCGCGGCGAAAGGATTTCGCGAGTGACATCAGATGGCCTTGTACCGCTCGCGGAGGCGCTGGCGGATCACCTCGGCAATGGTGTTGACGAGAAAGGTCATCAGGAAGAGGACGCCGCCGGCCAGGAAGAGCACCCGATAGAGGGTGCCCCCGTAAGGCGCCTCGGGGATCTCCACGGCGATGTTGGCCGACAGGGTGCGCATGCCGCTGAAGACCGACCAGTCGAGGACCGGCGTGTTCCCCGTGGCCATGAGGACGATCATGGTCTCGCCGACGGCCCGGCCGAACCCGATCATGACGGCCGAGAAGATCCCGGGGCTGGCCGTGGGAAGGACCACACGGACCGCCGTCTGCCACCGGCTCGCCCCCAGCGCGAGAGAGGCGGCCGTGAGGTGGGACGGGACGCTCGAGAAAGAGTCCTCGGCGATGGTGAAGATGATGGGGATCACGGCGAAGCCCATGGCGATCCCGACCACGAGGCAGTTCCGCTGGTCGTAGATGAGGTCGAGGGCGCTCTTCAGCCAGAGCTTGAAGTCGCCCTGGAAAGCCAGTCCCTCTATCCACGGCCCGATCTGGATCGACACCCATCCGCCAAGGACCAGAAGGGGAAGGATGAGGGCGATCTCCATTCCCGGCTTCAAGCGATCCGCAAAGGTGCGGGGCAAGCGATCCCAGAGAAGTATCCCCGCGGTGCCGAAGGCTGGGAGGAGGACGAGCATCAAGAGAATCGGCACCACCTCGCGTTCGACTCGCGAGGCCAGCCAAAGGCCGGCAAGAAAGCCGATGACGACGCTCGGGAGCGCGGCCATGGTCTCGACGGTGGGCTTCACCCGCGCCTTGATCGACGGGTGCATGAACTGCGACGTGTAGAGGGCGCCCATGATCGCCAGGGGAATCGCAAAGAGAAGGGCGTAGATCGTCCCCTTGATCGTGCCGAAGATGAGGGGGACCAGGCTGAACTTGGCCTCGAAGTCGTCGGTGCCTCCGGTGGACTGCCAGACGTACTCGGGCTTCGCGTACCCCTCGTACCAGACCTTCCCGAAGAGGGCCTTCCACGAAACCTCGGGGTGCGGGCTGCGCATGTCGTAGCGGGCGATCTGCCCGTCGGCCCGCTTGGCCAGGATGCCGTCGCTTTTGGGCGTGATCAGGACCGAGTCGACGGCAGCGGCGGTGGCCGGGAAGGACAGGACGGATCGTTGCGACGTGAGATGGCGCACGACCACGGAGCCGTCGGCGCCCGCCGTCACGAAGCTCTTGTCGCGCGTCGAGCGGCCGATCGCCTGGATCGCCACTCCCTGGCTCGGGAAGCTGTGGGCCTGGACCATGGTCAGGTGGTCGTCGTCTTCCTTCAGGCGAACCCGAAACCAGGACGTCAGGTTTCCTTTCGCATCGCCGACGATGATGGAGTTGCCGCCCAGGGCGTACTCGACCGCTGTCACAGGTTCGGTTCCGACGCGGACCGTGTCGGTGAGCCGGCTCTCGGCGCCCAGCTCCCAGTGATAGAGGTTGCCTTTGTCGGTGACGGCGACCAGGGACTGAATGCGCCCCAGTCGGATGTGGGTGATCCCCTCGCCGTCCGGAACGCGGACGCTTCCCCGCAGCTCCCTGCCCTCCTCGTCGACCTGAACGACGGCCACTTCACCGTCGCCGACGAGAGCGGCCACGGCCTTCTTCCCCTCGACTTCGTTGTAAGCCACCTCGCGCACGGGTCGCTTCGCCGGGTCGATCTCGAGAAGCCCGCGCTCCCGTACGTCGAGCTCCAAGTCCACCAGCTTCTGATCCTCGTACTTCGGCCGGAAGCGGACCTGATGGAGCGAGACTCGACCGTCAGCCGTGCCGGCGGCGATGAAGTCGCCCGGGACGCTCCGTGAAGCCGCGGTGATCGTGGCGCCGGCGAGCGGGGCCAGGGCCACGGTCTTGGCGAGAGAGCCGTCGGCCATCTTGAAGAAGGCGACCCTTGCCTCGGGCAGCACCTCGTACAGGTAGAGCTGGTATTCGTCGATGCCTACGACGAGTGGCTTGGCGGGCGCCGCTGGAGCCGTCCCCCCGACCCCGGGGACCGCGGCCAGAGTGAGCGCGCCTCGGGCCGTGCCCTCGGCCGGCTGAAACAAGGGCACGGCCTGGCCGAAGATGAAGACAAAGATGAGCAGCACGGCGACGATGATGAATACGCCGCCGAAGGTGATGACAGCCGTCGCAAGGCGGTCGAAAGCCTTGACGCGCCGAATCCGCCCGGTGGACGCGAGGACGCGTTGTCGGATCGACGGGACGTTGGCGGTCGGTGCGACGGCGGCCATGGCGCGATCTCCAGCTACTCGAGCTTCGCCAGCTCCTGCTTCACGATCTCGGCAGACAACGGAAGGTAGCCGTCCTTCACGACGACCTGCTGCCCCTCCTTGCTCTCGATCAGCCTCACGAACTCCTTGACGAGGGGATCGAGGGGTTTGCCGGGCGCCCTGTTGATGTAGAGGTAGAGAAAGCGATTGAGCGGGTACTTGCCGCTGACGACGTCGCCGTAGTTGCCGTCGGAGACCGGGCTGCCATCTTTCTCGGCGAGGGGCACGGGCTTGACGCCCGACGTCCGGTAGCCGATGCCGCTGTAGCCGATGCCGAAGCGATCCTCGGTCACGCCCTGCACCACCGAGGCCGAGCCCGGCTGCTCCTTGACCGTGTCCTTGTAGTCACCGCCCGAGAGGGTGTGCTCCTTGAAGAAACCGTACGTCCCGCTCGCCGAGTTGCGGCCGTAGAGGCTGATCGGCCGGCTCGCCCAGTCTCCGGTGAGACCGAGATCGCCCCAGGTCTTGATCTCCTTCCCGCCGCGCTTGCGGGTCTTCGAGAAGATCCCGTCGGCCTGGGCCAGTGTCAGCTTCTGGATCGGGTTGTCCTTGTTCACGAAGATCGCCAGGGCGTCGTAGGACGTCCGGATCTGGGTCGGCTTGTAGCCGTACTTCTGCTCGAACTGGTCGATTTCGGTGGGCTTCATCGCCCGCGACATGGGACCGAACTGCGACGTCCCGGCGATGAGCGCCGGAGGCGCCGTCGAGGAGCCCTTCCCCTCCACCTGGATCTTGACGTTGGGGTAGAGCTTCTGGAACGTCTCGCCCCAGAGCGTCATGAGGTTGTTCATGGTGTCGGAGCCGACGCTGTTGATGTTCCCGGAAACGCCGCTCGTCTTCTGGTAAGACGCGATGGCGGCGTCGACCGCCACCTGCTCGGCGTACACGAGAGAGGCGGCCGCAAGAGCCGCCGCGCCCAGGATCACACGTTTCATGAGTCCCTTCCTCCGCGGCGTTTCCCTGCCGCTCCCGAGGACCTCACGCTAGCAGGCCCTCGGAAACGGCAGGTTTCGCCTTCGTTAATTCCGTGTTAAATCCGACTCGACGTCAGAAATTGAAGAGGGTCTTCAGCTCGAAGCGCTTTTCTGTCGGTTTCGCGAGGGCGGCGTCGTACTTCACCTCCTCGTAGTCGCCGAGAATCGATACAGCGAGCGGGGCCTTCAGCTTGAACCAGTAGGAGAGGCCGAAGAGCGTGCGCTTCTTTTTCGCGTCAGGGAACTTCGCGACGGTGCCGGGCTTGAGGTCATCGTACCGGAACAGGGCTTCGAGCCCTGTGGTGGTCCTGGGCTCGACCCAGAGCGACCAGCCCTTTCCGTCCGCCTCCGTCGGCTTCGTGGCCAGGCCGCTCGCGCGGTCCTTCGCGTCGAGGTACTCGTAACCAAGGACGACGTACTTATGCTCGAAGGTCGGAGCCACGATGAAGCGGTCCCTCTTCCCTTTCTGCACCGGCGAGTCGTGGTCGTAGAAAAGCGCGATGCGCAGGCCCTTGAAGTCGCTGTTCGCCGGGAGCGGGCGCAAGGTGCCGCGGATCTGGAACGCCTTCTGGTCGTTGGCCTCGGCCCTCGAGTAGGTGTCGCCGTTGTAGTAGCCGAGATGGATGTCCCCGTAGTCCCTGGGGAAGGCGAGCCGTCCCGAGAGGCCCACGTCCGACGAGCTCAGGAAGCCCTCGCGCTCTGGAAAGATCGTCCCCTGGAAGCGGTAGCGGTAGATGTTTTCCATGTAGTCCACGTACGGCGTCTGCTGCTGTCCGATGCGGATCCAGGACCCGTGGGGCAGGTTGATCTTGTCGAGGTTGAACTGCCCATAGCCGTACTTCAGGCGGAAGTCCAGGCTTCCATCCAGGCTGCCCGTGACGATGGGAAGGATGGGCGCCGGCGTCCCTGGCGGCAAGGTCGGTTGAGTCACGGTCGTGGTCTGCCGCGCCGCGACATCGGGAGTGATTCGGAAGGCGATGAAATCGTTGATGGTCCCCGTCACGTTGATGTAGGCGCGCCGAACCTCGAACTCGCTCTTGTGCACCGAGTTCTTGTCGGCGTCGCTGATCTTCGGGGCGTCGGTGTAGGTGTAGTCGGCGTAGATCGTTCCGCCCACCTTCACCGAGAAGCTGTCCACCGGCTTGGGCGCCTCGGGAGCCTTCACGAACACCTCGCCAGGCTTGTTGTTCTTGAAGTTGTACAGGTTCACGGCGTCTTCGCTGTCGAAGACGATCGTCTCGCCGTTCGGACCGTACCCGAGCTTCGTGATTGCCTTCCCGACTTCACCCGACTTGGACCACGCGGCGTACTCCTTGGCGATGGCGAAGACATAGATGCGGCCGTCCTTCGCCTCTTCCCTGTAAAACATGTCGGCCCAGGCGGTGGCGGTGACGGCCAGGCCCAGGAGCAGAGCGCCCACGGTCACCAGGCCCCGCCGGATTGACTTCGGTGTCATCAACGGTCCTCCTTCCTCAATTGAATCCGGCCTCGGTGCCACGGGACCGCCCCGGGCTCCCCCAAGAGGCCGACAACTCTATTCCCACAACGTGCCGTCAAGCTAAGTTGCATACGTGACGACGATGTGACGGCGATGTGAACGCCGCGTTAATCCGGAGGCGTCTCTGTTCGTCACGCTGAATTGCCGCCCGCGCCACGGGTTCGTCAAGCCTCGGGGCTAACTTCGCTTCAACGTGTCCAGAAGACCGCGTCTCCCACGACGCCTCGCCAACCTTCGAGCCGCCCGCGGCGGCGTGTACGCCACGTCCCGCCGGAGCGGCGCCCCGCATCCGGTATGCTCTTCTTCCATGAGCACGAGTAAGAGCAAGACCAGCGGGCGGCGTGGCGAGCCCGGCGATCCGTGCGCCGTCGCGATTTTCGGGGCCTCTGGGGACCTGGCGAAGCGAAAGCTCCTTCCCGCCATCCTGAACCTGCGCCGCAGCGGGCTCCTGAGAGACGAGTTCGCGGTGATCGGGCTGGCCACGTCGGAGATGACGAACGAGGCCTTTCGTGAGCGGGTCGCAGGCGACCTGCGGATCTTCGCTCCGCAGGACGTCGACACCGACCTCTGGAAGTGGCTCTCCGAGCGGACCTACTACATCCCGGGCAACTTCCGCTCGCCTGATCTTTACTCACGCCTGGCGGAGGGCCTTCGCGACCTCGAGACCCGCCACGGCACGCTGGGCAACGTCGTTCACTACCTGGCCACTCCCCCGGATTTCTTCGGCGACATCGTGGAGCGTCTCGGCGAAGCGGGCCTGACGACGGAGACCCCCGAGAGCTTTCGGCGCGTCATCATCGAGAAACCCTTTGGTAACAGCTACGACTCCGCCCGCGAGTTGAACGCGCGGCTCCTCAAGACCGTGGCGGAGCCCCAAATCTATCGGATCGACCACTACCTCGGGAAGGAGACCGTCCAGAACTTGCTGGTCTTCCGTTTTGCCAACGGCATCTTCGAGCCGATCTGGAACCGTCGCTACATCGACAACGTCCAGATCACCGTCGCCGAAACCGTGGGCGTGGAGCAGCGGGGACGCTACTACGAACAGGCGGGCGCCCTCCGGGACATGGTTCCCAACCACCTCCTTCAGCTTCTGGCCCTGACGGCAATGGAGCCGCCGTCGTCCTTCGAGGCCGAGTCGGTACGGGACGAGAAGACCAAAGTGCTCCGCGCCATCCAACCGATGAGTGCCGAGGAGGTGCTGGTGCGGGCCGTACGCGGCCAGTACGGCGCCTACCGCGCGGAGCCCCGCGTCAGCCCCGAGTCTCAAACCGAGACCTTCGTGGCGATGAAGCTCCTCGTGGACAACTGGCGCTGGGCCGACGTGCCCTTCTACATTCGAACGGGCAAACGCCTCGCGGCGCAACACACGGAGATCACCATTACCTTCCGGCGCCCGCCCCACCGCCTCTTCGCGGACACCGAGGTCGCCGACTTCGCTCCCAACGTGCTCGTGCTCCACCTCCAGCCCGATGAAGGGATCTCCCTGACGTTCGAGGCCAAGGTGCCGGGACCCGTGGTGAAAACCGGCGGCGTCGAGATGAGCTTCAACTACGCCGACCACTTTGGTCGCACACCCAGGACGGGGTACGAGACGCTCCTCTACGACTGCATCAGCGGCGATCCGACCCTCTTCCAGCGCGCCGACAGTGTCGAGACGGGCTGGAGCGTCGTGGAGCCGGTGCTCGACGTGTGGCGGGCGCTCCCCGCCCGCGCGTTCCCGAACTACGCCGCCGGGACGTGGGGGCCGAAGGACTCCGATGAGCTGCTGGCGAGGGACGGTCGCGCCTGGCGCCGCATCACGAGCTGACCAGGACACTCAGCCTCCGCGACGACTGGAATGTTGCGAAAGTGATAGCCGCGTGTTGTTTTTCCGCGTCATTTGCCACCCCGCGGTTCGCGTCTAGAGTGGCCTATTCTCATAACCTCCAATGGCTTGGCGGCTTCTGTTCCTGCTGGCACCGGCTCTGCAATAGGTAAGGAACGACGGGCTTCGGAGGGTTCGCACGGCAAGCGCCGACGGCCCTTCGGTCCCACCTGGAGCGTCCGGTGCGGTTTGGAGGGAGTCGCGCCGGACGCTCCCAGGACTTTCTCGGTCAGGTTCCAGATGCCAAGACTGAACGAGTACCGCCGCCGGGAAATTCCACGGAACGGCGGGATCGCCCACAGCTCTCCGGAACTCGTGCTCGACCACGACTTCGTCGCTCCCAGGGAAGAAGACCGAACGGAACGACGGACGATCGACACGATATTTGGACCGGACCTCGAGAAGCTGTTGCTGACGCTGTCGGCCGGAGACACCGATCGGTAGGGCAGTCCTCGAGATCCTCGCGGCTCAACTCGCCTCGGCCGGCGTCCGCGATTTCGTCGCGAGGCGGGCGGCACGCTAAGATAGGTGGTGGCCACACCAAGTCATCTCGACGCGAAGCCTCTGTACCGACGCCTCGACTCCCTCTTTGGGGCTCTCGATCCCAAGCTCCCCCAGGGACGCCTCATCGAGTCCTTCCTCGAGAAATTCTTCGAGCTGCTTCGGGAACCGTTGCGCCTTCGGGCCGCGTGCGTCTATGGGGAGCGCCGCGACGACTTCGAGCTGCTCAAGTCGACGGGGGACTTCGGGATGACGCTCCCCGAGACCTTGGAGCGGGAGATCCCGCCGCTCCAGCTCTTGTACCGCCACAGGGTCTACATCTTCTCGGACCCGGCCGTGGACACCTCTCCGGCGCACCTCGGGCTTCTGCCCATCGCGCCGGCCGCGGCGATCATCGTCGGCAAGCGCCCCAACCGCCACGTCCTCTTCTTCGTCCTGGCCGACGGCTGGAACATGGACGAGCTGGACTTCACCTTGAACACGGTCCGCTCGGCCCTCGGATCGCGTCTCGTGGACGAGCGGGTCCGCGGCAGCTTTCAGCAGGCGGCCGAGATCCAACAGAGCCTCCTGATGGAGGAGGCCCCCGATTTCCCCGGCTACGAGATCGCCTGTCGCTCCATCCCGGCCGAGGAGGTGGGGGGCGACTTCTTCGACTTCCTGCCGATGAACGGCGACATGCTGGGCCTCGCCATTGGCGACGCCAGCGGCCACGGCCTCCCGGCGGCCCTCCTCGTCCGCGATGTCGTGACCGGGCTCCGCATGGGAGTCGAGAAGGAGTTCAAGCTCGCCCACGTCTTCGGCAAGCTGAACCGCGTCATCCACCGAAGCACGCTCTCGAGCCGCTTCATCTCGGTCTTCTACGCGGAGCTCGAGGACTCGGGGAGCATCATCTACATCAACGCGGGGCACCCGCCGCCGCTTCTCTTCAACCCCGGGGGCGTCGAAGGGTTGACCTCCGGTGGAACCGTCATCGGGCCGCTCCCCGAGGCCAAGTTCCGCCGAGGCTTCGCGCGCCTGGAGCCCGGCGCGGTCCTGGTCCTCTGCACCGACGGTATCCTGGAGCGACGCAATCTCAAGGGGGAGTTCTTCGGCGAGGATCGGCTGAAGCAGACCATCGAGAAGCACCGGGGAGGGTCGGCCGAGGCGATCCTCGAGGCGCTCTTCACCGCGGCAGTGGCGTTCGGCAAAGGGCGGCCGTGGGAAGATGACGCCACCGCCGTGATCGTCCGCCGCATCTCAACCTAGACGAGGACGCATGGGCCTCCCGGCTCCCCACGGTCCTCGAGTGGTTCGCCGCCGGCCGCTAGCCGGGTGAGCCGCGGACCTTTACGCCACGTCCGTGTTCGGTCGGTCCGACACCTGCCCCTCCATGGGGCCGAAGGGGCGGCGCGGAGCCTCCACCGCGAGCTCGGCAATCATGTTCAGCACGTGCTCGTGCTGCAGGTCGATCTCGTGGCGCACGAACGGCCTGTCCTCGAAGCGATCGAGGGGATGCGGCCAGGATGTCTCGATCCGCCGGAGCTTGTGCCCATCTCTCTCGATGGCGGTCACCACCATGAAGGTCGGACGGCTTCGGGCTTCGGTCAGGACGCGAACCATCTTTCCCGCCACCTCCACCTTGGAGAAACGTCCTTCGAACGGGACGGGCGGCGGAGGCGTCGCGTCGGCGCCGTCGCGGAGAACGCCGACCTGAGCTACGGCGGCTTCATGGGCGAGGAGCATGTCGAAGAAGTCGTCGCTCGGCGCGTCGCTGGGAGCGGGCGGAACGGCTTCGACGACGTCCCGCGGGCGCTCCTCCGCGGCGCCGAGGGCCTCGCGGACGCGGGCCTCGAGATGGGAAACGTCGAAGGACTCCGAGGAAAAGAAAAGAACGGGAACGTCCTTGAGGCCCGCCGAACGCTTCACGACCTGAGAGAAGAGCCAGCCGTCCATGTCGGGCATGGCTCCGTCGCTCAGGATGAGGTTGGGGCGCAACTCGTCCAGGACGAGAAGGGCGTCACAACCGTCGTGGAAGCCATGGAACTCGAATTCGGGGGTCGCGAACGCCGCTCGGATCCGATCCCGGATGCGCGCGTCCCCATGGATAGCAACGATCCGCCTGGGCAATCCCATCCCGCGCCTCTTGGGGCGCGGGAGGGACAGAGACGCGCCGCGCGTATCTTGTCAGCCGCCTCCGGCACTGTCAAGCTCGAAATGCGTCAGCGCTCGAAGAGGCTCTGCCAGAACGAGATAGGCGTCGCCTCGCTGATCTTCTGCCCGCCTGTCATCTTGCGGCGGATGGGGCCCACGTCCCAACCGGTGAGGGTTGCCAGGGTCTGGGCTTGCTCTTCCTGCTGCCGGCCGAGGTTCCTCTGGTAGTCCTCGGCCGCGGAGCAGGAAGCATCACCCGTGTACGGGTGCCGCAGCACGTAGCGTCCCTGGAAGTTCTGTCGATCGGCCGTCTCCTGGAAAGCGAGGTCCTCGGGGAAGTGATCCCGGTCGTACCGAACGTGAAGACGCGTGACGAAGACCGAGCCCGGCCAGGAAACCCCGAGCTTCTCGATCTCCGCGCGGGAAGGAGGATCGGCGGCGCAGGGATCGCAGAAGGCGCTGTCCCAGGCGTACTCCAGGAACACGGCCCGCATGTCCTCGCGACGCACCTGCTCGGCGAACATCGCTTTGTAGAACGCGGCGAACTCCCCCTTCACGTAAAGGGGTAGATCCATTCCCGTGGGGAGCCTCACGCTGCGGTAGTTGGTGGTCTCGACGCGCCCCTTGGCCGACAGGGCGAAGACGAACAGCTCCTGGGGACCGTTTGCGTTCACCGTCCCGAGGCGTATCGGCAACATGTACTTCGGTGAGTCGTAGGAGACCTGGAGCGGCCGCAGGTACGTGAAGCCGAGCTTGGCCTGCTCCTTGATGTTGACCCGCGCCACGAAGAAGCGCATCTGTTGCTTGATGTAGCTGCCGAGCACGGCGGAAGCGCCCGACGGGATCTTGTAGCCGTTCTCCTTCAGCCAGATCTCGAGACCGTCGCTCTCCTTCGCCGAGAGGATCAGGATGTCGTACTCGCCTACCGTGTACTGCGCCTCGATCGTCACGCCGCGGTGCTCCTTCTTCGCCGACCCCGCGGCGGCGGGAGCGGCCAACATGAGCATGTCGGACCGCAACGGGCGACACGGGTCCTCGTCGAAGTACTCCACGAGACGCGGCGCCGAGTAGGCGTCCAGATGGTCGAGGAGCGCCTTGTCTACGACCTGGATCTGCTCCCGCTCGATGAAGGTGGGCACCGGAATCACAAGGGCGAATTCCTTCAGCTCCCCCTGGAAATCGTTGGCCATCGTCAGTATCGTGCGGTCCCCCGAGCGGACGAGAGCTACCTGAGACGCCCTGTTGAAGAGCTTGCTATCCGCCTTGCCGACGTAGAAGCCGCAAAAAGGTAGAGCGAGGGGTGCCGAGAGCGGGACGAAGAGCAGGGCCAGAAAGAAACGGCGCATGATCGACTCCTTTCGAGAGCAATGTGCGTGCGCGTGCCGAGCGGGGCCAGTCGTAGCGATGCCCCGGCAGAGCGCGATCGATGAGAGGAACCAGGGGAGACAGCAGGAAGAGGGCTGGGAGCAACGTCACCGGGCGGTAGAGCACGAAGTGGAAGTAGCCGGAGAGCGCCGCCACGAGGACGCCGAAAAGGATTCGGCCGACGCGCGAGTCGGGGGTCGTGCGGGGGTCCGAAATCATGAAGAACGCGAAGAGAAGAAGGCCGCCGTTCTGAAGCTGGTGCAAAGGAATGGCGATGGGGTCGCCGAGCCAGAGGGCGCGACCAAAGGCGATGCCTGCGTGAGCCGCTAGAAACGCAAAGGTCACGTCGCTCCGTAAGGCGCGAGAGACCACGAGGCTCCCGACGCACGCCAGGAGAAAGCCCAAGAACGCAGGAGCGCCCCACTGCCCGGGCGAGACCCAGGCGGCACGGGCGACAAAGACGGCCACGACAATCCCGAAATTCGTGGGGTTGAAGACGTGCTTCCGGCCGACGCGGAGGACGAACTTGCTGCCGATGGCCAGCGCCGCGGCCAGCATCGCCACCGGGGCGGAGGCTGTGCGCAGCAACAGGCAGAGCGAGAGAGCGGAGATGAGGGCGCTCCGAGGATCGAAGCGCGGGAGTCCCACGAGGACGCCGAAGCCTGCCTGGGCGAAGACGGCGGTCGCAACGAGAAGAGCGGCCCGTTCGGGCGCCACGTCGAAGCCGAGCCATGAGACGCCGTAGAGGAGCAGCGCCGCAAGGGCCGCAATCTGCAGGTGGCGCGGATCCTCGAAGGCAGCCCGGCGGATCGACATCGGCTCGACCTCCCGAAGACTCTACACGCCCGTCGCGTGGGCTATTCCGGCGGGAATCGCCTCCCGTCGTCCAAAGGGGATAATAGGGGACATGAATGACGCCAAGTACCGGACGGAACGCGACACCTTCGGCCCCATCGAGGTGCCGGCCAACCGACTCTGGGGAGCGCAGACCCAGCGCTCGTTGACGAACTTCAAGATCTCCGGCGAAAGGATGCCCGTCGCCTTTCTGCGCGCTCTGGCCACCGTCAAGAAGGCGGCCGCCCTCGTGAACCTCGACCTCGAGGCTCTCGACGAAAAGAAGGGGAGGGCCATCGTCGCGGCGGCCGACGAGGTCCTGGCCGGAAGGCACAACCAAGAGTTCCCCCTCGTCGTCTGGCAGACCGGCAGCGGCACCCAGACAAACATGAACATGAACGAGGTCCTCGCCAACCGGGCGAGCGAGATCCTCGGTGGGAAGCGGGGGGAAGCCCGCCTCGTTCATCCCAACGACGACGTCAACAAGGGGCAATCGAGCAACGACGTCTTCCCCACGGCCATGAGCGTGGCCGCGGTGGCGGCTCTGCGGGAGCACGTGGTGCCGAGCAGCGTGGGGCTTCGCGACGCTCTGGCCGCGAAATCCATGGCTTTCGCCGACATCGTCAAGATCGGCCGCACACACTTACAGGACGCGACACCTCTCACACTGGGTCAGGAGTTCTCGGGTTACGTCTCCC
>JBGPYB010000074.1:0-22018 GCA_041493035.1 Vicinamibacteria bacterium | reverse complement strand
GTCGCTACCCACGCCCTCTCGATCTTCGGCGACCACTCCGACGTAATGGCGTGCCGGCAGATCGGCTTCGCCCTCCTGTCCTCGACGTCGGTCCAGGAGGCCCACGACTTCGCGGCCATCGCCCTGGCTTCGAGCCTGGGCTCCCGCATCCCGTTCCTCCACTTCTTCGACGGCTTCCGGACGTCCCACGAGGTGGCGAAGATCGAGAGGGCGTGGGTAGCGACGGTCCGCGCCGCCACGTGCATGCAGAAGGACGTCAGCTCCCCGGCGATCTTGTACATGTTGGGGATCATCAGGAGGAGCCCTTGCGACGACGTGAACGTGGTCGTCAGCGCCCCGGCTTGAAGCGCTCCGTGGACCGATCCGGCGGCGCCCGCCTCCGACTGCATCTCCTGGATCAGCGGGATGTTCCCCCAGACGTTGCGGCGGCCCTGGGCCGACCACTCATCCGACAGCTCTCCCATCCCTGACGAGGGGGTAATCGGGTAGATCGCGATCACCTCGCTCAGGCGGTGTGCTACCGACGCGACCGCCTCGTTTCCGTCAACAGTGATCCGGCGCCGGTCGTTCATCGGGCCCCTCCAGCGTGAACGTCGCGAGGACCGTTTGTGCAGGATCTCTGCCAGGGTTGAGTGGTCGATTGCGCCCCACTTCCGTTGGGTGCCGGCGCAATCCTTGCGGGGCTCAACCAGGGCGCCGACGCCTTTGCGCAGTTCTCAAACTGGCCTACGCCCCAACCGGCCGGTTTCTTCCTGGCCGGGACTTTGCACCGGAAGGCAGCGGGTTTACTGAGCCATGCCGCGTCGCCCGCCCTTCGTCGTGGATCGCAGCGGTCTTGAGGCCCTCCTGCACGCGCTCCAGAGCCGTGGGTACCGAACCCTGGGGCCGACGCTTCGGGACGGTGCCATCGTCTATGACGAGATCCGGTCGACCGCGGACCTGCCGGCCGGGTGGACTGACGAACAGGACGGAGGGCACTACCGCCTGAAGGAGCGCGAGGACGGGGCCCTCTTCGGATACGCCGTGGGGCCGCAGTCGTGGAAGCGTTTCCTCCACGTCCCGCTGCAGACCCTCTGGCGTGCACGTCGCGCCGGGCAGGGCTTCGAGATCCTCGACGAGCCGGCGCCCGAGTCCCCGGCCCAGGCCTTTGTCGGCGTGCGCGCCTGCGAGCTGGCGGCGATCGCCGCCCAGGACCGGGTGTTCCTCGGTGGAGAGCACAAGGACCCCCACTACCGCGCGCGCCGCGAGGCGGCGTTCATCGTCGCCGTCAACTGCGGAACGGCCGGCGGCACGTGCTTCTGCACGTCAATGAAGACGGGACCGCAAGCCGTCGAAGGGTTCGACCTGGCCTTGACCGAGGTCCTCTCCGAGACGGACCACGTTTTCCTCGTCGAGGTCGGCAGCGAGCGCGGAGCGGAGGTCGCCGCGGAGCTAGAGGGCCGAGAGCCGACCGACGCCGAGGCCCGGGCCGCCGAGGACGCCCTCCGCGCCGCCGAAGCGTCGATGGGGCGTGTCCTCGAGACCGAAGGGCTCAAGGACGTTCTCTACCGCAACTACGAGGCCCCCCACTGGGACGAGGTGGCTGAGCGATGTCTGGCGTGCGCGAACTGCACCATGGTCTGCCCCACCTGCTTCTGCGCCACGGTGGAGGACGTCACCGATCTCGCCGGCCTCGAGGCGAGCCGCGTCCGCCGCTGGGACTCCTGTTTCACCCTCGACTTTTCCTACGTTCACGGCGGGAGCGTTCGCACCTCGAGAGGAGCGCGGTACCGCCAGTGGATCACCCACAAGCTCGCGACCTGGCACGACCAGTTCGGGTCGTCGGGGTGCGTCGGTTGTGGCCGATGCATCACATGGTGCCCGGTGGGCATTGACCTCACGGCGGAGGCCCGCGCCGTGCGCGAGGCCGACGCCCGTAAACGGGAGGCGCGGGGCGATGGAAAGCTTTGAGCGAATCCTTTCGGAGCATGCGTTCTTCCATGATCTGCCCGCGGTCCACCTGGGCACCCTGGTGGGATGCGTCTCGAACGTCAAGTTTGGCGCGGGCGAGTTCCTCTTCCGGGAGGGGGACGCGGCGGATCAGTTCTACCTCATCCGCCACGGCCGCGTGGCGGTCGAGGCCTTCGCTCCCGGCCGGGGGAGCATCACCATCGAGACGATCGACGAAGGAGAGGTCGTCGGGTGGTCCTGGCTCTTCCCTCCCTATACGGCCCACTTCGACGCCCGCGCCCTGGGCCTCGTCCGCGCCTTCGCCCTGGATGGCGCCTGCCTCCGGGCGAAGTGCGAGAAGGACGCCGAGCTCGGGTTCGACCTGACGCGGCGCTTCGCACGGGTGGTGATGCAGCGCCTGGACGCGACCCGCCTCCAGCTCCTGGACCTGTATGGCGACCATGGCAACGGCTGAGAGCCGCCCGGCGGTCGCGGCGGATCCCATGAGGCCCGCACTCTTCGTCGTACGCAAGACGTCCCGCGAAACCGCGGACACCTTCACTCTCTCCCTGGCCCCGGCCGTCCCCGAGGGCATCCACCGCTTCGCGCCGGGGCAGTTCAACATGCTGTACGCCTTCGGTGTCGGAGAGGCGCCGGTGTCCATCAGCGGCGATCCGGCGAAGCCCGAGATGCTGGTCCACACGATCCGCGCGGTGGGATCGGTGACCAGGGGCCTGCGGAAGCTCGGCAAGGGGGACACGGTCGGCGTGCGGGGACCGTTCGGGACCGCGTGGCCCGTGGAGCAGGCCCACGGCCACGACGTGGTCATCGTGGCGGGGGGAATCGGCCTCGCTCCCCTCCGGCCCGCCCTCTACCACGTCCTTCTCCACCGGGGCCAGTACGGCCGCGTCGTGTTCCTCTATGGCGCCCGCACCCCCGCGGACATGCTCTTCGCCCGGCAGCTCCGCGAGTGGCGGAGCCGTTTCGATCTCGAGGTCGAGGTCACGGTGGATCGGGCCACGGCGGAGTGGCAGGGGACCGTGGGTGTAGTGACGAAGCTCATCGGCCGTTCCCCCTTCGATCCGGGGAGCGCCATGGCCTTCGTCTGCGGACCCGAGGTGATGATCCGCTTCACCGTCGCCGCCCTGCAGCGCCGCGGCATGACCGACCCGAGCATCTTCGTGTCGATGGAGCGGAACATGAAGTGCGCCGTGGGCTTCTGCGGGCACTGCCAGTTCGGACCCGCCTTCGTCTGCAAGGACGGGCCGGTCTTCCGGTACGACCGCACGCTCCCGTTCTTCGGCCTCAGGGAGGTGTGAGATGGAACGCAAGAAACCCCGTCTCGCGGTGTGGAAGTTCGCCTCGTGCGACGGCTGTCAACTGTCGCTCCTGGACTGCGAGGACGAGCTTCTCGCCATCGCGGGCGCCGTGGAGATCGCGAGCTTCCCCGAAGCCTCTCGGGCCGTGGCCAAGGGACCCTACGACGTCTCCCTGGTGGAGGGCTCCATCACCACGCCACACGACGTGGAGCGGATCAAGGAGGTGCGCCGCGCGTCGAAGCTCCTCGTGACCATCGGCGCCTGTGCCACGGCGGGAGGAATCCAGGCCCTCCGGAACTCCCTCGACGTGCGGGAGCTGATCTCGGCGGTATACGCGACCCCGGAGTACATCACGACTCTCGAGACGTCGACGCCCATCGCTCAGGAGGTTCGCGTCGATTTCGAACTGAGGGGTTGCCCCATCGACAAGCGCCAGCTCCTCGAAGTCCTGTCGGCGTTCCTCCACGGCCGCCGCCCCAACATTCCCGCCTACAGCGTCTGCCTCGAGTGCAAGAGACGCGGAGTCCCCTGCGTCATGGTGGCCCACGGCACGCCCTGCCTCGGCCCCGTGACCCAGGCCGGCTGCGGTGCTCTGTGCCCCGCCTACGATCGCGGCTGCTACGGCTGCTTCGGCCCCATGGAGTCGCCGAACGCCCCGTCCCTCGGCCGCGGATGGGAGAGACTCGGGGTCTCCGACAGGGACATCGTCCGCGCCTACCGCACCTTCAACGCCGGGGCGCCGGCCTTTCGAACCATGAGCGAATCCTATGAGCGCCGCCAAAGGTCGTAGGACCATCAAGGTCGACGCCCTCGCGAGGGTCGAAGGAGAGGGGGCGCTCCTCGTCAAGTTGAAGGACGGTGCCGTGACCGACGTGAAGCTCCGGATCTACGAGCCTCCCCGCTTCTTCGAGGGCTTCCTCCGTGGCCGGCGCTTCTCCGAGGCGCCCGACATCACGGCACGCATCTGCGGCATCTGCCCTGTCGCGTACCAGATGAGCTCCGTCCACGCCATGGAGGACGCGCTCGGGATCACCGTCGGGGGTTCTCTCCGCGCCTTGAGGCGGCTCCTCTATTGCGGCGAGTGGATCGAGAGCCACGTGCTCCACGTGGCCATGCTCCATGCCCCGGACTTCCTGGGTTACGAGAGCGCCATCCACATGGCCAAGGACCACCCCGAGGCGGTCGCCCGAGCCCTCGAGATGAAGAAGGTGGGCAACGAGCTGGTGGCGCTCCTCGGCGGACGCGAGATCCACCCCGTGAACGTCCGGGTCGGGGGCTTCTACCGTGTCCCGACACGCAGCGAGCTGTCGCCCGTCGCCGAGCACCTCAAGTCGGCGCGGGACGCCGCCCTCGAGATGACCCGGTGGGTCGCGGCCTTCTCCTTCCCCGACTTCGAGCAGGACTACGAGTTCGTGGCCCTGCGGCATCCCGACGAGTACCCCTTTTGCGAAGGCCGGCTCGTGTCGAACCGCGGCCTCGACATCGCGGCCGCGGAGTTCGAGGACCACATCCAGGAGGAGCACGTGGGCCACTCCAATGCCCTCCACGCGGTGCTCCGGGAGCGCGGGAGCTATCTCGTGGGGCCGCTGGCCCGCTACAACCTGAACGCCGACCGTCTCTCGCCCCTGGCGCGGGACGCCGCCCAGGAGGCGGGCCTCGGCGCCTCCTGCCGGAACCCCTTCAAGAGCATCATCGTCCGCGGCGTCGAGACGGTGCAGGCCTGCGACGAGGCCCTCCGCATCATCGAGTCCTACGAGCCGCCCGACCGCCCGGCGGTCGAGGTGAGGCCCCGCGCCGGGCGCGGCCACGGCTGGAGCGAGGCGCCCCGGGGAACGCTCTACCACCGGTACACCCTGGACGCGGAAGGGACGATCCTCGACGCGCGGATCGTCCCGCCGACGTCGCAGAACCAGAAGACGATCGAGAACGACCTCTGGCGCTTCGTGCCGCAGGTGGCCGACCTTCCCGATGCCGAGTTGACGTTGCGCTGCGAACAGGCGATCCGGAACTACGATCCCTGCATCTCGTGCGCGACCCACTTCCTCGACCTGACGGTGGAGAGGGAGTGATGGTGCCTCTGGTCATCGGCGTGGGCCGGCCGCACTGCGGAGACGACAGCGCCGGCCTGGAGGTCGCCCGGCGCCTCAGGACCCGGGCGGCCGAGACCGTGGCGGTCGTCCTTGCCGACGGCGAGGCTTCGTCGCTGATGCAGGCGTGGGCCGGCCAGGAGCGCGTGGTGATCATCGACGCCTCGGCCAGCGGTAGCCGCCCCGGAACCGTTCGGAGATTCGATGCCGTCCGCGAGCCCCTCCCCTCCCGGCGGCGAGCCACCAGCACCCACGGATTCGGCGTGGTCGAGGCCATCGAGATGGCGAGGGCCATGGACTTGCTGCCGACAAGCCTGATCGTATACGGTATCGAAGGACGCTCCTTCGATCCAGGTTCCGACCTCTCCCCCGAGGTCGTGGCGGTCGTCGATGAGGTCGTGGCACGAGCTCTCGAGGAATGCGAGGTGGAGAACCCGGGCGTGAGGACGGCCTGAGAATGCGGATGGAGACGAGAGCGGTCGACCGCGAGCGCCTGCGGCTCCTCCTCCGGGGGGCCGTCCAGGGCGTCGGGTTTCGGCCCTTCGTCTACCGCCTCGCGCGCATCCTGGACCTGGCCGGGTGGGTGGAGAATTCCACAGAGGGTGTCGCCATCGAGGTGGAGGGGGAGAAGGCCCGGGTCGCGGAGTTCCGTTGGCGCCTCAGAGCCGAGAGCCCACCGCGCACCGTGATCCGCGCGCTGGAAGCAGCGGACCTGCCGCCCGTGGGCGACACGGGCTTCGAGATTCGGACCAGCGAGGTGGCGGGGCGGCGGACGGCGCTCATCCTCCCCGACGCGGCGACCTGCGGAGAATGCCTGAAGGAACTGGGCGATCCCAAGGATCGCCGCTACCGTCATGCCTTCGCGAACTGCACGGCGTGTGGTCCCCGGTACAGCATCATCCTGGGCCTTCCCTACGACCGCGAGCGAACGACCATGGCGCGCTTCACGATGTGCGCCGAATGCCGCTCGGAATACGAGGACCCTGCGAACCGCCGCTTTCATGCCGAGCCCAATGCCTGCCCGGAGTGCGGCCCGCACCTCGAGCTCTGGAAACGGGACGGCACGATCCTCGAGACCCGCGACGCCGCGCTTGTCGCCGCAGCGGCGGCGGTCCGAGACGGCAAGATCGTGGCGATCAAGGGGCTCGGGGGCTTCCACCTCGTCGTCGACGCGCGGAGCGAAGACAGCGTGAGACGGCTGCGCCGGCGGAAGAATCGTGAGGCGAAGCCGTTCGCAGTCATGGTGCGGACGCTGGAAGCGGCCTCCGCCGAGGCGGAGGTCGGAGCACTGGAGGCGGGGATCCTGGCCTCCCCCGAAGCACCCATCGTCCTGCTCAACCCGCGGCTCGGTCGGATCGCGCCGTCGGTCGCTCCGGGCTCCCCGACCCTCGGCCTGATGCTGCCCTACACGCCGCTCCACCACCTTCTTCTGGCCGAGCTCGACTTTCCCATCGTGGCCACCAGCGGCAACGCCGCCGACGAGCCGATCTGCACCGACGAGCGCCAGGCCCTGGCGCGCCTCGGCGGGATCGCCGACGTGTTTCTCGTCCACGACAGGCCCATCGCGCGTCCCGTCGACGATTCGGTGGCCCGGGTCGTGGGAGGGCGGCCCATGCTCCTGAGGCGCGCCCGGGGCTACGCGCCTTTCCCCATCGGAGGCCACGCGGACCTTCCGTCGATCCTCGCGGTGGGGGGGCATCTCAAGAACACCGTGGCCGTCTCGGTCGGCCGGGACGTCTTCTTGAGCCCTCACGTGGGGGACCTCGACACGACGGCCGCCTTCGACGCGTTCCGCGAGACCATCTCGACCCTTCTGAACCTCTACGACGTCCGTCCCGCGACCATCGCTTGCGACGCCCACCCCGACTACCGCTCCACCCAGTTCGCCGAAGGGACGGGGACGCGGGTGGTGCGCGTCCAGCACCACTACGCCCACGTCCTGGCCCTGATGGCCGACCAGGAGATCTCGCCCCCCGTGCTCGGATTCGCCTGGGACGGCAGCGGCTACGGTTTCGACGGGACGGTGTGGGGCGGCGAGTCGCTCCTCGTCAACGCCCTGGCGTTCGACCGGGTCGCGCGGTTGCGCCCGTTTTTTCTTCCCGGCGGGGAGGCGGCCGTGCGCCAGCCGCGCCGGTCGGCCCTCGGCCTTCTCTACGCCACTCTTGGCGCGTCCCTCTGGGAGGGCGACCTGTGGCGGCGCCGCGCCTTCTTCTCGGCGGGGGAGCGCACGGTCCTGGAAGGGATGCTGGCCAGCGGCATCAACACTCCCGAGACGTCCAGCGTCGGCCGCCTCTTCGACGGCGTCGCGGCGCTCGTGGGCCTTGGCAGCCACTCCACCTTCGAGGGACAGGCGGCCATGGCTCTCGAGGCAGCCCTCCGCGGGTTCGAGGGAGACGAGCGCTACCCCTTCGCCCTCGGACGGGAGGGGGAGGGCCTGGAGCTGAACTGGGCGCCCATGGTCCACGGTATCGTGGCCGACGTCACCCGCGGCGAGGAACCCGGGCGCTTGTCGCTCCGGTTCCACAACACGCTGGTCGAGATGATCGTGGCGGTGGCGGAGCATGTCGGCGAGGAGCGGGTCGCCCTCACGGGAGGATGCTTCCAGAACCGCTATCTCACCGAGCGCGCCGTGATGCGTCTGCGGCAGGCGGGCTTCGCTCCCCATTGGCACGAGCGGCTGCCGCCCGGGGACGGGGGTCTCGCCGTGGGGCAGGTGCTGGGAGCAGCGCGCGAATTGGAGAGGAGCTAGATCCATGTGCCTCGCCGTGCCGGGTCGCGTTCTGGAAGTGTCGGGGGAAGACCCGCTCTCGCGTCGTGGAAAGGTCGACTTCGGCGGCATCGAGAAGGAGGTGAGCCTTGCGTTCGTTCCCGAAGCGAACGTAGGGGACTACGTCCTCGTCCACGTGGGCTTCGCCCTCTCGAAGATCGGCGAGGAAGAGGCCCGGCAGGTCTTCGCGTACCTCAAGGAGATCGACGCCCTGGAGAGGGAGCTGTCGTGAGGTTCATCGACGAGTACAGGGACGCCCGCGCGGCCCACGGCTTCGCCAAGGCCCTGGCCCGCGTCACGACGCGCCCCTGGACGCTGATGGAGGTCTGCGGGGGTCAGACTCATGCCATCGTGCGCTTCGGCCTGGATTCCCTGCTTCCCCCTGGGGTGACCCTGGTCCACGGCCCCGGGTGCCCGGTCTGTGTGACCCCCATGGAGCTGATCGACAAGGCCATCGCCATCGCGGCGCGCCCCGACGCGATCCTCTGCTCCTTCGGCGACATGCTCCGCGTCCCGGGAAGCGCCAAGGACCTTCTCACCGTCAAGTCCGAGGGGGGCGACGTTCGTGTGCTCTACTCGCCCATCGACGCCCTTGCAATAGCCCGACGTTCTCCCGACAAGGAGGTCGTTTTCTTCGCCGTCGGCTTCGAGACCACGGCGCCGGCCACCGCCATGGCCGTCCATCAAGCCCGTCGCGAGGGGCTCCGGAACTTCTCGCTGCTCATGTCCCATGTCCTCGTGCCCCCCGCCATGCGGGCCATCCTCTCGTCTCCGGCAAACCGGGTGCAGGGGTTCCTTGCGGCGGGGCACGTCTGCGCCGTGATGGGGTTCGAAGAGTACGTGCCCATAGCTCGCGACCACCACGTCCCCATCGTCGTGACGGGGTTCGAGCCGGTGGACATCCTCCAGGGCGTCTACCTCTGCGTGAAGCAGCTCGAAGAGGGGCGCGCCGAGGTAGAGAACCAGTACGTACGGTCGGTTCGCCGGGAGGGGAACGTCCCGGCGCAGCGGCTCCTCCGCGAGGTCTTCCGCGTGGTGCCGCGGAAGTGGCGCGGCATCGGCGAGATCGCCGAGAGCGGGCTCGGCCTGGCGGAGGCTTACGCCTCCTTCGACGCCGAGTCGCGCTTCGACGTGTCGAGCGTGTCGACCGAGGAGTCGAAGGAGTGCCTGAGCGGCGAGATCCTCCGCGGCCTCCGGAAGCCCCCCGACTGCGCTGCCTTCGGGACGCGTTGTACTCCCGAGTCTCCCCTCGGCGCGCCGATGGTCTCGTCGGAGGGGGCCTGCGCGGCCTATTATCGGTACCGGCGTACGTCCGCCACGGTGGAGCCGTGACAGCCCCGGGCTCCTTCGACCCGAGCTGCCCGACCCCGATCCGGCGCTACCCGCGGGTCCTCATGGCCCACGGGGGCGGCGGCCGCCTCATGCAGCAGCTCATCGCGAGGGTCTTCCTTCCCGCTTTCGACAACCCGATCCTGGCGAGCCGGCACGACGGCGCCGTCTTGTCCCTGCCGCCGGCGGAAGCGGGAGAGCCGAGTCGGATCGCGTTCACCACCGACTCCTACGTCGTGCGCCCACTCTTCTTCCCGGGAGGCGACATCGGCTCGCTGGCGGTCAACGGGACCGTGAACGACCTGGCCATGTGCGGCGCGCGCCCTCTGTGGCTGAGCGCGGCATTCATCCTCGAAGAAGGACTCGAGATGGAGATCCTGGAGCGCGTCGTCGCCTCCATGCGCGCGGCCGCCGACGCCGCGGGCGTGCAGCTCGTGACGGGAGACACCAAGGTGGTCGACAAGGGCAAGGGGGACGGGATCTTCGTCAACACCGCGGGCGTCGGTGTCATCGAGCACGGCGCCGGGCTCTCGCCGGCAGGCGTCCGCCCCGGCGACCGGATCGTGTTGAGCGGCGACATCGGCCGCCATGGCATCGCCATCCTCGCGGCCCGCGAGAGCCTGGGGTTCGAGACGCGTCTCGAGAGCGACTGCGCGCCGCTGGCCGCGCCCGTCCAGGCGCTCCTCGCCGCGGGCGTGGCCGTCCACTGCCTCCGCGACCTCACCCGCGGTGGCCTGGGCGCCGCGCTCGTCGAGATCGCCGAGACCGCCAACCGTCGCCTTGCCGTCGACGAAGAGGCGATCCCTGTCCGCCAGGACGTGTCGGCGGCCTGCGAGATCCTGGGTCTCGACCCGCTCTACGTGGCCAACGAGGGGCGCTTCGTGGCCTTCGTCGAGGCCAAAGACGCCGACAGGGCCGTCGCCATCCTTCGCGGACATGCGGCCACGGAGGGCGCCGCGGTCATCGGCGAGGTCGCGACGGCCCGCGAGGGCCTCGTCACCATGAAGACCGCTCTCGGATCGAGCCGCATTGTCGACATGCCGAGCGGCGAGCAGCTTCCGCGGATCTGTTAGCTACCGCGCGCGCCGTTCGCGACGGCGATCCCTGAGGTACGTGGTCCAGGCCTCCAGGCCCTCCCCGTTGCGACACGACGTCAACCCTGTGGTCCTTTGCTCGCCCGTAGGCCCGGTTGCCCTCTTGGAGGCCCTGCGGGCCCACCAGCGTGAGAGACGCTGGCGAGGCACAGGGCGACGTGGCCATTGAGGTGCATGCCCGCGTGCTCCAATCCGATCGCAGCCCCCCCCGACCGCCATCGTTATGGTCTGACGTCTGCCGCCCGGTGGACGGGCGTAGAATCTCGCATCAGGCATGGCATTGAGTCCCGGCGTTCGGTTCGGAGCCTACGAAATCGTCGGGCCGCTTGGCGCCGGCGGGATGGGTGAGGTGTACCGAGCGACCGATACGAAGCTCGACCGCCACGTCGCCGTCAAGGTCCTCCCCGCGCACCTGTCGGGCGATCCCGTTGCTCTCGCCCGCTTCGAGCGCGAGGCCAAGGCCGTCGCGGCTCTTTCCCACCCGGCCATCCTCGCGATCTTCGACTTCGGCTCGGCGGACGGCATCGCATACGCAGTAACGGAGCTGCTCGAGGGTGAGACGTTGCGGGACCGGCTCGTGGGAGGTCCGCTCCCCGTCCGCAGGGCTGTGGAGTACGCAGTCCAGATCGCCGATGGCCTCGGGGCGGCCCACGAGAAGGGGATCGTCCATCGGGACCTGAAGCCCGAGAACCTGTTCGTGACGAACGACGGCCGCGTCAAGATCCTGGACTTCGGCCTCGCGCGGCAGACGATTGTTCTCCAAGCCGATGACACGAGCTCTCCGACGCTTTCTCGACACACCGAACCGGGGACCGTCCTCGGAACCGTCGGCTACATGTCGCCGGAGCAGGTCCGCGGCCTCCCCGCCGACCAGCGTTCGGACGTGTTCTCGTTCGGCGCGGTCCTGTACGAAATGCTTTCGGGCCATCGCGCCTTCAAAGGGGACTCCGCTGCCGAGACGATGCACGCGATCCTCAAGGACGATCCTCCCGACCTGCTGGAGACGAACCGCAACCTGCCGCCGGCGCTGGAGCGGATCATCCGTCACTGCCTCGAGAAGCGCCCGGAGCAGCGTTTCCACTCCGTGCACGATGTGGCCTTCGACCTTCAGGCCGTGACGGCGTCTTCCGGAACGACGACCTCGCTTGCGCCGCTGCGCGCGGTCCGTTGGAAGCGCGCCTTCGGCCTGGGCGCGTTGCTCGTCGCTGCCCTCGCGCTCGGCGCGCTGGGCGAGCGAACGCTGCGAAGGACACAGCCGGCCGAGTCGCCGACCTACCGCCGGTTGACGTTCGACCGCGGGACCCCGGGTGCGGCGCGCTTCGCGCCCGACGGCAACACGATCGTCTACAACGCGGCCTGGCGCGGCGAGCCGAGCGAGGTGCTCACGACGCGGCTCGACAGCCGCGAGTCGCGTCCCCTGGGCCTGCCCGGCGCGATTCTCTACGCGATCTCGTCCACGAGCGAGCTCGCCGTGGGCCTTGGCGCGCTCGGTCCTGCGTACGCCGGCACGGCGACTCTGGCCCGCGTGCCGCTTGCAGGAGGCGCGCCGCGCGAGGTCCTCGCTGGGGTCGAATGGGCCGACTGGTCGCCCGACGGCTCCGAGCTGGCCGTCGTCCATCGAGTCGGGGACGCGGAGGCCGTCGAGTTCCCGGTGGGCAAAGTCCTTTACGAGACGAAGGGCCAGGTCAGCCACCTGAGGGTTTCGCCGCGAGGCGATTGGCTGGCCTTCCTCGAGCATGCGGTCGGGGCCATGCACCTGAGCGCTGGCTCGGTGGTGGCCATAGACCGGACTGGCGTCAAGCGAGTGATGTCCGAGGGCTGGGTCGACCTGTTCGGCCTCGCGTGGCGCCCGGACGGAAAGGAAGTCTGGTTCACGGCGGCGCGCAAGGGCGGAGACTTCAAGGCCCTCTACGCGGCCACCCTCGACGGGAAGGAACGGCTGGTGTCGCGGATGCTTGGCCAGATCGATCTCCAGGACATCGGCGGCGGCGGACGCGTTCTCTTGACTCACCCCACCATAGGAACTCAGCTGGTCGCGCTGGCGCGGGGCGCCGCCCGGGAGCGCGATCTGACCTGGCTGGGCCTGTCGATGGCGGCGGACGTCTCGGAGAGCGGCGACCTGGTGCTGTTCACCGAGGAACCGGAGGGAGCAGCCGAAGGTGGCTTCGTCTACCTGCGGAAGACCGACGGCTCGCCGGCGGTCCGCCTCGGCGAAGGCGAGGCCTTGAAGCTGTCGCCTGACGGGAAATGGGCGCTGGCTCGACGCACCTCACCGTCGCGGCTCGTGCTCTTGCCAACCGGCGTCGGGGAAGCGAAGACCCTGCCGGGCCAGGGGCTGACGTATCTCGAGGGCGAGGGCGGCTGGTTCCCCGACAGCCGCCGCGTTGTGTTCGTAGCGAGATCAGCCGACGGCGTTCGTTCCTACGAACAGCCCCTCGACGGGGGCGAGCCGAAGGCAATCGGTCCGGCTGGAACCCGGGGGACGCTCGTGTCGCCCGACGCGCGGACCCTCCTCGCCAGGGGGCCCAACGGATTCGTGCTGGTTCCCATCGAGGGAGGCGAGCCCCGCAAGTGCGCCGGTCTGGAGTCGGAGGACTGGCCGATTCGTTGGAGCACGAACGGGTCCTCGATCTACGTCGCCCGGGTCCAGCCCATCACGACACAGGTGTTTCGCGTCGAGCTGGCCAGCGGGCGCCGGACGCTGTTGTGGGAGCTGGGGGCTCGAGACCCTGCCGGCGCCACCTCGCCCGTCGTCAGCGTGACCCCCGACGGGAAGGCGTACGTTTGCTCGTTCGACATCAACATCGGCGACCTCTACCTCGTCGACGGGCTGAAGTGAACGCAATGCCCGTGAGGCCATGGCCGCCCGTTCGCGATCAGGGCATCGACGAGAATCCGTTTTGCTGCATCGCGGACGTCAACCACGAGAGCCGGGACCACTACTACTGGTACTTGGAATTCTCCGAAGGCCGTCTCACGGGTGGAGAACCCGATCCGAGCTCACACCCAAGCGCCGTTCGCGAAGCCGATCCCCGAGGTACGTGGTCCAGGCCTCCAGCCCTTCCCCGGTGCGGCACGACGTCTCGAAGACCACGAGGTTCGGGTTCACTTCGAGGGCGAAGCGCTTGGCCTCGGCCATGTCGTAGTCGAGGTGTGGCAGAAGGTCGGTCTTGTTGATCACCAGGGCCTGCGCGCGGCGGAACATCGCCGGGTACTTGAGGGGCTTGTCCTCGCCTTCGGTGGTGCTCGTGAGGACGACGCGGAGGTGCTCCCCCAGATCGTAGGAGGCCGGGCAGACCAGGTTCCCCACGTTCTCGACGAAGAGAATGTCGAGCCCCGCCAGGGGCACCTTCCCGAGGGCCTCCTGGACCATTCGCGCCTCGAGGTGGCAGGTGCCGTTGGTGACGATCTGTACCGCCGGCACGCCCAAAGCGTCGATGCGGCGCGCGTCGCGGTCGGTCTGCACGTCTCCCTCGATCACCGCCAGGCGGAGGTCGGCGCGCAGAGCGCTGAGGGTCCGCTCGAGGAGGCTCGTCTTCCCCGAGCCGGGCGCGCTGACGAGGCCCACGGCGAGGACGCCGTGGCGGTCAAGCTCCCGCCGGTTCTCCAGGGCGATGTCGGCGTTCTTCTTGAGGATCTTCTGTTCGATCGTGATCAGGTTCGCCATCATCCACCACCAGGCTCGCGAGATCCAGCTCGTCGCCGTTCTCGAGGGACAGGAACGGCTCGTCACAGGCAGGACACGTCCAGATCGCTTCCTCCGACACGAAGGGGCGCTGACAGGCCGAGCAGTGGCCCCGGAGCGGCGCCAGGCGCACCTCCAGCTCGGCCTGCGGCCCGAGAGTGTCACTCCGAAGCGCCTCGAAATAGAAGCGCATGGCGTCGGGGCTGACCCCCGTCAGCAGGCCTACCGTCACTTGCAGCGACAGCACCCTGGACCCCGCGGGGGCGTGACTCCGGGCAAGAGCGATCAGCTCTTCGACGATCGACGCCTCGTGCACGCGGGGCCTCCTCCACAGCTACGGGTTGCACGGGGCGTGCCGATGCGCATTTCTCTGCGGGGCGCCGCTGAATTCCTCATCGTTGCCACAACAGATGTCCCAGCAATATCTTACAGGGATTACACGACATCCGAACCACCCGACTGTTGAACAAATCAACAGAGACCCACAAGCGAGCCCGATTCGCTCTTTCGGAACCAGCTTTTTATCAATGAGTTAGAAGCATTCGCTCACCGAGAGAAGTGCGGTACGGTCCTTGCCCTTATGGAAATCGCAAGGAGGTGAGCCATGACGGTCCTACTCGTCATTGCGACCTTTGCGTTCTTCATCCTGGTCGACGCGATCCTGACGCGGCGGGCCGCGATCGAGACGGGGGCTCCAGCGCCTGTCCCCGTCCTTCACCCACTGGAACCCGTGTGGGTGGCGGGCTACCTGGTCCCCGAGGGCCTTCACTATCACCGCGGCCACACGTGGCTCCAGGTCCTGGACGCCCACACCGTCGCCGTCGGCCTCGACGATTTCGCCCGGCGCCTGATCGGGCCGGCGCGAAACGTGCATCTTCCCAAAGTGGGATCGCGGGTCCGCCAGGGGGCAGAAGAGTTCACCGTGGAGGTGGACGGACGCTCCGCGGGGCTCGTGTCCCCGATCACGGGGGACGTGGTGGCGGTGAACGCTGAGCTCGCGGCACGTCCCCGTCTCATGACCGACGATCCTTACGGCGGCGGCTGGGCTTTCCGCGTGAAGGCCCCGCACCTGGCCGAGAGCCTGCGCAACCTGCTGTCGGGAAGCCTGGCCCGGCGGTTCATGGAGGACGCGCGGGAAGGGCTGGACCTCCGGCTCATGGCGCTTTCGGGATCGGTGCTTCAGGACGGCGGCGAGCCGGTCGCGGAATTCGCGCGCCACGTCCCCGATGAGGAGTGGCGGCGGCTGGTGAGCCAGTTCCTCCTGACCTGAGGAGGAGCGCGGCCCTGGAGGGAGCCTCGACGAGACCATGACGCCCGTTCCGTCCCTCCCCCGCGTCGACGTCGGCCTCCGGCATCGCCTCGCACTCCGAATCGGCGTGGGTCTCTGTCTCGGCGCCGCGGCGATACTGGCCGTGGCGGGCGTTTACAACCTGCGCCTCCAAAGGACTCACCTCACGCGTCTCGTCGGCGCCAGCGCCAACGGCATCGCAGAGACGATCCGGGGCTCGACCCGCGACGGGATGCTTCGGAACGACGCCGAGGGGGTCCATCGGATCATCATGAACATCGGGACCCAGCAGGGGATCTCGAAGATACGGATCTTCAACAAGGAAGGGCGCATCCGTACGTCCACCGAAGCGGAAGAGGTGGGCTCGCTCGTCGACATCCGCGCCGAGGAGTGCTACGCCTGCCACCAGAAGGGCCAGCCGCTGGAGCGCCTGGAGAGGGCCGACCGTGTGCGCCTCTTCCGGAACGCTCGCGGCGAGCGCATCCTGGGCGTCGTCGCCCCCATCCACAACGAGGCGCAGTGCGTCTCCTCGTGCCACGCCCACTCCGACTCACAGCGGGTCCTGGGAGTGCTGGACGTCCAGTTGTCGATGGGTTCGGTCGAAGAGGCCTTGGCTGCGTCGGAGCGACAGATGGCGGGGGCCCTGGCGGCGACCGTTGGCGCGGTCGTCGCCCTCGCCGGCCTGCTCCTCTGGCGCATGGTCCTGAGGCCGGTGGAGGGCATGACGGCCGCCATCGTCCGCGTGGCCGGCGGAGACCTGACGACCAGAGTGACCGTCCGCTCTCCCGGCGAGATGGGCGTCATGGCCGCCTCGTGGAACGCGATGACCGAGGAACTGGCCCGGGCCCGGACCGCCCTCGAGGAGTGGAACGAGGCCCTCGAGCGGCGCGTCGAGGAGAAGACCGCGGAGCTGCAGCGCAGCTACGAGCGGATGTCGGCCGTCGAGCGGATGGCCTCCCTCGGAAAGCTGGCGGCGGTCGTCGCCCACGAGATCAACAACCCCCTGGCGGGCATCCGCACTTACGCGCGCCTCCTCAGGCGGCGCTTCGGAGAAAGCGCCGACCCCGAGACCGACCGCATTCTACAGATGGTCGACTCGGAGTCGGGGCGTTGCGGCGACATCGTGAAGAACCTTCTCACCTTCAGCCGCTCGGGACCGGCGCGCCTGACCGACGAGGACCTGAAACCCGTCTCGGACCGCTGCGCCCTCCTCCTCCGCCACCAGGCGGAGATCCTGGGCGTCTCGCTGACCTTCGAGGTGCCGCAGGATCTCCCGCGCCTGCGGTGCGACGCGGCCCAGATCGAGCAGATGATCCTGGCCCTCGCGATGAACGCCCTCGACGCCACGCCCGTGGGCGGCCGGGTGACCGTCGCGGTGCGCCGCGACCCCGAGTCGAACGCCGTCCTCCTCGTCGTCAGCGACAACGGCTGTGGGATCGCCGAGGAGGATCGTAGCCGCATCTTCGAGCCGTTCTTCACCACGAAGACGGGGGGCAAGGGCGTGGGGCTGGGGCTGGCGGTGGTCTACGGGATCGTGACCCGCCACGGCGGACGGATCGACGTCCTATCGGCGGTCGGTTCGGGGACGACTTTCACCGTCCGCCTCCCACTCGAGCCGCCGCCGGAGGTGCCATGAAGATCCTCATCGTGGACGACGAGCCCATCGTCCGGGAATCCCTCAAGGGGTGGTTCGAGCAGGACGGCCATGCGGTCGACGTTGCCGAGAGCGCGCGCGAGGGGCTGCGCCTTTGCGGTCAGGGTCGCTACGACATCGCCCTCGTCGACGTCAAGATGCCGGGGATGGACGGCCTCGAGATGCAGAGCCGCCTGGCCGCGACGGACCCCGACCTCACGATCATCCTGATGACCGCCTACGCCTCGGTCGAGTCGGCCGTCCAGGCCATGAAGGCCGGGGCGTACGACTACATCATCAAGCCCTTCGACCCCGACGACCTCTCGCTGCTCATCCGCCGCGCCGGGGAACACCGCTCTTTGCGGGCCGAGAACCTGCGGCTCAAGAAGAGCCTCGAGGTGGTCTCGGCACCGCCGCCGCTACTGGGGAGCTCGCCGGTCATGAAGCGCGTCCTCGATCTGGTCGGAACCGTCGCGACGAACGACGCGACGGTCTTGATCACCGGAGAGTCGGGAACGGGCAAGGAGCTGGTCGCCCGGGCGATCCACGCCGGATCGGCACGACGCTACAGCCCGCTGGTCGTGGTCAACTGCGGCGCCCTCTCGGAGGGGATTCTGGAGAGCGAGCTGTTCGGCCACGAGGCCGGAGCCTTCACCGGAGCCCGGGCGCGTCACAAGGGGAAGTTCGAGGCCGCCGAAGGGGGGACGGTGTTTCTCGACGAGATCGGCGAGGTGAGCCCTCACGTCCAGGTGGAGCTGCTCCGAGTCCTCGAGGAGAAGGTCGTGACCCGCCTCGGGAGCAACACACCGGTATCGGTCGACTTCCGGGTGATCGCCGCCACCCACAGGAACCTCGAGGAGTGCGTCCGCTCCGGGGCGTTCCGCGAGGACCTCTTCTGGCGCCTGAACGTCCTCACCATCGAGATCCCGCCCCTTCGGGAGCGACCCGAGGACATCCCGCTCCTCGCCGAGCACTTCCTGTCCCGCTTCACGTCGGCCATGAGCCGGCGGCCGATGACCTTCGCGCCGGGGGCACTGGAGGCGCTTCGTCGCTACCCGTGGCCCGGCAACGTCCGCGAACTCCAGAACGCCATCGAGAGAGCCGTCGTCCTGAGCGATGGGCCGGTCGTCGAGCTCGGGGTCCTTCCCGTCCATGTGGCCGGCGCTCCCGACCATGCATCCCCAGGCTCCCTGGCCGAGGCCGAGAAGGCCCACGTCCGCGCCGTCCTGGAGACGAACGGGTGGAATATCACACGGGCGGCCCGGGTTCTCGACGTGGACCGCGTGACGCTCTATAACAAGATCCGGAGGTACGAGCTCAAGAGACCCGCGAATGGGGGCTAGCCCGGAACCCGGGGCGTTCGAAGCCCTTCACCTTCTCCCGCTCGGACCCCTTCCGCCGCCGCGCGTCGCGCGCCTCGCGGAGCGCCTGAGCCGGCACCTGCGCCTCCCTTGCCACCTCGCCACCGACGTCCGCGGCGTGCCGCTGGCGCGCCTTCCGGAACGAGACCAGATCGACGCCGACGCGGTCCTCGCGGCGCTCGAACGCGAGGCGGCAGGAAAGGGCCTCGTCGTGGGCGTGACCCCCCTCGACATGGCCATACCGATCTTCACCTTCGTCTTCGGCCGCGCACGACAGGGCGGGAAGGCCGCTCTCGTCTCCCTGGCCCGGCTTGATCCGGGCTTCTACGGCCTGCCGCCCGACCCCGAAATCCTGATGCAGCGCGCCGTCACCGAGATCCTCCACGAACTCGGACACGTCGCCTCGCTGAGACACTGCTCGGAGGCGGCCTGCCTCATGCGCTTCGCAGGGTCGGTGGAGAGGGTTGACGCTCGCGGAGCCGCCTTCTGCGCCGCGTGCGCCGCGCGCCTCCCGGCCTGGCTCGCGGCGGGGCCGCCCGCCGTCTAGTTCAACTGATTCATGCGCCCCGACAACTTTGCGCCGGGGGCGCCGGCCTCCCTGAAAAAACGTCGCGGCGGGCCGCGCCACGAGGCGACTCGATCGTTTCGGCGGCACTCCTGGGATGGCGGGAAGTTTGCACCCAGGGTCGGTGGGAGGGAGGGATCATGGAGACCACCCTCGAGCGTCCCAAGCCCGTCGTTCTCCCCGAGTTCTGCAAGGGGTGCGGCCGGTGCATCGAGGCCTGCGCCAAGCAGTGCATCCACTTCGGGGCGGAGACCCTTCCAGCGACCGGCCTGGTGCCAATCGTCATCGATCTAGAACATTGCTCGTCCTGCGGCCTCTGCTTCAGTGCGTGCCCCGAGCCCTACGGCCTGGTGCCCGCGCCCATCGACGGCGAGAGCGCCGTCCATCCGGAGTGGCTCTTCGGGCCGAGGCGGAGCACGGCCCCGGTGCCCCACCCCATTCCCGACACACGCCTCCGCCTCCCTGAGACCGAGCCGCTGGTCATCAAGGGCACTTACGCCTCGGCCATCGGCGCGCTCCTCGCCGGATGCCGCCACTTCTTCGGTTACCCGATCACGCCCTCGACCGAGGGGGCGGAGCTCATGGCGGCTCTCCTCCCCAAGCTGGATGGCGTCTTCGTGCAGGCGGTCAGCGAGGTGGCGACGGTCAACTTCATGTACGGGTGCGGCGGCGCGGGTCTTCCCTCGATGACCTTCACCTCGTCACCAGGCTTCAGCCTGATGCTCGAGGGGATCTCGTACATGATCGGCGCCGAGCTGCCCGGCGTCTTCGTGAACGTCATGCGCGGAGGCCCCGGGCTCGGCAATATCGCTCCGGAGCAGGCCGACATCAAGCTGGCCTGCCGCGGCCTGGGCCACGGCAACACCCACGCCATCGTCTTGGCGCCGGCGAACCCGCAGGAGATGCTCGACTTCACGATGCGCGCCTTCGAGCTGTCGTTCTTGTACCGGAACCCGGTGATCGTCGTCTGCGACGGCTACCTCGGGCAGATGACGGGCCGTGTGTCCCTCCCCGACATCCTGGTCAAGCCGGGGATCCCGGAGTGGGCGGTCTACGGAGACCGCATGCACCGGAGAAACCTCATCTCGTCGATCCAGCTCAGCGAGGCCGACCTCGAGGCCCACAACCTGCACCTGGGCGAGAAGTACCGACGGATGGTCGAGACGGAGCAGCGGGCGCAGCTCTCCCATTGCGACGATGCCGAGCTCCTCCTCGTGGCCTGCAACACCCCGGCCCGGATGGCCAAGGGAGCGGTCGAGGCGCTGCGACGCGAAGGGATCCGCGCGGGCCTCTTCCGTCCGCAGACCCTGTGGCCCTTCCCGGTGCAGCTTCTGACCCCGCTCCTCGAGAGGGCGCGAGGCGTCCTGGTGGTGGAGGCGAGCGCCGGCCAGCTCGAGGACGAGATGCGCCTCGCCCTCTCCCACGCGGGTGTCCAGGCCCTTCCACGCATCGAGTCGGTGCGCCACATGGGAGGCGTCCTCCCGCAGGAGGGCGAGATCGTGGAGAGGGCACGGACCCTCGTGAAGCAAAGGGGGGTAGCCGCATGACCGGCGCGTTCTACGAGCACTTCGAGCGCCACGACCACGGCGTGGGCCTCAAGGGCCGGAGCACCCACTACTGCCCCGGCTGCGGCCACGGCCTGGTCCAAAAGTACCTTGCCGAAGCCATCGAGAGCCTGGGAATTCAGGATCGGACGGTGGCCATCTCCCCGGTGGGGTGCGCCGTCTTCCTCCACTACTACCTCGATGTCGGGAACTCGCAGGCCGCCCACGGCCGGGCGCCGGCGGTGGCCCTCGGACACAAGCTCGCGAACCCCGACGCCGTCGTCGTCAGCTACCAGGGGGACGGCGACCTCGCGTCGATCGGCCTTGCCGAGATCCTTTCGGTGGCGCAGCTCGGTATCCCCCTCACCGTCATTTTCGTGAACAACGCCATCTACGGCATGACGGGGGGACAGATGGCCCCCACGACGCTGATGGGCCAGAAGACGACCACCTCGCCCGGAGGAAGGGACCGGATGATGGGCGCGCCCTTCCGCATGGCGGAGCTCGTCGCCGGACTCGACGGCCCCATCTACGTGGAGCGGGTGGCTCTCTTCGACGCCAAGCAGCGGGTCCGCGCGCAGAAAGCGATCCGCAAGGCCCTGGACCTTCAGGCGAAGAACCGGGGATTCGCCTTCGTCGAGGTGCTGGCGGAGTGCCCGATCCACCTTCACAAGACCCCGCAGGAGACGGAGCGCTGGGTGAAGGAGTCCATGACGCAAGTCTTCCCTCTCGGCGTCAAGAAGGACGTCCCGGGGGAGTCCTGGTTCAAGCCTCGGCCCCCGTGCTTCGAGCCCGAGGCCGTTCGCAGGGTTCTCGGCGGGACGACGGAGGCCGCCGCCCGCTGCTGCTCCTCCTTCCCCGAACGCTTCCGGGGCAAGGGCGTCGCCCTGAAGCTCGCCGGCGCGGGGGGCGACGGCGCGCAGACGGCGGCGCTGCTGCTGACCCGCGCGGCGATCAACGAGGGCTTCGACGCCACCCACATCCCGAGCTACGGGCCGGAGTCGCGCGGAGGAACGTCGTACGCCGACGTGCGGATCGCCGAGGACGAGGTGCTCTCGCCGTCCGCTCCGGCCCCCGACATCCTGGTGGCTTTCAACGCTCCGAGCCTGGCGAAGTTCGGGCCAACCGTCGCCCACGGAGGGACCATTCTCTACGACAGCTCCGTCATCGCCGACGTGCCCTCGGTGCCCTCGGGAGTCAAGCTCGTGGGAATCCCGTGGACCAAGATCGCCTCGGACCTCGGGAAGGTGATGGTGAAGAACGTCGTCGCCCTCGGCACGCTACAGGCGGCGACGCAACTCCTCCCCGAGGGGACGTTCCTCGTGGCGATCCGCCAGGCGCTGCGCGACAAGTGCGCCCTGGTCCCGCTCAACGAGGAGGCCTTCCGCCGCGGGGCTCGAGCGGCGGCGTCCTGAAG
>JBGPYB010000142.1:0-12012 GCA_041493035.1 Vicinamibacteria bacterium | reverse complement strand
GGAGATGCACCGGCGGATCTACCTGGCGATTCGCCGGGGCCACGCCGAGACGGCGCGCACCGCAATGGCCGAGCATCTCCGTCTCGCCGAGGAAGCCCTCGCCGTAGAGGACGCACTCGCCGCGACTCGGGCCGCGGCCGCTAAGGCTGCCTCCCGCGGCCGGCGCCCAGCGGCACGGAGATAAGCATGGCGTTTGCCCCCCTCGATCTCACTGGAAAGATCGCCGTCGTCATCGGAGGGACCTCCGGCATCGGCCGCGCGATCGTTCGTGGCCTCGCCGAAGCCGGCGCCGACGTCGTCGGAAGCTCGCGCCGTCGCGACCAGTTGGAGGCCACGGCAGCCGACGTGGAGGCTCGCGGGCGCCGGACGGTTCGCGTCCCCTGCGACGTCACCGATCGCGCCTCACTCGAATCGGCTCGCGACGCGGTCCTCTCCTCCCTCGGGCGTGTCGACATCCTGGTGAACTGCGCCGGCCGCACGAAGCGCCAACCGACTCTCGACATGGACGAAGCCGATTGGCAGGCCATCCTCGATACGAATCTGCTCGGTACGCTCCGTGCATGCCAGGTGTTCGGCCGCCCCATGCTCGAACAGGGAAGCGGCCGCATCGTCAACATCGCCTCGCTGTCGTCCTTCGTGGCGCTCTACGAGGTGGCGGCATACTCCGCCAGCAAAGCCGCCGTGGCGTCGCTCACGAAGTCGCTGGCCCTCGAGTGGGGTCCGCGGGGCGTGAACGTGAACGCGATCGCCCCGGGCGTCTTTCCCACCGACCTCAATCGCGCGCTCCTCGAAGGGACGGGGCGGGGCCGGGAGTTCATCGCCCGCACGCCCCTCCGGCGGTTTGGGCGCGTCGAGGAGCTGGCCGGCGCTGCGGTCTTTCTCGCTTCGGACGCGGCCAGCTTCGTCAACGGGGAGGTTCTGGCCGTGGACGGAGGATTCCTGGCCAGCGGAGTCAATCAATAGTGAAAATCACCGCACTGCGGGCGCGGGACATACGCTTCCCGACCTCCCGGGAGCTGGACGGCTCCGACGCGCTCAACGTCGGCGACTACTCGGCCACCTACGTCGTCCTCGAGACCGACGCGGGACTCGAAGGGCGCGGCCTCACCTTCACCAACGGCCATGGCAACGAGATCGGCGTGGCCGCGGCCCGGGCGTTGGCCCGCCTCGTCGAGGGGCGAACGCTCGAGGCCATCACCGCGGACTTCCGCGCCTTCCACCACAGCCTCACCCAGGACGCCCAACTCCGCTGGATCGGTCCCGAGAAGGGAATCGTTCACATGGCGACGGGCGCGGTGGTGAATGCGATCTGGGACCTGTGGGCGAGGCGTGAGGGGAAGCCCACATGGAAGCTCCTCGCGGACATGAGCCCGGAGCAGCTCGTGTCGTGCATCGACTTCATGTGGATCACCGACGCCCTCACTCCCGACGAAGCGCTCGCGATCCTGCGCAAGAACGCGCCTACCCGCGCCGCGCGCGAGGCCGAGATGCTGCGCGACGGCTTTCCAGCCTACACGACGTCCACCGGATGGATCGGCTACTCCGACGAGAAGGTCCGTCGGCTCTGCCGCGAAGCGGTGGCGGCGGGGTGGACTCACTTCAAGATGAAGGTGGGGCAGGACCTCGAAGCGAACCTTCGTCGCGCGGCGCTCATGAAGGAAGAGATCGGTCCCGGTCGCACCCTCATGATGGACGCCAATCAGTGCTGGGACGTCCCCGAGGCGATCCGGCAGATGAAGGCTCTCGCCCGCTTCGATCCCTGGTGGATCGAGGAGCCCACGAGCCCCGACGACGCGGTGGGTCACGCCGCCATCGCCAAGGCCATTGCTCCTGTCAAGGTGGCCACCGGGGAAGCATGCGCGAACCGCGTGATCTTCAAGCAGCTCCTCCAGCTCGGGGCGTTGGGCTTCTGCCAAGTGGACTCGTGCCGCGTGGCGGGCATCAACGAAGTGCTGGCGATTCTCCTGATGGCGGCCAAGTTCGGTGTACCGGTCTGCCCGCATGCCGGAGGCGTCGGCCTCTGCGAGTACGTCCAGCACCTGGCGATCTTCGACTACATCGCCGTGGGCGCGAGCCTCGAGAATCGCGTGTGCGAGTACGTGGACCATCTCCACGAGCATTTCGTGGAACCGGTCCGGATCCGGAACGCCCGCTATCTGGCGCCGACCGCTCCCGGCTACAGCATCACGATGAAGCCCGAGTCCCTCGACCGCTACGAGTACCCGAGCGGCGCCGCGTGGCGGGGCTGAATTGGGGAGGATCCGGTGGGTGGTCTGCGCCCTCCTCTTCTGCGCGACCACCATCAACTACATCGACCGCCAGGTCCTGGGGATCCTGGCTCCGGACCTTGGGCGGTCCATCGGCTGGAACGAGGTCCAGTACGGCTACATCGTGACGTCCTTCCAGGCCGCGTACGCTCTCGGACTGCTGGTCGCCGGGCGCATCCTGGACCGCGTTGGGACGAAACGCGGCTTCGCTGTGGCCATCGTGGTGTGGAGTCTCGCCGCCATGGCCCACGCCTTCGCGCGATCCGCCCTCGGATTCGGTGTCGCCCGTTTCGTCCTGGGCCTCGGCGAGTCAGCCAACTTCCCGGCCTCGATCAAGACCGTGGCGGAGTGGTTCCCACGGAAGGAGCGCGCCTTCGCCACCGGCCTCTTCAACGCCGGGAGCAACCTCGGCGCCATCGTGGCGCCCGCGGTCGTGCCGATCATCACCCTGGCCTACGGTTGGCCCTGGGCCTTCGTCCTCACCGGCGCCATCGGATTTGTCTGGCTGGTGGCCTGGCTCGGCCTCTACGCGACTCCCGAGAATCACCCGCGTCTTTCGCCACAGGAGCGCGCCCACATCCGATCCGACGACGAAGAGCCGACCACACCCATTCCGTGGCTCACGCTCCTCGGCCAACGTCAGGCTTGGGCGGTGGCGCTTGGCAAGTTTCTCACCGACCCGATCTGGTGGTTCTACCTCTTCTGGCTACCGAAGTTCCTGAACGAGCGCCACGGCCTGGGCCTCGCGAAGATGGGTCCGCCTCTCGTGACGATCTACCTGATCGCCGACGTCGGCAGCATCGGCGGCGGCTGGCTCTCGTCGGCTCTCATCGGGCGCGGGTTTTCGGTGAACGCCGCGCGGAAGACGACGATGCTGGCCTGCGCCCTCGCCGTCGTCCCCATCGTCTTTGCTCCTCGGGTCGAGTCCCTCTGGGGAGCCGTAGCACTCATCGGCCTGGCCACGGCGGGGCACCAGGGCTGGTCGGCCAACATCTACACCCTCGCGTCGGACATGTTTCCACGGCGAGCCGTGGCTTCCGTCATCGGGTTCGCGGGGATGGCGGGCGCCATCGGTGGCATGTTGATCGCCACGGCGACGGGCTACCTGCTGCAGTGGACCGGGAGCTACTGGGTCCTCTTTGCTCTCGCCGGGTCGGCGTACCTCGTCGCCCTCGCGACCATCCAGCTTCTCGTGCCCAAGATGCAGCCGGCGGAGGTGTGAGCTGAGCCCGCGCCCGTTCATCCACGACGACTTCCTTCTCGAGAGCGACGTGGCCGTCGACCTCTACCTGCGCTTCGCGCGCGACCTGCCCATCGTCGACTACCACTGTCATCTCTCACCGCAGGCCATGGCCTCGGACCATCGCTTCCGCAGCATCACGGAGCTGTGGCTCGAGGGAGACCACTACAAGTGGAGGGCGATGCGCGCGAACGGGGTGCCGGAGCGCTTCTGCTCGGGGGACGCCTCCGACTGGGAGAAGTTCGAGGCGTGGGCGCGGACGGTTCCAGAAACGCTTCGCAACCCTCTCTACCACTGGACCCACATGGAGCTTGGCCGCCCGTTCGAGATCGACGCTCTTCTCGGGCCGACCTCGGCGCGGGCCATCTTCGACCGGTGCAACGAGCGTTTGCATGAACCCGCCTTCACGGCCCTCGGCCTCCTGCGGACCTTTCGCGTGGCCGTTGTCTGCACCACCGACGACCCCACCGACGCCTTGGATGCCCACATGGCTCTTGCCGCACGGCCGGAGCCGGTCACTCGCGTCTATCCGACCTGGCGCCCCGACAAGGCCTTGGCCGTCGGCGATCCCGCGGCCTGGAATGCCTGGGTCGGTCGCCTCGAAGCGGCCTCGGGAAGGAGCATCTCCAACCTCGGGTCCTTCCTTGAAGCACTCGATCTCCGACATCAGGCTTTCCACGCGCTCGGGTGCCGTGCCTCGGACCACGGGCTCGCGGCTATCCCCGCGGCTCCGCACTCCGATGCCGAAGTGGCCACCGCCTTCGACGTACTCCGGTCGGGACGCTCTCTCGATCCTGCTGCCGCACTGCGACTGCAGTCGGCCCTCGTCCACCGCATGGCTGTGATGGATCACTCGCGAGGATGGGTGCAGCAGTTCCACCTGGGTGCCCTTCGAAACACGAACGGCCGCCTCTTCGCCGTGCTGGGGGCCGACACGGGATGCGATTCCGTCGGGGACTTCGAGCAGGGGCGCCCCCTGGCGCGCTTCCTGGACACCCTCGATCGCCGAGGCGCCCTCGCCAGGACGATCCTCTACAACCTGAACCCGCGCGACAACGAGGTCTTCGCCACCATGGTGGGCAACTTCCAGGACGGCAGCGTCCCCGGCAAGCTCCAATACGGCGCCGCCTGGTGGTTCCTGGACCAGCGCGACGGTATCGAGGCCCAGCTCCGCGCCCTTTCCAACATGGGCCTCTTCTCGCGCTTCGTCGGAATGGTGACCGACTCGCGCAGCTTTCTCTCCTATTCGCGCCACGACTACTTCCGGCGGATCGTCTGCAACCTCCTGGGCGAAGACGCCCGGCGCGGCCTCGTTCCCGACGATCGCGAGCTTCTCGGCGCGATCGTGACGCGCATCGCCTTCACCAACGCCCGCGACTACTTCGGCTTCCCACTGGGCTCGGCAGCCGGCTCCCATGCATAATCGGGGCGTCATGCCTCCGTCCCGCCGCGAGTTCCTGGCGACCCTCGGCGCAGCCGCTGCTGCTGCGCTTCCGGCGCCCCTGCGAGCGGCTGCCGACGGCCCCCTCTATCCGCCCCTGGATCTCTCCGCCTTCGACCGGCCCATCACGCCGCGCCCCTTCGCCCTGCGTCTGGGTTGCGCGTCGATCCTATGGGGCGGCGACGACGACAAGGCCATCGACGAGATCGCGGCCCTGGGCTTCCACGGCATCCAACTCCGCTCCAACGTTGTGGCGCGCTACGGCGACAAGCCCGAGGAATTGCGCCGTCGTCTCGACGCAAAGAAGCTGGCGCTCCTCTGCTTCTCCAGCGGCAACGTGAACGCCGACCCCGCCAGCCGAGAGGCGCTTCTCGACACGCACCTGGCCCACGCTCGGTTCGCGAAGGCCTTGGGTGGCGCCTTTCTTCAGGTCACGTCGGAGCGGCCGAAGGGCCGCGCGCCGTCGCCCGAAGACTACGAGCGGCTCGGAGGGCTCCTGACGGAGATCGGTCGCCGTACCCTCGACCTGGGCGTACGGCTCGTCTACCACAACCACATGGGAGGCTTTGGCGAGTCGCCGGAAGAGATGGCGAAGGTGCTCGACGCGTCCGATCGTCACTACGTCAGCCTCCTGCTCGACATCGCCCACTACGCGCAAGGAGGCGGCGACCCGGCGGTCGCGATCGCGCGCCACCGCGATCGCCTGGCTCTCCTCCATCTCAAGGACGTACGGGATGCTCCTGCAGACGGCGGGCGTCCGGCTCGCGACGCGTACCAATTCGTGGAACTGGGGCACGGCCGCGTCGACGTCCCGCAGGTCATCGCGACCCTCAAGAAGATCTCCTTCCGGGGCCCCGCTGTCCTCGAGCTGGACGAGGTCCCGGATCCCGGACGCACGCCGCGGGACTGCGCCGAGACGAACCGCCGCTACGCCGTCGAAACCCTGGGCCTGTCCCTCGAATCATGACTCCATTCAAGCTTTCCGTTCTGACCGACGAGATCAGCCAGGACCTGGAGCACGCCATGGACGTCGCGGCCCACGAGTTCGGCCTGGGCTACGTCGAGCTGCGCGCCGCGTGGGGGAAGAACGTCATGGCGTGGGATGCCAAGGACGTGGCCGAAGCGCGCGGCCTCCTCGAGCGCTTCCGTCTCGGCGTCTCCGCCATCGCAAGCCCGCTATTCAAGGCCGACTGGCCGGGAGCCCCTCTTTCGACCGCCACCCAGGACCGCTTCGGCGCCGACTACCTCTTCGAGCAGCAGGCGGAGGTTCTGGACCGCGCCATCGAGCTGGCGCGCGTGTTCCGCACGGAGCACCTCCGCGCCTTCGACTTCTGGCGGCTCGACGATCCGGCTCCCCATCGCGCGGCCATGGACCGCACCCTGGCCGACGCCGCCCGTCGCGCCGGTGCCAAGGGAATCACCCTGGTCCTCGAGAACGAGTTCGCCTGCAACACCGCGACGGCCGCGGAGGCTGCCCGCACGCTCAAGGCGGTGGACGTGCCGTTCTTCCAGCTCAACTGGGACCTGCAGAACGCGGCATGGCACGGCGATACGCCGTACCCCGACGGGTATCGGCTCTTGCCGCCGAAGCGGATCGCCCACATCCACGTGAAGGACCTGGCCCGCAAGGCGGGGGGCGGGTTCGAACACGCCCGCGTCGGGAGCGGGATCATCGACTGGGAAGGGCAGTTCCGGGCACTGAAGCGCGACGGCTACCGGAGCTTCGTGACCCTGGAGACCCATTGGCGCGGCGCCGGCAGTGCCGAGGAATCGACGCGGCAATCCCTGGCGGGAATGAAGGCCGCGCTCGGCCGCGCCGGTGCGCTCTAGTGGAGGGCGCCGCCCTGTGAGCCTCGCCGCTGTCGTCCTCATGGCCGCCGCGGCAGCAGCGGCCCCACCGGTGGGCCGTATCGAGGTGCTGCCTCACGAGGCCGACCGTCGCGTCGACGTGACCATCGACGGCAAGCGCTTCACGGCGTATCTCTGGAGCGAGCCCCTGACCAAGCCCGTCCTCTTTCCCATCCTCACGGCGAAGGGGACGCCGGTCACCCGCGGCTTCCCGTTGGAGCCAAGGCCGGGAGAACGCACCGACCATCCGCACCAGGTGGGCCTCTGGATGAGCTACGGCGACGTGAACGGCGTCGACTTCTGGAACAACTCTCCGGCCATTCCGGCGGAGCAGCGCGCGAGGATGGGGCACGGCACCCACAGGCGCATCGTCTCCGCCACGAGCGGGCGCGACGAAGGGCGCCTCCGCGTCGCGATCGAGTGGACTGTCGCCGACGGCACCGTGGTCCTGGATGAAGACGCGACCTTCGTCTTCCGCCGCGCCGGCGAGGGCCGAAGCCTCGACCGCATCTCGCGCCTCACGGCCCGGCGAATCCCGGTCGCGTTCGCCGACAACAAGGAGGGTTTCTTCGGAATGCGCGTCGCGCGTTCCTTGGAACAGCCCTCGAAGGAGCCCGTCACCCTCACCGACGGGAGCGGCCGGCCCACGACCATCGAGGCGGTCGACAACACGGGTGTCACCGGCCACTACCGCACGAGCGAAGGGAAGGAGGGCGATGCCGCCTGGGGGACGCGGGCGCGCTGGGTCGCGTTGTCGGGGCGCGTCGGCGACGAAGACGCGACGGTCGCGATGTTGGATCACCCGCGGAACCCCGGGGCTCCCGCGTACTGGCACGCCCGCGGCTACGGACTCTTCGCGGCGAATCCCCTGGGGCAGAAGGTCTTCTCGGAGGGCCGCGAGGAGCTGAACCTGAAGCTGGCGCCCCACAAAGCCGTCACGTTCCGCTACCGCGTGCTCATTCTTCCGGGGACCGTTCCAGCTCCCGAGCTGGACGCGGCTTGGAAGACGTTCTCCCAGGTCGCGCGCTAGTTGGCGCCATATGGCGGCGTCGTCTTCGACCTGGACGGGACGATCGTGGGGAACATGGAGATCCACGCGGCGGCTTTCCAGGAGTTTCTCCGTCGCCACAACTTGCCGCCTCTCGACGCCGCCATGCGGGCCCGCATCGACGGCAAGCGCAACCGGGACATCTTCCCCCTCGTCTTCGGCCAGGACCTTCCGGCCGAAGACGTGCGGCGCTACTCCCACGAGAAGGAATCTCTCTACCGTCAGCTCTCGCGCGGCAAGCTCGAGCCCCTTCGGGGCCTGGACCCACTGTTGTCTCTCCTCGAGGCCCGAGGGATTCCCGTCGTCATCGCAACGTCGTCCCCGGAAGACAACATTCCCCACACCCTGAACGAGATCGGCCTCGTCCACCGTTTCCCCCACGTGGTTCGCAGCGACAGCGTGCCGCGCGGGAAGCCGTACCCGGACGTCTTCCTGGCCGCGGCCGCGGTGATCCGCGTGGCCCCCGAGCGTTGCCTCGCCTTCGAGGACGCGCCCCTGGGCCTCAAGGCCGCCCGCGCAGCCGGCATGGCCTGCGTCGCCGTGACCACCAGCTTCTCCGCCGAGGACTTCGTGTCGCACGGCGCTCCCCCCGACGCAGCCGTAGCCGACTTCGAGGCGTACCTTGCCGGGCCGGGCCGCTGGCTCGTCACCCATTAAACTAGTCCCCGAGCCACGACGAGGTCAGTCCGCTCCATTGCCAGACCGGGTCGCGGCCTTCGCAAGTTAACGCGGTGTTGGACAGACGTTCAGGGGTAGACGAGGGCCTCTCGTCGTGGTATCGTCCGTGATACCGTGACAAGGGCGCCCAGGATTGTCATTGACACCAACGTCCTCGTTGCTGGCCTGCGGTCGAGACGAGGTGTGGCCTTCCAGCTGTTGACGGAGGTTGGTCGTGATCGGTTCGAGATCGCTCTGTCGGTTCCGCTGGTGCTTGAATATGAAGCGGTTCTCCTCCGGCACAAGGGAGCAACCCGCCTCTCGGTAGCAGACACCGATGCTGTCCTGGACTACTTCTGTAGCGTGGCTCATCTACAGGAGATCTTCTTTCTGTGGCGTCCTCTTGTTCCGGATCCAAAGGACGACCTTCTTCTGGAACTCGCGGTTGCTGCGGGATGCGATGCGATCGTTACGTACAACGTGCGGGGCTTTGTGGGCGCCAACCAGTTTGGAATCTCTGTTGTTGAGCCGGCTGCCTTCCTGAGGCGGATAGGAGCACTGCAATGAGCACTCTGAGTATCCGTCTTCCCAATTCCCTTCATCAGAAGCTCAGAGAGCTGGCTGTTCGCGAGGGTGTATCCATGAACCAACTGATCAGCTCCGCCGTCGGCGAGAAGCTTGCCGCTCTGATGGCCGCTGATTACCTTCAGGAGCGTGCCAAGCGCGGTGGCCGGAAAGCCTATGAAGCGGTGCTGCGGAAGGTGCGAGATGTCGCTCCGGGCGAAAGCGACGCGCTGCCCAACATAAAGGCGTCTATCTCCAGCCGCGTGCGAGCGAGGCGAGGCAAGGAGTGACGGTGGCGGCGGTTGTGGATAGGCGCTGTTGAACCGCCCGCGCAGGCACGGCTGCTATCTCCAGCGCGAAGGTGCGAGCCACTCACTCTGGTGCAACCCGAAGACGGGCGACGCGAGGCGAAAATGAACCAAGGGAAGACGCAGGGCTCCGCTGCCATCGGGCGACGGGAGGTGATCACTGGCGGTGCGATGTGGCTTGCCATCACTGGCGTCTCAAGCTCCAGCAGTGGCGATGCGTTGGCGAAATCCACAGTTGCGCCACCACAGCGCGAGTCCGCCGCAGGCGCATTGGCTTTCGATGTGTTCGGGACGGTTGTGGACTGGCGCTCCTCGATAATCCGAGAGGGACAGCTGCTGGGCAGCCGCAAGGGCTTTCGCGTGGATTGGGGACAGCTCGCGGACGCGTGGCGCGCCGGCTATGGTCCTGCCATGGATCGCGTTCGCTCTGGTGCTTTGCCGTGGACAAGGATTGACAATCTTCATCGTCTCATCCTGGACGACCTCCTGAAGCAGTTCGATGTTCGTGGACTGTCGCGGGAGGAAGTGGAGGACCTGAACCGCGTCTGGCACCGTCTCATGCCGTGGCCCGATGCTGTGCCGGGGCTGAACCGCCTGAAGTCGCGCTACATCCTGGCGACCCTCTCGAACGGTAACGTGTCGCTGTTGGTCGACATGGCCAAGCATGCGGGCCTGCCCTGGGACTGCGTTCTCTCCGCAGAACTCTCTGGCCACTACAAGCCCGACAAGGAGGTCTACGAAACTGCTGCTCGACTCTTGGACCTCCCACCCACGCGCGTGATGATGGTGGCTGCCCACAAGGGCGACCTCCAGGCCGCCGCACGAGTTGGCTTCAAGACTGCGTGGGTTCCCCGCCCCTTGGAAGGTGGGCCCGGTCAGCCAGTGGATACGGCGCCAGATGCCTCGTTCGACGTAACGGCTGTCGATTTCTTGGACCTAGCTGACCGACTCGGAGCGTGACGTGCGGCCCAACAATGAAGCTGACCGCGCCGGCGCAAGCGATGGAGCGCGGCAGCCTGTCCGACTGTTCGGCAGACGGGCACGGGGTGCGCTCTGCCGGTGGGAGCTGCTCCGCACCAGCATTGTCGCTCGCGAGCCGAGCTTGACCCTCTCGATGCTGAAGGAGTAGGGTCTCCGACAAACCGGACGCTGATATCGAGGAGGTCGGATGACTCTCGCGGAGTCCCGGAGTCGCGCGGAGACCCTTCTGATTGCGACGAGCGCAGCGCTGCTCTCCACCATCGCCTCGGCCCAGTCGCCCGTCGACCCGGACCTCGCGAAGTTCATCGCGACGATCAAGGCCGTCGACAACCACACGCACGTCAACAGCACCGCGCCGGGCGACGCCGACTGGGACGCGCTCCCCCTCGACGACCTGCCGGCGTATCTGCTTCCCGCCCGGCTCAGGCCCGAGAACCCCGAGTGGATCGCCGGCTACAAGGCGCTCTATGGCTACCCCTACGACGATCTGAGCGCCCTCCATCTGAACGAGCTGCGCGCGACTATGCAACGCGTGGCGAAGGAGCAAGGGGACAAGTTCCCCGAATGGGTCCTCGACAAGATCGGCACCGACGTCATGGTCGCGAATCGGATCGCCATGGGCCCGGGCCTCGCTCCGCCGCGCTTCCGCTGGGCGTCCTACGTGGATGCGTTGATGCTGCCCCTCTCGACGCAGGCCGAACGCGTGGGGAACGGCGACTATGCGGTCCTCTACCCGCTCGAAGAACGCCTGCGTCAACGCTACCTGAAGGACCTCCAGATGGCCGCGTTGCCGAAGACTCTCGACGCGTACCTGGCGACGGTCGTGACGCCGACCCTCGAACGCCAGCAGAAGGCGGGCTGCATCGCGGTGAAGTTCGAAGCCGCCTACCTGCGCAAGCTGGACTTCGATGATCCAGACGAAGCGGCGGCCCGGAGCATCTACGCGAAGTACGTCGCCAGCGGAGAGCCCAACCATACGGAGTACAAGAACCTCGAGGATTACTTGTTCAGGCACATCGCTCGTGAGGCGGGCCGCCTGGGGATGGCGGTCCACATTCACTCCCTCGAGGGGGAGGGGGGCTATTACAGGATCGCCGGCAGCGATCCACTCCTCCTGGAGCCGGCGTTCGGCGACGCTTCGCTCAGGAGCACCAACTTCGTGATCGTTCACGGCGGCGGCATCTTCGCCGCGCATACGGGTGCGATGTTCGCGAAGCCCAACGTCTACGCCGACTTCTCGTTCATGCCGCAGGCATACACGGCTGCGACCTTGGCCGGCATCCTGCGCGGGTGGCTTACCCAGCATCCCGAGAAGGTGCTCTTCGGCACCGACGCTTTCGCGAGCGGTCCCGACTCCGGTTGGGAGCTGTCGGCCTGGCTCGCGTCGACCACAGCCCGGCACGCGCTCGGGATCGCGCTCAGCGGCATGATCCGCGACAACGAGGTCACCCGAGGCCGCGCCCAGGAGATCGCGACGATGGTGCTGCGCACGAACGCCGCGAAGCTGTACAAACTGCCTCTGCACTGAGGTCAAGGAGGTCGTCATGACGGCACTGCATCTGCTCTGGCTGCCGATCCTACTGTCGGCCGTGGTCGTGTTCTTCGTCAGCTCGGTCATCCACATGGCGTCGCCATGGCACAAGAACGACTACCCCAAG
>JBGPYB010000165.1:0-10198 GCA_041493035.1 Vicinamibacteria bacterium | reverse complement strand
GAGATCTGGTGGGAGAAGCTCAACAAGAGCGTCGACGAGATGGAGCTCTCGGTGCGCTCCTACAACTGCCTGAAGAACGCCAACATCCGAACCATCGGCGAGCTGGTCCAGAAGACGGAGGCCGAGATGCTGAAGACCAAGAATTTCGGACGCAAGTCCCTGAACGAGATCAAGGAGATCCTGTCGGGGATGGGGCTCTCTCTCGGGATGAAGCTCGACAACTACCCACAGGCTCAGAACCAGTAAAGCAGAGCTGAGCGCGAGCGCCGGATCCGTTCCGGCGCCGCGCGGCTTGGGGACGTCAAGGAATATGAGACATCGAGTCGCTCACAGGAAGCTCGGGCGCACCACGCCCCATCGGATCGCGCTGCTCAGGAACCTGGCCACGGCTCTCTTCGAGCGCGAGCGGATTCGCACGACCCTCGCCAAGGCCAAGGAGCTGCGTCCGTACGCCGAGAAGCTCATCACCCTGGCCAAGCGCGAGGACGACAGGAGTCATGCGAAGCGCCTCGTGGGCCGCGACATCCGCGACTCGGAGGTCGTGACCAAGCTCTTCGACAACCTCGGCGCCCGCTACGCCACACGCCCGGGCGGCTACACCCGCATCCTTCGCCTCGGGCCCCGCAAGGGTGACGGTGCCGAGATGGCGATCGTCGAGCTGCTGGGTTCCGAGTATCAGCCCGGCAAGAAGGACGAGAAAGGCAAGAAGGGCGACGAGACGGGGCCGAAGGGCAAGGCCGAAGCGAAGGGCGCTGACGCCGCCAAGCCGGCAAAGTCCAGGTCTCCGCGCAAGGCGAAAGCCGACAAGACCGCCGAGGAATAGAGGTCAGGGCTGCGGCTGGTCCTCGGAGCGGACAATCGCGGTCGCTCCGTCGGCCCGATAGTCGATCGCTGCCACCAGGTGAAGCCGGTCGGCGGAGGCTCGCCTGAACGCCCACGAGGAGACGGCTCCTTCGGCGGCCGGACGCAAGAGGTCAGGGCCTTCCGAGCCCAGCACCGTCGTCCCTCCCGCTGCGTTCACGGAGAAACGGACTTGCACGCTCCCCGTCGCTCCCGCCATCCGGGCCAGGGGAGGAGGGATGGGGCGCCGGCCCCGAATCAGATCGGGAACGCCCGGTGAGAGGGCGATCTCGTGTATCGCCGACACGCCGTTCTCCACGACGGCCGGTGCTGCTGGCTTGGGAGGCGGAGCCAAGAGCATCTCCACCGGAGGCTGAGAGACCCTTGCTGCAGGTGCCGGTTTGGGCTCGGCGGCCTGAGCGGCGGCTGGCGCTGGCGGAGGAGTCGCGGCGGGAACCGGCTTCGCTGGGCCTTCGGCAGCGGGGGTTGGGGCCGGAACACTGGGATTCGTTGGCGTCGCTGCGGCCGACGAGGGGGCATCCGCTTTGGCAGCCGTCGCTCTGCTCTTCCTCGGGTTCGTCAGACGTAGATCGACTCGTCCCGCCTCTCCCTTCGACCCGGCCTCAAAGTGGGCCTCGACACGGAACGCGACGACCGTATCGGGATCCTCCACGGCGAACTTCCACGTCCGCAAGGCCTGGAGAAGAGACTCAGTCCAAGGGGACGCGCCCGAGGTTACGAGAGCGTCGGCGACGGAGCCTTCCGAGTCGAGTGTGACCTCCGCCGTTACGGAAGCTCCGCCCTTTCCTCGCGCGGCCTCGGGGGGAAACGCTGGTGCGACGCCCTGCCGCAACTCCGGAGCTCCCTCCTGCCGGGAGACCTCGGGGACCTTCAGAGCGAAGGTGATGGGGACCGTCAACCGGACGCTGACGGGCTTCCCATCCACTTTGGTGACCTCGTATTCCCACTTGCGAACCGCGGCGAGGGCGGCTTCATCGAGGGTGGCGATGCTGCGGACGACTTCGGCGGAGACCACTCGGCCCTGGGCGTCGATGACAATCTCCAGTATCACGATGCCCCTTATCCCCTGGGACTGCGCTTCGGGCGGGTATTCGGGGAGGACGGTCTTGGTCCGCTTCGGCGCCGGGACCTCGCTTCCCGCGGCCTTGGGAGCGTCCTGGGCGTGGACCGGGACGGGGAGAACGCTGGAGAGCACCACAAAGAGAAGAGACGCGGGGGCGAGAATGCGACGGCGCGGGTGACGGCTCATAAGAGACATCTTCCCCCTTTTCCCGCTCCTTGTCCTCTCCGCCAGCGTCCATGGGCTCACGCCTCGTCCTCGACATCCCCCCGATCGGCGCGGGTAGCCGACACGATCTTCTCCTGGAGTTGCCCCGGCACCTCGTCGTAGTGGGACATCTCCATGTGGTACGAGCCGCGCGCCCCCGTCATGGATGTGAGGTCGGCGTCGTACGAGAGCATCTCCGACATGGGCACCTCGGCGCGGATCACCTGCAAAGAGCCTTTCGGCTCCATTCCCTGGGGGCGTCCGCGGCGGCTCGAAAGGTCGCCCATTACGGCCCCTGCGTACTCCTCGGGGACCGCGATCTCCACCTTCATGATCGGCTCGAGGAGGGTCGGGCGGCACTTTGGCACCGCGTCCTTGTACGCGAGAGAGCCGGCGATCTTGAACGACATCTCCGACGAATCCACGTCGTGGTACTGCCCGTCGAAGAGCTCGACCTGGAAATCGACCATGGGATAGCCCGCGACGAACCCCTTGAGGCGCGCAGCCTGGATGCCCTTCTCCACCGCCGGGATGAAGTTCTTGGGAATCGACCCGCCGAAGATATCGTCGACGAAGCTGAAGTCCGACCCGCGCGGAAGGGGCTTCATCCGGATCTTGCAGTCGCCGAACTGGCCATGGCCGCCGGTCTGCTTCTTGTGGCGGCCGTGCCCCTCGGCCGCAGTCTTGATCGTCTCCCGATATGGGATCTTCGGTTTCTTGAGGTTGACCTCGACCTTGTAGCGCTTCTTCAACCTCCCGACCACGACCTCGACATGGAGCTGCCCCATCCCCGACAGGAGCATCTCATGGGTCTGGGGATCCTGGGACACGCGGATGACCGGGTCCTCCTCCATCAAGCGATGGAGGGACTGGGAGATCTTGTCCTCGTCGCCTCGGGTCTTCGGCTCGATGGCGAAGGTCGTCGCTGGCTCGGGAAAGGGGATCTTCGGAAAGACGATAGGGTGTCCTTTGTCGGCCAAGGTATCGTTGGTCAGGGTGTCCTTGAGCTTGGCGATGGCCCCCAGGTCCCCGGCCCGGAGCTCCTGCACTGGAGTCGTGGTCTTTCCCTGGAGGGCGAATAGGGAGCCCACGCGCTCCACGACATCGCGGCTCGCGTTGTAGACGCTTCCGTCGGCCTTCAGCGTTCCCGAGACCACGCGCACGAGCGAGATGCGCCCAGCGTGGGGATCCACCATGGTCTTGAAGATGAAGGCCGCCAGCGGGGCCGCCGGGTCCGCTGCGCGCCGGGCCTCCCCATGGGATGCCGGGTCCGTTCCGATCCACTCCGGCCGATCGACGGGGGAGGGGAGGAGGTCGACGATGGCGTCCAGGATCGGGTGCATGGCGACGTTCCGAGTCGATGAGGCCGGCAGGACCGGGAAGAGGCGACGCGACAGGGCGCTCTGCCGGAGCCCCTTGATGAGATCCGGTAATGGCAGGTTCCCTTCGGCGAAGAACTCCTCCATCAAAGTCTCGTCAGCTTCAGCCACCATCTCCACGAGTTGCGCGTGAAGTGCCGCCTCGCTCTCCTTGAGCGCCGCCGGGACGTCCGTCTGCTGGAACTTGCCGCTCTGGTCCGGGGCGTAGACGTCGGCCTTGTCGGTCTCCAGCTCGGCGACACCCGTGAAGTCCTTCTCCTCGGCCAGGGGCATGGCGATGGGGACGACACCGCGGCCGAACGTCGAGCGGAGCGATTCGAGGGTGCGTTCGAAGGACGCGCGGTCGCGGTCCATGCGATTGATCACCACGAGTCGCGGAAGGCCGTATTCCTCGCAGATCGACCACGCCTTCTCGGTCTGCACCTCGACGCCGGCGACGGCGTCCACGACGACGATGGCCGCGTCGGCGGCGCGCAGGGCGGCCCGCGCCTCGGCGATGAAGTTGGCGTAACCGGGGGCGTCGATGAGGTTGATGCGGGTCTTCTTCCACTCGCCCCAGGCGACGGCAGCCTGCAAGCTGATCTTCCGCTCGATCTCGTCGGCGTCGAAGTCGGTGACCGTCGTTCCGTCCTCCACCCGTCCGAGTCGCGTGGAGGCGCCCATGTCGAAGAGGAGGGCCGAGACCAGCGTGGTCTTTCCGCAGCCGCCGTGCCCCACGACGGCGATGTTCCTTACGTTGGGCGCATCGTAGAGTTTCACGCCACCCCCAGGGTTGTAGCGACGGGGCGGATCATAGCACCCGTCACTGCGCCTCGAAACTCCAAACTCCAGGCTCTCAAGCCCGGTCGGGGACTGCGACGACTATAATGACAGGATGTCGTGGCGACGGGCAAAGCTCCTGGTGGCCCTCGACGCCGCGTCGGTGACCGGTGCCCTCGTCTCGTGGGGGGCCGGGGGTCCGAGCGTCGAAGGCTTGAGTCGCGCTGCCCTCTCTCCCGGGGCACTCGCACCTTCGCCGCTCGATGAGAACGTTTCCCGCCTCGATGAGGTTCGAGAGGCTCTGGCCTCGGTGCGCCATTCCCTGGGGACGAACGGCCGCCGCGCCACGCTGGTTCTGCCCGATGGCGTCGCCCGGACGGCTCTCATAGAGGCCTCTCCGGGCGTGCCGATCGGCGAATACGCCCGCTTCCGCCTGGGACAGGGACTCCCCTATCCGGTGGGGGAGGCGACGGTTGACGCACTCGACGTGGGGGGGCGGCGGTTCCTCTGCGGTGCGGTTCGCAAGAGCGTGGTCGAAGCCTATGAGGGGGCAGTCACGATCGCGGGGTTCAGCCTGGATCGGGTCCACCTCACGCCCTTCGCCGCCGTCGCCGGCCTCCAGAGGGCAGGCGCCCTCCATGAAGCCGCAGCCACTGACGTCGTCCTTGCCGTCATTCTGAGCGACGCGGCTGTCTCCTTCGCTGCGTTCCGGCGCGGGACGCTCGTCGCCCTCCGGAGTCGTCGCAGGGAGCCCGGGTCTCACGAGGCCGACTGGTTGCGGCAGGAGCTCGCTCGGACGTTCGCGCTGGCGGGAGGCGAGGGGGAACCCAGGATCGCCGTCCTGGGATCGGGTACCCCGGGCGTAGCGCGAGAACTCGTCGATCTCGGGTGCAGGGCCGAGCCGGCCTGGCACGGTACCGGCCGATCCCGACCAGTAGAGACCGCGGAGCTCGCATGGCTTGGGGCGGCGCTGTCGTGACCGACTTCTCGACGCGCCCGCGGCGCCGGCTCTGGAGGGCGGACACCGCGCTCACGTTCGCCGCGTGCGCGGCGCTCGTTGCTGCCGGGCTTCTCTTCTGGCAGGCGTCGGCCGACCTCGATCGTCGGCGAAAGGAGGTCGCCCGTGCCGCGCGGGAGGCGGACGAGATCACGGAGCGGGTGCGGGTTGTGGAGGGCAAGCGGAGCCCAGGGGACGCAGTCCTCGCGGCCCAGGCTCGCGAGACCGCCGAGGCCCCGCCCCCGAGGATCGTCGAGGAGCTGTCGGCGCTCCTTCCAGCCGACGTCCGCCTTCAGTCCCTCGACCTGGACTACCGCGAACGTCTGGTCCTCGATCTGCATGTCGTGGCGCAGCACGCCGAGGCCTATGATCTGTTTCTGGCCCGGCTCGCGGAGTCGAAGCGTTTCGGTGACGTGGTTCCAGGTCCGGAAAACCGCCAGGGAGAGCTGACGGCATCCGTCCGAATGAGCTACAGGGGACTCCCTCCATGACGACGCGGCCCTTGGCGCTTCTGATCGCTGCTTTGGCCGCCGTCGTCTACTTCGGATTCGCCCTTCCTGCACGGCGAGCGGCGGCGGACCTCGGGGACGAGTACCGCCGCGCTCGGGAACGCCGCCGCGAAGCGGCGCAGCGCCTGTCCCGAACGGGCCGCGAGAACCTCAGCCGACTCGCTCGCAGGACTCCGGTGTCGGCAGGTGAGCCCGGTACCGAGGCTCTCATAGCGCTTCGACGTTCGGTGCTGGAGTCCATAAAGGCTTCGAGGGTCTCGACCGTTCACCTCTCGGTGGGGCCCGGCCGGAGCCCGGTGGTGGCGACAGTTCACCTCACAGCCCAGGGACGCTTCGAAGATGTCGTGAGCCTTTCTGCGGCGGTGGCCCCCGCCGGGAGCGGCATCGTGCTGGGCCGCGTGCGCTTCTCTCCGAGCGCCGACGCGATCCTGCTGGATCTGGACGCTCTGAGCCTCGGCGGAAGGCCGTGAAGCGAGTCCTGCTGCTGGCGGCGGCCTCGACCGCGGCTCTTCTGCTCGTTGCGTGGGCTCGGGGGAGCGGAAGCCCGTTGCCAACGCCACCCACCGCCCCTTCGGATGCGCAGTCGGCCTTGCCGGCACCCTCTCCATCCGCTGGCTTTGCGACGGGCGGAGCCTCGCGCAACGTCTTCGAGTATGGTCGCGACGAGCGCTCCGCCAGGCCCGCGGCTCTTGCTGAAGTGCGCCGCCTTCCGGCTCACGCCCAGGAGGCAGCTCCGTCCCCCGAGGCGGTCCGGCTGGTGGGAGTCTTTCGGCGAAGCGGTGAGGCTCGCGCTGCGCTCTCGATCCTTGGCGAGGTCGTCGTTCTGGCTCCGGGAGAAGTGGCATCTGGCTATACGCTTCTCGCCGTGGACGAAGACGCCGGGGCTCGACTTCGCGGCCCGTCCGGAGCCGAAGTCGTCGCACGTCCCGCTCACTGAGGTCCCGGCCCTCAAGACGCTGAGGTTTGACGCCGCCCGCTAGCGGTGCTAGTTTCGCGCAACAATCGTCCTAGCTCGAGGCGACGCCGCGCGATGGCCAAGAGAGAGAAGTTCGGCAAGTTCGTGCTGCTCGAGGACATCGAGACGTCGAGTCTCGGCGTGGAGGATCGCGCTGCGAAGCTCGGCCCCACCGGCATCGAGAAGATCGTCAGCATCCTCCGCCTGCGCCCGGCCCTCTCGGCCAACGCTGAAATCGCCAAGAACCTGATGGACCAGGTGAAGGTCGCCGCCCAGCTCCAGAACCCCAACGTGATTCGGATCTACGGGATCGGCAAGGTCGAGGCGGTCTACTACGTCTCCTACGAGTTTATCGAGGGGAAGAGCCTTGGCGCCATCTTCGAGCGCTGCCGCCGGGACACGTTCCCGTTCTCCGTGGACCACGCGCTTCTCATCGCAAGCAAGGTCTGCTCGGCCCTCGAGTACTCCCACGGGCGGAAGACCGAGGGCGGCAGACGCTACTATCACGGCCTCCTGAACACCGGAAACGTGCTTGTTTCCTACGAGGGCGAGATCCGCGTTCGGGGGTTCGGTCATTGGCTCGCTGGCGTGAGGGACGCCGGAGGGCTTCGCGACCAGGACGCGCTCTATCTCTCCCCGGAGCAGGCGGCGGGCGGCATGGGAGACACCCGCTCCGACATCTTCGGGGTGGGCGCCCTCCTCTTCGAAGCCCTCACGGGCCGGCCCCTGTTCGAGGGTGGGCGAGAGGGCGACACTACGGGGCGCTTGGCTGCGGCGCGCCTCCAGAACCCTTCGGGAGACGACGACAGCGTGCCGAAGCCCATCGCCGACATCCTGGCTCGTTCGCTGGCGCAGGATCCCTCGGGGCGCTACGCCGAGATACAGGAGCTGCGCAAGGCGATCGACACGCTCCTCTTCTCGGGAGACTTCAGTCCGACGACCTTCAATCTCGCCTTCTTCATGCACTCGATCTTCCGGGACGACATTGACCGGGAGTCGAAGCAGATCAAGGAAGAACGGGAGGCGAGCTACGCCGATTTCCTGACCGACGGCGCGCCCAAATCCACGGGGAATACGATCACCCTCAACACCACACCGATCCCCGCGTCCGGCGCGGCGACGCAGCCCAGGGTCGAGCCTCCGGCCACCGTCGTGAGGGAGGCGCCGGCGCCGACCCGGGAGATCCATGCGGCCCGTGTGCCCCCACCGCCGACGGCCGAGTCGGCCGCCCCGGCCTCGGGCGTTTCCGCGAAAGAGGCGGCGGCCAGTTTCACGTTCCACAAGGAGACAGTCCCCAAGGGCAAGACCCCCATTGTCGCGGCCTCCGTTCTGACACTCGCGGCCGTGGGAAGTGCGGTGTACTACTTCCTTGCGGGCGGCCTCACAGGCGCTACGGCGCCAGCCGCTCCTCCGCCGACAACCCTCTCCTCGGAAGCGGTATCGGCCCTCGCTCGGGTGAAGGAGCTCGAGGACCAGCTGAGAGCCATCGAAGAAGAAAAGGCGGCGGCCGAGCAGAAGGCCAAGGACGAGGCTGCAGCCAAGGTTCAGAAGGAGGCCAAGGCCAAGGGAACGGAGGTCGACCCGGCTACAATGCAGAAGGCCCAGGAAGAGGCCGCGAAGAAGGCTCGCGCCGATCAGGAACGCAAGGCGCAGGAAGAGAAGAAGAAGCGCGAGGACGCGAAGGCTGCCGAGGAGCAGCGGCAAGCCGAGGAGCAGAGGAAGGCCGAAGACGCCGCGCGCGTCGCCACCGCGTCAGCCACGACGACGCTGCCGCCCACGCCCCCGTCGGCGCGTGCGGGCGCTCTCGTCAACGTCAACGACCCGGGGGTCATCGGCCCGGTCCCCGAGAAGGCGCCCCCCGTGCAGTACCCACAGATAGCGCTACGGCAGCGCGTCGAGGGGACTGTCGAGCTGAACGTGCTCGTGGACGAGAACGGCGCCGTGACGGACGCTCAGATCGTCTCTGGCGCGGGTGGCCGTTCCGGCCTCGACGAGGCCGCCCTCGAGAACGTGAAGAAACGCCGCTACCGGCCGGCGACCAAGGACGGAGTCGCGGTCAAGACCTGGATCCCCGTTCGGGTCCAGTTCAAGCTGCCGAGCTAGCCCACGCGCTCGCCGCATCTCCTGGAGGCGACACCACGGGCGTCCAGGTGCCGCCGATCAGGGAAGAAATGGGGGAGCCCGGAGGCTCCCCCTGGGGAGGACCGACGGCTGCGCGTGCGGCTTAGTACATCCCGCCGCCGTGACCCATACCGCCGCCACCGGCCGGAGGCTCGGGCTTCTCCTCTGGGATCTCGGAGACGAGAGCCTCGGTGGTGAGCAGGAGCGACGCGATCGACGCGGCGTTCTGCAGCGCGGAGCGAACGACCTTCGTCGGATCGATGACGCCGGCTTCGACGAGGTTCTCGTACTCGTCGCTCAAGGCGTTGAACCCCTCCTCGGCCTTCGAGTCACGGACCTTCGCCACCACGACCGCGCCCTCGAACCCGGCGTTGGACGAGATCTGGCGGAGAGGCTCCTCGAGAGCCCGACGGATGATCGCGACGCCGACGGCTACGTCGCCCTTGGCCTTGATGGCCTCCACGGCACTCGTGCAGCGCAGAAGGGCCACGCCGCCACCGGGGACGATCCCCTCTTCCACCGCTGCCTTGGTGGCGTGCATCGCGTCCTCGACACGGGCCTTCTTCTCCTTCATCTCGGTCTCGGTCGCAGCGCCGACCTTGATGACGGCGACGCCGCCCACGAGCTTTGCAAGCCGCTCCTGGAGCTTCTCGCGGTCGTAGTCGGAGGTGGTCTCCTCGACCTGGGTGCGGAGCTGCTTGACCCGGCCCTCGATATCCTTGGCCTTGCCGGAGCCCTCGACGAGGGTCGTGTTGTCTTTGTCGATGGTGATCTTCTTCGCCTTGCCGAGGTCGTCGAGCTTGATGTTCTCGAGCTTGATGCCGAGGTCCTCGGTGATGGCCTTGCCGCCTGTGAGAATCGCGATGTCCTCGAGCATGGCCTTGCGGCGGTCACCATACCCAGGCGCCTTGACGGCCGCGACGTGGAGGGTGCCCCGCAGCTTGTTCACGACGAGGGTCGCGAGGGCCTCGCCCTCGACGTCCTCGGCGATGATGAGCAGGGGCTTGCCCAGCTTCGCGATCTGCTCCAGGACGGGGAGGAGGTCCTTCATGTTCGAGATCTTCTTCTCGTGGATCAGGACGAGGGCGTTCTCGAGGACGACTTCCATCCGCTCCGGATCCGTCACGAAGTACGGGGACAGGTAGCCGCGGTCGAACTGCATCCCCTCGACCACTTCGAGGGAGGTCTCCATCGACTTGGCTTCCTCGACGGTGATCACGCCGTCCTTGCCGACCTTCTCCATGGCCTCGGCGATGATGTTGCCGATGGTCTCGTCGTTGTTGGCCGAGATCGTGCCGACCTGGGCGATCATCTTGCCCTTGACCGGCTTGCTGAGCTTCTTCAGCTCCT
>JBGPYB010000105.1:0-16950 GCA_041493035.1 Vicinamibacteria bacterium | reverse complement strand
GGTGGGCTCGTCGAGGAGGAGCACGTCGGCGTCCTGATGGAGGAGGCGGGCGAGGGCGGTCTTCTGCTGGTTTCCCCCCGACAGCGTCCGGACGGGCTGCCGCACGCTCGCCGCCTTGACGCCCACGCGGGCCGTGGCGGCAAGGGCGTCACGCTGCTGGCGGGCCGGATTCAGGATCCCCATCCGGGCGCACGCGGCGAGGCGGGTGATCGTGACGTTGTCGGCGACCGAGAGCGACAGCGCGAGACCTTCGCCCTTGCGGTCTTCGCTCACGTAGCCGATCCCCTGGCGGATCCGCCGCGCGGGTGAGCCGCCCGCGACCGGCTCCTCCCGGCCGCGCCACCGAAGCGTCCCGCTCTCGGCCGGGGCGAGCCCGAAGATCGCGCGGATCGTCTCGGTGCGCCCCGAGCCCATGAGGCCGAAGATGCCAAGGACCTCGCCGGGTCGCACCGAGAGCGCCGCCGATCGGACGGCCGGCGGCGCCACGAGGTCCGACAGCTCGAGGACGGGCGGCGCCGGTGGCGGCAAGTGCCGCCGGGGATAAAGCTCGCTGACCTCGCGCCCCACCATCGCCATGATGAGCGCGTCGTTGGTCGTCTCCGCGAGACGGCCGGTCGCCACGGTCCGGCCGTCGCGGAGGACCGTGAACCGCTCGGAGACCTCGCGGCTCTCCTCGAGGAAGTGGCTGATGTACACGACGGCCGTCCCCGCTGACGCGAGCCTCTGGATCAGACGGAACAGCCGCTCGACGTCGGGGCGCTGGAGGCTGCTCGTGGGCTCATCCATCAGCACGACACTTGCCCGCGAGGCCACGGCGCGGCAAATCTCCACCACCTGTCGCGCCGCGATCGGCAGGGCATCGACGCGCGCCGCGGGATCGATCTCGGGATGGCCGAACTCCTCGAGCACCTCCCGGGTGCGGCGGCGCGCCGCCTCCCAGTCGAAGACGCCCCGGCGAGTGGGCTCCCTACCCATGACGACGTTCTCCGCGACCGAGAGATGGGGGAAGAGCGACAGCTCCTGGTGGATGAGTGCGATCCCATGGTCGCGCGCGTCGCGAGGAGCGGTCGGCCTGTAGGGGTTCCCCGCGATCTCCAGGGTTCCCGCGTCGGGGAGCAGGAGCCCGGCCAGGACGTTCAGGAGGGTGCTCTTGCCGGCTCCGTTCTCGCCGATCAGGGCGTGAACCTCCCCCTCGGCGACTTCCAAGCTCGCGCCGTCCAGGGCCGCCGTCGGGCCGAAGAGCTTGACGACACCCGCAACGCGGAGCGCAGGGCGCCGGCCGTCGGATGGGAGAGTCACGATCTAGTGCAGGTACTTGTCGATCGGCGGGTGCAGGAGCTCCTGCACCTCCGGGGCGTCAAGGTTTTCGGGGGAGACGAGGGCGACGCCCGTGTCCAGTCGCTTCTCGACGGGCTTTCCCTTGAGGTGGTCCACCATCGTCCGGACAGACAGGTAGCCCATGCGGAACGGGTTCTGGACCACGAACCCCTGGAGCTGCTTGCCGCGCAGGGCCTCGATGAAGACCGGGTCGGAGTCGAAGCCCAGAAAGGTCACCTTGCCGGCCTTCCCGATGTCCTGAAGGGCCAGGAGCATTCCGCCCGTGGACGACTCGTTGGGGGTGAAGATGCCGTTCAGCTCAGAGGCGAAGCGGTTCAGGAGGTTCTCCGACGTACGCTTCGCCGTATCACGCGTGGCGCCGGCGTACTGGTCGGACGACAGCACCTGGATCTTCGGCCACGCCTCCTTCATCCGGGCGAGGAAGCCTTCCTCACGGAGCATGGTGCTCGCCGAGCCCTCCTGGTAGCGTAGCACCAGAACCTTCCCCTTGCCGCCGAGGATGCGGCCCATCTCCTGGGCCGCCAACTCGCCCCCCTTGCGGTTGTCGGTCGCCACGAAGCTCACGATCTTCTCCGACTCGAGGCCGGAATCGACCACCACCGTGGGGATCCCCTGCGCATGGGCCTCCTCGACCGGCCGCACGAGGGCCTTGCTGTCGAAGGGACAGAGGACGATGCCGCTGACACCCTGCGTCGTGAACCCCTCGACCACCTGGATCTGCTGCTCCCGGTCTCCCTCGCGGATGGGCCCCTTCCAGATGAGCTCCACCGGCGTTCCCTCGGCCGTCAGCTCCTCCGCGGCCTTGACCGCCCCGGCGTGGATCGATTTCCAGAACTCGTGGGTGGTCCCTTGCGGGATCACGGCGAGGCGCAAGGCCTTCGCCTGAGGACTCGGCCCGGGCTTTTGGGTGCAAGCGCCGAACGCAAACGTCGCGAGGGAGACGAAGAGGATTCCTAAACGCTTCATGGCGCACCTACCGGTCGTGACAGCAGCCGAGTGAATACGCGGCAAGGAGGGCGTTGGAACAGTAGCGTGCTACCTCGGCGGAGGAGGCACGCCGGCCTTCTTGCCTTGGATGACGTTCATCGCGAGGGAGATCATCGAGCCAACGTCGGAGAGGTTCGCGGGCAGAACGAGCGTGTTACCGGCCTTGGCGATCTGGCCGAAGCGCTCGATGTACTGCTCCGCCACGCGGAGCTGCACGGCCTCGAAGCCGCCCGGCTCGTTGATGGCACGGGCCACGGAGTTGATGCCCTCCGCCGTGGCCTTGGCCACGGCGAGTATGGCGGACGCTTGCCCCTCGGCCTCGTTGATCTGCTGCTGCTTCTTGGCTTCGGAAGCCTTGATGACCTGCTGCTTCTGGCCCTCGGCGGAGTTGATCGCGGCGTCGCGCTCGCCCTCGGATTGCAGGATGACCGCGCGCTTCTCGCGCTCGGCCCTCATCTGCTTCTCCATGGCGGCGATGATGTCGGCGGGCGGTGTGATGTTCTTGATCTCGTAGCGGAGGACCTTCACGCCCCAGGCCTCGGAGGCCTTGTCCACCTCGGCCACCACCTGGCCGTTGATGTGTGTCCGCTCCTCGAAAGTGCGGTCCAGCTCGATCTTCCCGATCTCGCTGCGGAGCGTCGTCTGCGCGAGCTGGGTCAGGGCGTAGGTGTAGTTGTTGATGCCGTAGGACGCGCGCTCGGGGTCGAGGATCTTCAGGTACAGGATGCCGTCCACGGCCACCTGGACGTTGTCCCTGGTGATGCAGACCTGCTCCGGGATCTCGAAGGCTTGCTCCTTGAGGACGTGGCGATACCGGATGACGTCCACGAAGGGGACGAGGATGTGGAAGCCGGCGTCGAGAACGCCGGAGAACTTGCCGAGACGTTCGACGACGTAGGCGTTCTGCTGGGGGACGACCACGGCGGTCTTGAAGAACATCCAGAGCAGGAAGAACGCGAAGAAGAACGCAACGATGAAGAGACCACCGATCATGAACCGCCCCCTTTTCAGCGCATCACTCGGGCCGGACCCAGAGGGTCAACCCGTCGACTCGATCCACGCGACACCGCTGCCCCTTCGCGAGACTCCCTTCTACGGCGCGGGCGCTCCAGCCGCTGCCACGCACCTCGACCTTCCCCACTCCCCCGGTGGGAACGGCCTCGAGAATCACACCGGCGTTCCCGATCAGGCTATCAACAGCTTTGTGCGTCCCGTCGACGCTGAGCCGGGCTTTGAGCGGAGACCGAAGGAGCGCCAGCATCAGGATGGCGATGCCCGAGAAGAGAATCCACTGGAACCCCTGGGAACCGCCCCACCCGAGCGCGACGAGCCCCCCTACAAGGATCGCGGAGAGGCCGAAAAAGAGGCCGAAGAGCGCACCAGGCGTGGCCATCTCGACGACCAGGAGTCCGAGCCCGAGCAGGATCCAGATCCACCAGAGCATAACAAGAAGCCTCGCTAGGGTTCAGGAAGGAAGCGGCCGAAAGGCTAGCACACTTACTCCCCGAATCGCTGCTCGCGAAACGGGTCGCCGTACATGTGATAGCCGAGGCGTTCCCAGTACCCGGCCTTGTCCGCTTCCATGAAGATCAGGCCCCGCACCCATTTGCAGCTCTTCCACGCGTAGAGATGCGGGACGATCAACCGGAGCGGCCAGCCGTGGTCGGGGTCGAGGTCCCCTCCGTTGCGCCGGAAGGCGAACAGGTTGTCGCCCCTGTCCAGATCGGCCAGGGGCAGGTTCGTCGTGTAGCCGTACCGCGTCTCGCCGACGTGTCCCAGGATCATCACGTGACTGGCCTCGGGACGCGGTCGCACCAGCTTCAGGATCTCGCGCACCGGGATCCCCTCCCAGCGGTTGTCGAAGGTGCTCCACCTTGTCACGCAGTGGAAATCGGAGACGACTGCGGCATGCGGCAGCGCCATGAAGGCGTCGTAGCGGAGGCTCAGGGGCTCTTCGACGAGGCCCCCGGCCCGGAAGTCCCACGTGGCCGGATCGAAGGTCGGGACACCCCCCGTGTGGAGAACGGGCCACTTGATCGTCAGCGCCTGACCCGGCGGAAGCCGCCCTTCGGCCTTCATTTTCTTCTCGAGCAGCGTCCGCTCGTCCTCGCCCCGCAAGTACTTCCCTAGCTGAGACAAAAAGAGCCTCCACTGAACAGAATAGCACCCAGGCCGCGGGCTATTCCCGGGCCATCGCGGTCTTTGTTGAACCTTGCGAGCTTGAGCGGCGTCTTAGGGGGCGAAGGCGATCGCTCGCGCCCAAGGAGGTTCCCGTGCGCATTCCCGTTCTGCTCCCGATCCTGGTTCTGGGTGTCACCTCATCCGCCGGCGCCGCGGAGGTGACACGCACGTTGAAAGCGGAGCTTCCAGCCGCCGAGACGAACCGCTTCGCCGTGGAAAACCTGGCCGGCTTCATGCGCGTCAGCGTCGGCACCGGCGACAAGGTCGAGGCCGTCGCGACGCTCCACGCCGAGAGTGACGAGGTCGCGAACCTGGTCCGCTTCGAGCGGGTCGTCGGGGAGCACGGCGTGACGACGCTGCGCGTCCGCTACCCCCTCGATCGCTTCAGCGAAGTCCGCTACCCCGGCGGCGAAACCGACGGTGGCCTGCTGATGGGTCTCTTCTCCGGCTCCAACACGGAGACTCGATACGACGGCCATCGCGTGCGGATCAACGGGCGGCGGGGAACGCTCCTGTACGCCGATGTCGACGTGCGTGTCCCCAAGCACGCGGCCACGGCGATCTTCAAGACGGGCGCGGGCCCCATGACCGGAAGCGATCTCGAGGGGACGATCCGCTTCGATACGAGCCACGGCCCCGTCACCCTCTCCCACATGAGCGGCGACGTGCTGGCCGACACAGGCTCGGGAGACGTCACGGCGAGCGCCCTCAAAGGCTCGTTCAAGTGCGACACCGGCAGCGGTGAGTGCGTCGTGGCCCGCTTCAGCGGCGAGAAGCTCGTCTGCGACACCGGCTCCGGAAAGGTGCATGTCAGCTCGGTACAGGCGAAGTCGATCTCCATCGACAGCGGCTCGGGCAACGTGCGCCTCGAGGATACCGACGCGGAGGACATGAACGTCGACACGGGTTCGGGGAGCCTCGATCTCGAATCGCCAAGCCGGCGCCTGACGCGGCTGAAGGCCGACACGGGCAGCGGCAGCGTCAAGCTGCGTCTCGGTCCCGACGCGGGCTTCGAGGCCTACGCCGATCTCGGCAGCGGCGACATCGTCAACCACTACGCCGACGCCCAGCCCATCCTGAAGAGGCGCGAGGTGGTGGGCTACCGCCGAGGGGATGGCCGCATCCGCATCGACGTCGACACGGGGAGCGGGAACCTGGTCCTCGAACCGGGGCGGTAGGCCCCGCCGCCTGACCGGATCTCCCCCGTATAATCGGGGATCCGAAAGGCGGTCCTAACGCCCCTCGATCCCGGAACTCGCCTGGGACCTTACGAGGTCCTCGCCCCTCTGGGCGCGGGGGGCATGGGCGAGGTCTACCGGGCGCGGGACACTCGCCTCGATCGGACGGTCGCCATCAAGGTCCTGCCGTCCGAAGTGGCGAACAGCCCCGAGCGGCGCGCCCGCTTCGAGCGCGAGGCTCGGGCCGTCTCGTCGCTGAACCATCCCCACATCTGCACGCTCCACGACATCGGCCAGCAGGACGGGATCGACTACATCGTGATGGAGCACCTGGACGGCGAGAGCCTGGCCGATCGGCTCGCGAAGGGGCCGCTGCCCTTGGATCAAGCGCTGCGCCACGCCGCGGAGATCGCCGACGCCCTGGACCGGGCCCACCGCCACGGCATCGTCCACAGGGACCTGAAGCCCGGGAACGTCATGCTGACGAAGTCTGGAGCCAAGCTCCTCGACTTCGGCCTCGCAAAGCTTGAACTCCCCACTCCCCCTGGGAGAGGGGTTGGGGGTGAGGGCACCTCCGCGTTGCCCACGCGGGAGAAGCCGCTCACGGGGAAGGGCATGCTGCTCGGGACGTATCAGTACATGGCGCCCGAGCAGCTCGAGGGGAAGGACGCTGACGCAAGGACCGACATCTTCGCCTTCGGCTCGGTGCTCTACGAGATGGTGACCGGGAAGCGGGCCTTCGAGGGCACGAGCCAGGCCAGCCTGATCGGCGCGATCCTGAAGGACGAGCCGCAGCCGATCTCGACGCTCCAGCCGATGACGCCGCCCGCGCTGGACCGGCTGGTGCGTCAGTGCCTGGCGAAGGACCCGGACGACCGCCGGCAGAGCGCCCACGACATCGTCGCTGACCTGCGGTGGATCGCGGAAGCGGGCTCGCCAGCGGAGATCACTGGGCCGGCCGGGGCGCAGCGCAGCGCGCGCTTCGCCTGGGCTCTTGCCGTCGTCGCGACACTCGCGGCCGTCGGGGCGCTGCTGCGTCCGCGACCCGCCGAGGCACCCGCGGCGCCGCGTATGATTCTCTCGATCCTTCCGCCGCCAGGCGGTGCCTGGACGGACTGGTTCGCTCTGTCTCCGGACGGCCGGCGACTTGCCCTGGTGGGCTCGAACGAAGGCCGCATGCAGATCTGGATACGTCGCCTCGACGAAGAGGAGGCTCACCCGGTGGCCGGCACCGAAGGCGCCGAGAACCCCTTCTGGTCGCCCGACAGCCGGGCGCTCGGCTTCTTTTCCCAGAGCAAGCTGAAGCGGATCGATCTCGAGAGCGGCGCGGTCCAGGTTCTCTGCAACGCGGGGCTCGGACGCGGAGGCACCTGGGGCCGCGAAGGCGTCATCCTCTTCTCGGGGATTGTGGCCGGTTCCCTGTCGCGCGTTCCCGCTTCGGGTGGCACACCCGTCGCGGCGACGCGGCTCGAATCCTCCCGGGGCGACTCGCTCCATCGCTGGCCCCAGTTCCTGCCTGATGGAAAGCGCTTCATTCTCTTCGTCTGGACTGGGAATCCGGACACGACCGGAATCTACTTGGGCGCGCTCGGATCGCAGGAGATCAGCCTTCTGCAGCCGAGCCGCGAGGCGGGCCAGCTCGTGCCTCCCGACCGCCTGCTGTATGCGCGGGGAGACGTGCTCGTCACCCAGCGCCTGGATCTTGACCGGGCGCAGCCCGCCGGTGAGCCCGAAACGCTGGTCCGGCAGGTGGACGTGGCGGAAATTGCGGCTTTCCTTCGACTCTTCTCAGCGTCGCAGGGCGGCATCGTTGCCTACCGTGACGCGGGTAGCCAGCGACCGCTCGTCTGGTTCGACCGGCGTGGCAAGATCGCGGGTCACACCAGTGCGGTTGCGGGCGCCGCCGGCCTGAGTCTCTCGCCCGACGAAAGCCTGGCGGCCTACTCGACCGGTACGCTCAGTGCCTCCGATGTGTGGGTTCTGGACCTGAAGCGCGATGTTCCGACGAAACTGACGTCGGGTTCCGTCGCGAACACTCCGCTCTTCAGCCGCGACGGCCGGTTCGTCTACTACCGCTTCTTCGGTGCGAAGCATTTCGAGATCCGTCGAAGGCCCGTGCGTGGTAGCGGTCCCGAGGAGACGGTCTTCGAGGGTGGGGCCTTCGAGGCGCCCAACGACGAAACGCCGGACGGAAAGGCCCTCATCGTCCAGAGCACTCAGCGAAGCTACGATCTCTGGGCCCTTCCGTTGGAGGGGGATCGCAAGCTCACCCCGCTCGTGGCCACCGAGTCCTCCGAACGGTCCGCGAGGCTTTCCCCCGATGGACACTGGCTCGCCTATGTTTCGGATGATTCGGGGCGCCTCGAAGTCTACGTGCGCCGCTTTCCGGTCACGGAGGAGAAGTGGCAGGTCTCCCCACGCGGAGGCATCTGGCCTTGCTGGAGGGGCGATGGGAAGGAGATCTACTACGTCGGGCTCGACGGGGCGCTCATGGCGGCGCCCGTTTCTGCAGGGCAGACGTTCTCCGTGGGTGCACCGGAATCGCTCTTCCAGACCCGCCTGCGTGTTTGGACCATCGCGCGACAGTACGTCGCGAGCCGTGACGGCCAGCGCTTCCTGATGATCTATCCGACGCAGGATCCCGCGGCGAGCCCCTTGCACGTGCTCCTCAACTGGCATCCCTCCGCGGAGGTCCGATGAACCTGGCCTCCGGAACTCGCCTGGGACCGTACGAGATCGTCGCTCCGCTGGGCGCGGGTGGCATGGGCGAGGTCTACCGGGCGCGAGACACTCGGCTCGATCGCACGGTCGCCATCAAGATCCTGCCGGCCGACGTCGCGTCCGCTTGACGTTCGACTCGGTCCTCAGGGACACGATGATATGGCCGGCGGCCTTGAAGAAGTGAATGGACGCTGGTCGAGGCGTGGGCGGGCCTGAAGAGCCGAGGATGCCGCAACTCGTTCCAGAACGACTTGCTTCAAGTAGTGCTTGAGGCCGCATCCGAGCGGCGGCAAAGAAACCCGATACGTCCGGGTAGGCCGCCCGACGTCCGCCCGTTCCCACTAAGGCACAAGGCGTTACCCATCAAGAAGATAGACAAGTGGAGCCTCCTGGCATGGGTCCTGCTTTGGTTGAGCTGGGAGTCCGCATGTTGCGGAGATCCCATCGCGGAGGGCCTCGAGCGCCATGGCGAGCATCGCGTCTAGACAGGGAGCAAGTGAACGCCAGAATCGCGTTCTGATCGCGGCCGCGAACGACCTCGAGACTGAGTTGGGCGGCTCCCTTCTTTGGAGGGAGGACATCGAGCGCGTTTTCGTCTCTGAACTCCAACGCGTCCCCGAGGCGGTCCGCGATCACCAGCCCAATGTGCTGGTGATCGACGCCGTGGACCCTGAGGCTGCGGCGGAGATCATCCGCGTGTGCCGGCAGGATAGCGAGACCCGTCGCACGGGGATCGTCGCTCTGAACCGGGGGGAAGCGGACGAGCACGATGCCCTCCGAGCCGCCGGCGCGAACCTCGTCCTGTCGGTCCCAGTCGATCCGGCCCTGTGGGATGGACCCATCGCGGCGCTGCTCCGTGTCCCACCGCGTCGCGACCTGCGCGTCCCGGTCATGCTCGAGGCCTGGTCCACGACGCGGCGCGGCGAGGCGCTAGTGGAAGGCGTCGCCCTCAACATCAGCGTTCGCGGCATCCTGTTGGAGGCGGCGCAGCCGCTCGACGCGGGGACGAAGTTCGACTTGAGCTTCAGTCTGCCGGACGGCCCCGGTGAGCTCCGCGCCGTGGGCCAAGTGGTGCGCCGAGCCGACGGGGACACCCACCTCCTCTATGGAATCCAGTTCCTGGTCCTTCAAGGCGAGGCGCGCGATCGCATCGTGCGCTTCGTCACCGCTGCGGCGCCCTCGCTTCTCGGCGGCGCGCCCCGCAAGGTGCTTACCTTCCGGCAAAGCGTCGAGCGCCGCGAATGGGAGGCCGAGCTGCGCGCCAGTGAGGCCCGCAACGCGGCGATTCTGGCTTCGGTGCTCGAAGCGATCGTGATCTCGGGCCACGAAGGGCGGATCGTCGAGTTCAACCCCTCGGCCGAGGCCACCTTCGGCTGGTCACGCGCCGAGGCCGTGGGCACGCGGCTCGAGGAGATTCTCCCTGGCTTCAAGCAGGCAGGCTTCAGGCAGAGGGCGTTCTCGGCGGGGGAAGGCTGCTCGCTGGGCCAACGTGTCGAGACCGTCGGCCGGCGCTCCGACGGCTCCGAGTTCCCCGCCGAGCTGGCCGTTACGCGGGTCGTTCTCGAGGGCCCGCCGCTCTTCGCGCTCTGCTTGCGCGACACCACGGAACGAAAGCGGGCCGAGAGCGTCCAGGCGCAAGCTACTGCCCAGTTTCACGCCCTCTTCGAACGCGCGGCCGACGCGATGGTGGTGGCCGACAACGAGGGGAGGTACGTCGAGGTCAACGCGGCGGCTTGCGCTCTCTATGGCGTCGAGCGCCGGGAGCTCCTCGGCCGCTGGATCGGCGATCTGGCTGGTCCCGAATTCGATTTTCGGAGGATCCTCGCGGCGCCCCGGGGGTCGTCAATCGGTAACGACCTGCGGGTGCCAAGGCCCGACGGCTCGGTGCGAGAGGTCGAGCTCGCCGCCACCCCGGACTTTCTCCCGGGAAGCCATCTGGTCGTCCTTCGGGACCAGACGGAGCGCCGAGCCCTCGAAGCCCAGTATCGCCAGGCACAGAAGATGGAGGCCGTCGGCAGGCTCGCGGGGGGTGTGGCCCACGACTTCAACAACCTCCTCGGCGTCATCGGAGGCTACGCAGACCTGCTGCTGCGGAAGCTCGCGCCTGATACCGCGGAGCGCCGCAAGGCGGAGCACATACGTGACGCCTCCAACAGGGCGGCGGGCCTCACCCAGAAGCTGCTGGCATTCAGCCGCAAGCAGCTGCTACAGCCGCGGGTCGTCAACCTTAACGCGGTCGTCAGTGGCGTCGCGACGATGCTCACGCGGGTGATCCGCGAGGACATCGAGCTGCGCATGGACCTCGATGGACAACTGGGAAGCCTGAAAGCCGACTCCGGACAGCTCGAGCAGGTGTTGATGAATCTGGCGATCAATGCGCGCGACGCGATGCCCGATGGGGGACAAATCCTCATCGAGACGCGAAACGTCGATCTGCTCGACTCCACCGAGAGCGAGTCATTGGGCGCTCGCCCCGGACCTTACGTCCGGCTGCGCTTCTCGGATACGGGCTCGGGAATGGACGCCGAGACACGGCGCCACATCTTCGAGCCGTTCTTCACGACCAAGGAGCCCGGCCAGGGAACCGGCCTGGGTTTGTCCACCGTGTTCGGCGTCGTGGCCCAGAGCGACGGCCATATCGCGGTGGACAGCGAGCTCGGGCACGGGACGACGTTCACCATCTATCTCCCCCGCATCGAGGGCGAGCTGGACGCGGCAGGTTCCCACGAAGCCAAGCGGCCCGTGGGTGGCCATGAGACCGTCCTAGTGGTGGAGGACGAGCCCATGCTCAGGAGCCTGACGCGCGAGCTGCTGGCCGAGGCCGGGTACCGGGTGCTCGACGCCGAGAACGGCGACGCCGCCCTGCGAATCGCAGGGGCCCACCCCGGCCCGATCGACCTGCTCGTCACCGACGTGGTCATGCCGGGGATGTCGGGCTTGGAGCTCGCTCGACGACTTTGCGCCTCACGCCCGCACACGCGGGTCGTGTATTGCTCCGGCTACACGGAGGACGCCGTGGTGCGGAGCGGACGGGTCGGCCCTGGGAGCGCGTTCCTCCCGAAGCCCTTCGCACCCGCCGACCTCGAGCGCCTGGTCCGGCAGGTGTTGGACGCTCCTCAAGCAAAGACCTGATCCAGGTCGGCCCCGGGCTCCCCCGCTATAATCGCTCCATGGCCGGCCTCGGACGACGCGCGGCGCTCCTCATCGTTGCGCTCGCCGGCTGCACCAACGATGTCGCGGACCGGGCCTTCACCGACTTTGTCGTGGCCGTGGAAGACGAGACGTTCGTCATCCGGGCCGAGGACCCCGAGACGATCCGCCTCGGCCTCGACGTCCTGAACGGCCGTGTGCAGCGCTTCCGCATCGGCCCGCTGGTTATCGGGGTGCGGCCGTAGGTCATGGCGAACGACACGCGCAAGCCCGAGGACATCGCGACGATCGGGACTCCGGACCTCGAGCCGACGATCGCGAGCGCCGGGACCCCCGCCCTCCCGGCGGAAGACGGCTCGACCCTCCCCTTCGTCAACCCCAGGAACTACGCGGTCCACGGCGAGTTCGCGCGAGGGGGCATGGGGCGCATCGTTTCCGCCCACGACGTCCGCCTCGGTCGCGCCGTCGCCCTGAAAGAGCTTCACGAGGGGTCGTCGGGGACGCGGCGGTTCGTGCGCGAGGCCCTCGTGACGGCGCGCCTTCAGCACCCTTCCATCGTTCCCGTCTACGAGGCGGGACGGTGGCCCGACGGCCTTCCCTTCTACGCGATGAAGATGGTGACGGGGCGGTCACTCGACCTCGTCATCCGCGACACCGACAGCCTGGCGGCCCGCCTCGTGCTGCTGCCCCACGTGATCGCCGTGGCCGAGGCCATCGCCTACGCCCACTCGCAGAGGATCATCCATCGGGACCTGAGGCCGGCCAACGTTCTGGTCGGATCGTTCGGCGAGACCGTCGTCGTGGACTGGGGGCTCGCCAAGGATCTGGGGCACCCCGCCGCCGACGAGCCGCTTCCGGAAAGCGCTGCCGGAGACGGCGCCGCGAGCGAAACCGTCGTCGGCACGGTCCTCGGAACACCGCACTTCATGCCGCCCGAGCAGGCCCGCGGAGAGACCGTCGACGAGCGTGCCGACGTCTATGCCCTCGGCGCGATCCTCTACTACCTGTTGGCGGGCGCGCCGCCTCATGCCGGGAAAACGGCCACCGAGGCACTGGCCGCGGCTGCCGCGGGGCCGCCGCCGCCCATGGAGACGCGAGAGCCGAACGTCCCCCAGGAACTGGCCGCGATCGTGCGCAAGGCGATGGCCGGCGACGCGGCCGACCGCTATCCGACGGCGCAGGAGCTCGCTGCCGACCTGCGCCGTTTCGAGGCGGGACAGCTCGTGAGCGTCCACCAGTACTCGTCGATGGATCTCTTCCGGCGATGGGTCGCGCGCAACCGCGTCGCTGTGACAGTGGGCGCGATCCTGGCCCTGGGCCTGGTGGCGTCGATGGCCGCGGGTATCGTCGGAGTCCGGCGCGAAGCGAAGCGCGCCGAAGCCGAGAGGGACAAAGCACGCCTCGAGGCCAAGAAGGCCCAGGAGATCAGCGCCTTCGTCCAGGACATGCTGGGGTGGGCCGACCCCCATTGGGGCGGGAAGGACATGACGGTGGCCCACGTCCTCGATGGCGCGGCCCAGCGAGCCGACGTCGAGTTGAGGAGCCAGCCCGAGGTCCAGGCCGCCATCCAGCTCACCATCGCTCACAGCTACGGGACCTTGGGCCGGCTCGACGAGGCCGAGGCCCTGGCGCGGACGGCTCTCGAGACCCGTCGCCGCGTCCTGGGACCTCGACATGCCGACGTCGCCACGGCCATGGCCGAGCTGGGGGGCATCCGGCAGGACAAGGGGGAGCTGAAGGACGCCGAGGCCTTGTATCGCGAGGCGCTCGTCATGCTCCACGACCTCGGCCAGGACGGCACCCTCGACGCGGCCACCACCAAGACCAACCTCGGCAGCGTCTACCAGGCGCTCGGGCGGAACGCCGACGCGGAGCGCATCGACCGCGAGGCCCTCGCCCAGAAGCGGGCGCTTCTCGGGGACGACGAGGCGACGGTGGCCCTGAGCTTGAACAACCTCGGCGTGGTCCTCGGCCAGCGCGGCGATTGGGCGGCGGCGGAGCCCCTCCACCGCGAGGCCCTCGCCATCATGCGCAAGGTTCACGGCTCGGAACACATGGAGGTCGCCGCGGCGCTGCGCACCGTGGCCGCGGTCCTCGAGGCCCTGAAGAAGTACGACGAAGCTGAGCCCCTGTACAAGGAGGCGGTCGCCCAGTGCACCAAGCTCCTGGGACCCGATCACCCCGACACCGCGTGGACCCTGTACAACTACGCCTTCATGCTGTGGCGAAAGGGAGATCCCGCGGGGGCAGCGGAGCGGGCCCGCCTGGTCCTGGCTCTGCGCGGGAAGACGCTGCCGGATACGCACCCGATGGTCGCGGCGAGCCAACAGGTCCTCGCCCTCAGCCTCATCGATCTGGGCCGCGCCCGCGAGGCCGAGCTGCTGCTCCGCGACAGCCTGGCCTTGCGAAAGGCGGCGCTCCCGGAAGGCCACTGGCTCATCGCGGCTTCCCAGAGCGTCCTCGGCGATTGCCTGAGACGCCTGGGCCGGTTCGCCGAGGCCGAGCCGCTGCTGCTTGCCGGGTACGAGTCGCTCCGCGCCAATTCCGCGGTCGAACCCGAGCGAGTCGCGGACGCCCGCACCCGGCTCGCCACGCTCTACGACGCCTGGCACAAGTCCGACAAGGCCGCGGCGTTTCGATCGCCGACTCCCTAGGAATCTCCTCTTGATGACGCGCCCAATCCAGGCCGGAAGACCGTGACGCGCTGGGCCGCGATCTCGGGCCCGTCGTCGAGGAGGGCGCGCGACAGGCGGAGGCGAGTGCCTGGGGCCACGAGGCCTTCTCCGTTCGGAAGGAGAGGGACGAAGACGAGCCGGCCAGGGGCCTCTGGAATCTGGGCTGCGTCCAGGAGCTTCCTGACCATGAGGGTATTGAGCCGCGCGGCCGAAGGCTTGTCGTGGACGGCGTAGAGCAGGAACGGCAGCGTTTCGCGCGCGTCGCCCTCCGACAGCGTCGCGTCCCGGAAGGCCACGTCCTGGCCCAGCGGCACCTTGCCCGCGGCGATCTCGGGCGGGGCGCCGTGAATCCATTCGGCGAGGTGCTGGAAGCACTCGTCCCCCGCCTCGGTCCCCAGCAGCCGGAACGCCGGCACGAAGAAGTGCTCTCCCTTGAGGGCAAACCCGGGCGGAGCACCCTTGGGATAGAGAAGCCGCGCGTACTCTTCGAGGTGATCGATCGGTGGCGCGCCGGGCAGCGTCAGTCGCGCCGGGAAGATCCAGAAGGGCAGATACTCGGCCGGCCCGTTCCACGACGAAGCCGCGTGGTCGTAGGGAAGGACTCGAATGCCATCGGCGCGTGGCTCGAGGCCGAGCTGGCAGTTGCCGCAAATGACGGCGATGCTCCGCGAGGCGAAGGCGACCTCGGCGCCACAGTCGGGGCAACGCGATGGATGCACGTAGACCTTCGTTTCCGGCAGTTCGGCGCGCTCGGGCTCGGGCGTCGTCGCAGCCAGAAGAGCACGAGCCTCGACTTCTCCCGGGTAGCCACCGATCGTGGCGAAGCCCCCGTCGACCAGGACCCAGGACTGCTCCGCGTCGCTCACCAGGACGCGCGCGAGCCACGAACGCCGGTAGACGAGGAAGCGCCGCACGAAGACGAGATCGCCGCGCTTGGTGACGGGCTCTGTGCCCGGGTCGAGATCCCTCGTGCGCCACCGGTCGACCTCGCGGTGCGCCTCTTCCGGGATCAAAACCCACGGCAGGAACGGCCCGCGATCCTGCGCCGTCCGGCGCGAGAGCGGATGAACTCTGGCCCTCGCGAGGCGCAGGCCGCGGTCCCGGAGGTTGGCCTTGCGTGTGTCGTAGCCGGGAGCCGTGTGCTCGACGGCGAAGGCGCGGATCCGCATCTCCTTCGGCCCATCGCCCTGACGCCCAAGGATCCCCTGGAGGATGGTCCCGGCCAGATGCCAGTACGGAACTTCGACAGGATGAGCTTCGACGACGTGTACCTTCTCCGCGAGGGACTCCTCGAAGCGTCGCAGCTCCTGCTCGAGGAGCAGCTCGGGAGGTTCCAACCGCGTGCCGTCGGCGCCCTCGGTGGAGTAGCGCGCGATCAGCTCCGCGCGGTGCGCCTGGACACGATATGCGATGACGATGCGCCGGATCTCGTCGGCGCCCGTCACGAGGCTCTCGGCCAGGAAGATCTCGTCGCGCCCGGGACGATCGACGATGAGAAACGACCCGCAGTGGGCGCAGACGGCGCTCCGGGCGTCGTCGTCCACCGTCGACGGACCGCCGCACTGCGGGCACGACAGAAGGATCGAGAGCGGTCCCGACGGCTCGTCGTCCCGCGGGCCCGAACCCACGCTCACCATGACCGGATTATAGGCGTCCCTCCGCGAGCGGAACGGTTACAATCCTCGCCGCCCCCTCGGAGTTGTCCATGACGACACGCTGGAGTCGCCGTACCTTTCTCTCCGCCGCTGGCGCGCCGCTCCTGGCACGCCCTCTGTTCGCGCGAGTCCTGGATCCTTCGAGCGGCGGTGAGCCACAAGCCGCCCGCCTGGCCGAGATTGACAAGGTCGCGAGCCGAGGGCCCTTCAAGCCATCGTGGGAATCCCTCGAGGGCTTCAAGGTCCCGGAGTGGTATGTCGACGGGAAGTTCGGGATCTTCATCCACTGGGGCGTCTACTCGGTGCCGGCCTTTGGCAACGAGTGGTACCCGCGCAACATGTACAAGGCCGACACCGACGAGTTCAAGCACCACGTCGCGACGTACGGGTCTCAAGCCCGCTTCGGCTACAAGGACTTCATCCCGCTCTTCAAGGCCGAGAGATACGACGCGCACCGATGGGCCGCGCTCTTCAAGGAAGCCGGGGCGAAGTTCGTTGTGCCCGTCGCAGAGCATCACGATGGGTTCACGATGTACGACTATTCGTTCACGGCGTGGTCCGCGACGAAGATGGGGCCGAAGCGCGACGTCGTCGGGCAGCTCGCCGAGGCCGTGCGCGGCGCGGGCCTCGTCTTCGGCGCCTCATCCCATCGCGCCGAGCACTGGTGGTTCTTCGACCAGGGGATGACATTCGAGTCCGACGTTGGCGATCCGCGCTACGCGGCCTTCTACGGCCCCGCCCGCGACCAGAAGGCGGCGGAGAGCCAGGCGGCGCCTCCGGACCAGGCCTTCCTCGACGACTGGCTCTTGAGAACATGCGACCTCGTGGATCGCCACTGTCCCCAGCTCCTCTGGTTCGACTGGTGGATCGCTCAGCCCGCTTTCCAGGCGCATCTCAAGAAGTTCGCGGCCTACTACTACAACCGCGGTGTCGAGTGGAAGCAGGGAGTCGCGATCAACTACAAGAAGCACGGGGGCGAGTCGTTCCCGGACGCTGCGGGCGTCCTCGACATCGAGCGCGGGCAGCTCGCGGCCATCCGCCCCTTCTTCTGGCAGACCGACACCG
>JBGPYB010000248.1:0-4952 GCA_041493035.1 Vicinamibacteria bacterium | reverse complement strand
GAGCAGGATGAACACCAGCACGAAGACGCCCCACCACAGCTCGGGTTGGATCTCCGCGTGCAACATGACCAACGCCCCTGATTCAGCCGAGCACTCGCGAGGCGCCTCGTCAATAGCACGTTTGGCTCATCCCCCGTCGGGTTCGCGCGCTCCTGACCTGGCTCTGTCTCCGCCGATCTGGAGTCTTCGGCGGAGGAAGCGCGAGCCGTGGGTTCAAGTCACGTGCATGGTGGCCCTCGTCTTCGTGGCGGGAATTCCTGCAACGAGTGTCGCGGGGGTCGCTTACAGCGTCGACCGGGTGGTGGGCTCGGGAAAGATAACGGGCACGATCACGACGAACGGCGCGACGTCGGCACGACGTGGTCGGCCACACTGGTAGCAAGAACGGGGCTTCGGAGTCTCAACCACCACTCTGCCCGCTCCGCAGGAAGGCCGTACCCCCTACTAGACGCGACGGGCGTATCCTTGGCGTCACGGGCTCCTCTCGGGACGGCGGTGAGCTTCCGCTGATCCGCACGCTGACGCGAGACACACGCCGGGTCCTCGGCGAGACTCGGCGGGGAGGCTTCCGCCGCGCGGCCGCGCGGACCTTCGAGGACTTGGAAGCCTTCTATCTTTCCGAGGAGCGGCAGCAACGACTCGCCCGCATGGGCCGGCTCCGGCGCTGGCTACACCGGGGCGCCTGGCTGCTCAAGAGCCTCTTCCTGAACCTGACCCCCACGCGGCGGGTGCTGCTGGCGCTGGCGCTGCTGCTCTGCGTCCGCGCCGAATGGCATGGCGACAGTCACTCGCTGCAGATCGACTTCGGCGTCGCCCCGATCGTCCTGCTCGTGTTGCTGCTCATGCTCGAGCTGAAGGACAAGCTGGTGGCCAAGAGCGAGCTGCAGGCGGGCCGCGTCGTCCAGCAGGCGATGCTGCCCAAGGAGGCGCCGCAGATCGCCGGCTGGGATGTCTGGATCTCGACCCAGCCCGCGAACGAGGTGGGCGGTGACCTCGTCGACTTCGTGACCCGCGAGGACGGGCGCGTGGGGCTCGTGCTTGCCGACGTGTCCGGCAAGGGACTGCCGGCGGCCCTGCTGATGGCTCGGCTCCAGGCGACGCTCCTGGCCTTCGTCTCGGAGCTGCCCTCTCTCGCGGCGCTCGCCTCCAGGCTACACAGGGCCTTCCGCAGGCGGGGCCTGGAGAACCGCTTCGCGACCCTCGTCTACATCGAACTCGATCCTGGGTCGGCGCGGATCCGGCTGGTGAATGCGGGGCACATGCCTCCGCTGGTCGTCGGACCGGGTCAGGTCGAGCCGCTATCTGTGGGCGGCCCGGCGCTCGGTATCCCTACTTTGGCGACGTACGAGGAGCAATCGGTCGATCTGGCTGCGGGCCAGACCCTGGTGGTGTACTCGGATGGCGTGACGGACGCCTTGAATGAGGACGGCGCTTTCTTCGGCGACGAGCGGTTGCTGGCCAGCCTCCGCGAGTCGGCTGGGCGCCCCGCTGCGGAGGTCGCGCACCAGCTCCTCGGAGCGGTCGAGGCCTTTGTGGGCGAGGCACGCTGGCACGACGACGTCTCGCTCATGGTCGTAAGACGTGCAGGCTCGCGCGACGACACGCACCAGATGAAGGTGCTGGACTCCGAGCGGTAGCCGAAGAACGCACCTCAGCCCAGGGAGACGACGAGGTAAGCGAGCTGCTCGCGCTCGGGTCCTGAGTGTGTCCACTCGAGCTCGCACTCCGGGGTGTCACCATCCGGGCGAACCCAGCGGACTCGGGCCGCCCCTCCCAACGTTGGAGAAGTGCGGCTGACGGCGATCCGCACGGCTACCTCATCCCCTGAGGCGACGAGCGCCACGCCAACGAGTCGGACGAGCGCACCGCTCTCGGAGAGGACCTCCACCAGGCCCCGGGCAATCGAGCCATCTCCGTTCTCGATCCAGACCCTGACGGGTTCCTCAGGCTCCGCGCCAACACGGGAGTGCGGGTCGGGTTCCAAAGCGTGCATCTGGCCACCTATCCCTAGGTCCGTCGCGTCGATGACCAAGGACGCAACAGTCGTGCCCCCTCGGGAGTCGGTTCACAAGTCCTCCAGCATCAACGGCCCGGCGTCTCAGACCGCCTCACGTCCTAGCCTCGCCCCCCTCATTCCCGTCACCTTTCGGAACAGGCTGAGCAGGCCGGCCGGCCCTCTCGGCGCTGCCCCAAGAAGGGGCTTGCGCACGACGGCTGCCGGGCCTAGATTGCGTGCAGACGCTGGGGAGGGAAGGCAGCCGGTGGCCGTCCCTCTCGGGCGCCCACGGGCCGACCGGCGGGGCCATACAGTTCCTCGACCGGCACCCCGGCCACGCACCCCAACGGGGCCGCAGCCGGGCCGCCTGCGGTGCCGCGCCGCTGGCACGGCACGACGAACCGTACCGCCGGCACGGGCGCGACGGCAGATACGTCGCGCCCGTCTTTTCTTCGGATCCCCACTCCGCACCTTCGATGCGCTGCTCAGAGAGGCTCGAATGTCGCCGTGAAATGTCGAAGCACGGCGGGTGCGGACGCGATCCGGTAGCCACGCAGTCGGTCGCGCATCTCCGTCACCGCAATCACGGCCTCGGCCACGTAGTCGATGTGGGACTGCGTGTAGACGCGCCGCGGGATGGCGAGGCGCACGAGGTCCATGGCCGCCGGCGCCTCGCTTCCATCGGCGTGGCGCCCGAACATCAAGGTCCCGATTTCGACACCGCGGATGCCCGCCTCGAGGTAGAGGGCGGCCGTGAGGGCGATCCCCGGATACTGAAGCGGCGGGACTTGAGGCAGGAGCGCACGGGCGTCCAGGTACACGGCGTGCCCCCCTGCGGGCTGGATGATGGGGACGTCGGCGGCCACGAGCCGCTCGGCCAGGTACTCGATGGACCGGATCCGGTAACGAAGGTACGGCTCTTCCACCACCTCTTCGAGGCCGCGGGCCACGGCCTCGAGGTCGTAGCCGGCGAGCCCGCCGTAGGTCGGGAACCCCTCGGTGAGGATCAGGAGGTTCCGGCAATTCTCCGCCCAAGAATCGTCGTTCATGGCGAGAAAGCCGCCGATGTTCGCGAGGCCGTCCTTCTTCGCGGACATCGTGCAGCCGTCGGCCAGCGAGAACATCTCCTGCGCAATCGCCTTCGGCGTGCGGCCCGCCTGCCCCGGTTCGCGCTTCTTGATGAAGTAGGCGTTCTCCGCGAACCGGCAGGCGTCGAGGAAGAATGGCTTACGGTACCGGTCGCAGAGGGCCCGCACGCCCCGCAGGTTCTCGAGGGACACGGGCTGTCCGCCTCCGGTGTTGTTCGTCACCGTGACCATGACGAGGGGCACGCGGTCGCCTTCGGTGGCGAGCGTCTGGTCGAGCGCGGCGAGGTTCATATTCCCCTTGAAGGGATGGATGAACGATGGGAGGCGTCCCTCGGGCACGACGAGATCCCGGGCCTCGGCGTCCTCGACCTCGACGTTCGCGCGGGTGGTGTCGAAGTGGTTGTTGTTCGGGACGAGGAGGCCCGGCTTCAGGATCGTGTGGAAGAGGATGCGCTCCGCCGCGCGCCCCTGGTGGGTGGGGATGATGTGCTTGAATCCGGTCAGGTCCCGGACCACATCCCGGAAGCGGTAGTAGGACCGGCTCCCCGCGTAGGATTCGTCCCCCTGCATGAGGGCCCCCCATTGCGCCGCCGACATGGCCCCGGTGCCGGAGTCCGTGAGCAGGTCGATGAGGACGTCCTCGGCGTGGAGCCGGAAGACGTTCCAGCCCGCTTCCCGGAGCGCGGCCTCCCGGTCCTCGCGGTGGGTGAACTTCACCATCTCCACCGACTTGATCCGAAAAGGCTCGATGATCGTCTTGAAGTGGAGCATGGTCCGACCGGCTCAGAACGCCCGTGCGCCGGTCATCCCTTCGTGGCCTGCAACGACCAGATGTAGTGGACGACGCGACGGAGCGCCGATTCCACGGTCATCGCCTCGGTGCCCTCCGCCCTCCCGAAGACCTCGCCCCACACGGGCATGTCGGCGGTACCGTGGACCCGGGCCGTCCTGCGACCGTCGATGGACCGGGTCACGGCATCCTCGGGAAACCGTCCGCCCGCCCTTTCCGCGAGCCGGGTCAGGTCCGCCGGCGGAACCCGCAACTCACTCGCCACGGTTCCGTCTCCCCGACCAGTCATCCCGTGGCAGCTCGCGCAATACCGGACGTAGATGATCTTGCCCTTGGCGGCCGAAACCTCGTCGGGCCTGTCGGCGGCTCGAACGGGGCCGAGGGGCAGGAGGCAGGCGAGGGTCGCCAGCACGACGTATCTGCACCGCATACGGGCCTCCTGCTGTAGCCAGCATACGCCCCGAGGTACCCCAGGCGATGATGCGAACGGTCTAGGCCGTCATTCGTAGCGGCGGGCGAAGACCCCGCGGGGAACCCATCACGTACCGGGGCTGCTACCGGTAACTCGTCCGAGCCGCAATGCTCGCAACTACTTGCGGCAACAGGGACTCTTAGTCCGTATCCAGCAGCTTGTCCTCGTTCTCCTTGGAGCCCTCTGGGTGTTGGCGTTCACGCCCAGGACGGTCTAAGCCAGTCTCAGCCAACGTTCAGAGCCCGTGACGCCCGGTCTCATACCGGCTCAGGTTGGCTCAGACTGGTAGCAACGTGGTAGCAACCGGGAACGCAGCCAACTTACTCCCTGGGCGGTTCGGGGCGGCGAGGGCCTTATCAGCTTCATCTCCCTTGGTCGGCGTCCCATCGTCAGAAGGTTCTCCGAATCGAATCCCGGAGCGCCCTTCGCCGCGTCCGGTGGCGGAACGCGGCGGGCGTAGGACGCGTAGGACGGATTGACACGAGACAAGCGACGGATTAGCGTATCGTCGCTCCCTCATAGAAGCGAGGGCGGGTCTGCCTGCATCCGCGCCTGACACCTGACCCAACAACGATCCTTTGGCGCTTGGTCGCTCGCTAAAATCTG
>JBGPYB010000014.1:0-46518 GCA_041493035.1 Vicinamibacteria bacterium | reverse complement strand
GACCGCCGGATGCGGTCGCGTTCGAGCGCGGTCGGCCTTCAAGGACGGCAACAAGGCCTACAAAGAGGAGAATTTCAAGCAGGCCGTCAAGGACTACCAGCACGCCGTCGATCTGGACCCGACGATGGCCGAGGCGATGTTCTACCTCGGCAGCGCTCACCAGGCTCAGTTCAGGCCGGGAAAAGACACCCCTGACAACAAGGCACACCTGGACGAGGCCATCAAGCAGTACAGGGCTTCCCTCGAGGCCAATACGGGTGCGACGGAGAACCTGAAGAAGGCCCGCTTCAACTCCCTCGCGGCGCTGACGGCGATCTACTCCGACGCCCCGTACAAGGATTTCGACCAGGCCCTCTCCTTCGCGGAGCAGCTCGTGAAGGAGAATCCGACCGACGCGAAGAATCTCTTCGCCATGGCCAATCTGTACGAGAAGTTCGAGAAGATCGACAAGGCCGAGGAGACGTACAAGAAGGTCACCGAAGTGAACCCGAATGACCCGAAGGCTTGCGCCGCTCTCGCGGGCTTCTACAACAAGGCGCTGTGGAACGGCCGGTCACGTTTCGACGATGCGATCGGCACGCTCCAGCGCTGCGCAACCATCGATCCGAACGACCCGACGGGCTTCTACAAAGTGGCGGTCTTCTTTTGGGACAAGGCGTTCCGCGATCCTCTCATCACCGAGAAACAGAAGGACGAGTTCGCCGACAAGGGCCTCGAGTCCATCGACAAGGCCCTGGCGATCAAGCCCGACTACGTAGACGGTCTCGTGTACAAGGGACTGCTGCTGCGGGTGAAGGCCCAGGTGACCAACAACATGCGGCTGCGGAAAGAGTATCTGGAACAGGCCGCGACCATGGCCAAGCAGGCCAAGGAGCTGCGCGCCCAGCAGGGTCCCGCCGCGGGCGCCAAGTCCGCCTCGCCGGCGAGCTAGCGGCCAGCTAGGTCGTCGCCCGCAGCCACTGCTCTACGCCTCGCACTTTGCCGGTCGCGGTCGTCGGTCGTCAGGCTACTGCGGCCCGCCGCTGGCCGGGGCGCCGCCGGCATCCTCGATCATCTTCTCGGAGACGATGCCGATCCGCTCGACGCCGGCTCCCTTGGCGATGTCCATCGCCTCGACCACCTTGCCGTAGGGGATCTTCCCCGAGGCGCGAACGAAGATCGTCTTGTCGGACTTGGCCTGATAAATATCCTTGAGGCGCTGCCCCAACTCCTCGGACGTGGCCACCGGCGTCTTGTTGACGCTGATCACGGGGCCGCTGGGCGACTCGTCGATCGCCAATACGACCGAGTTGATGTCAGGCGTCTGAGGAGAGTTCGGGGGCGGCGGCTGAGGCAGGGCGATGTCCACACCGCGCTGGGCGATGGGGGTGACCACCATGAAGATGATCAAGAGCACCAGCATCACGTCGATGAGGGGCGTGATGTTGATGTCGGACTTCACCTCACCGTGGATCGGCTGGGTGGCCTCGTGGGAGTGGACAGCCCACCTCCGGTGCTTACCGGGTCGCCGGGCGTTCGCGTTGGCCATGGTCAGCTCTGGACCCGCTTGTCGGCGATCAAGGCCACTTCCTCGACCCCGGCCTCGCGACAAAGGTCCATCACCTTCATCACCTCGGAGTAGGCCAGCTCACGGTCGGCCTTCAGGAAGATCATCTTCGCCCCTTCGGGGACATCCTCGAGGCGTTCTTTGAGCTTGGGAACGAGCTCCGCCTTGTTCTCGAGCTTGGCCGAGCCCAGGTAGACGACGGCGTCCTTCCGGATCGCCACGGTGATGCTCTTGGGCTCGTCCTTCCGCTCCTTGCTGTTCGCCGCCGCCGGGAGCTTGACGTCGACACCCTTCTGGAGCATCGGCGTGATCACCATGAAGATGATCAGAAGCACGATCATGATGTCGGCCATAGGCGTGACGTTGATGTCCGCCATGGCGCCGCCCTTTTTGCCCACTGCCATTGACATCGGAAGATCTCCTCGGGGTCCGGTACTGTCCTACGCAGATTTCTTGATGAAGTAGTCTAGGAGCTCGGAGCTGGAGTTGTCCATCTCGACGTTGAAGCCCTCGACCTTGCCGTTCAGATAGTTGTAGGCCCAGACGGCCGGGACGGCCACGAAGAGGCCAAAGGCGGTCGTGATGAGGGCCTCGGCGATACCGGCCGAGATGGCCGCGATGCCGCCCGATCCCGTGAGAGCCATTCCCGAGAAGGCGTTGATGATACCGAAGGTCGTGCCGAAGAGGCCGACGAAAGGCGCGGTGGAGCCGATCGTCGCGAGCCCCGAGAGGCCCCGCTTCAGGTCAGCCAGGTTCACCGCGGTGGCGCGCTGGATGGCTCTCTTGGCGGCGTCAACGGCGCTCTCCTTGTCGCGGTCCACTTCCCCGGCTTCCTGCTGATACTGCCACTCCTGGAGGCCCACGACGAGAACCTTGGCGAGGTGCGAGTACTTGACCCCCACACCGTGGGAAGCATCGATGGCCTCCTTGATTTTCCCCTGCTTCAGATAGCGGGCCACCTCGGGGGCATACTTCCGCGACTGGTCCGTCGCATGCTTGAAGGTCCAGAAGCGCTCGATCATGACGCCGATCGAGTAGACCGACATGATGGCGAGGACGATGACGACGGCGATGGCGACGCCCCCCATGTTCTTGAACATATCGACCAGATTGAACTGCATGCGGGTCCTCCTGGACTGTTGATATCGAGTGGCCCTAGGCCCCTAAGCGAGTTTGAAGTTCACCGTGACCGTCATGATGACCGGCACTGGCACGCCGTTGAGAAGAGTCGGGGTATAGACCCACTGCTTGACGGCATCGGTGGCGGCGGCGTCCAGCAGCGGAATCCCCCGCAGGACCTTCACGTCGGTCACCTTGCCCTGGGGGCTGATGGTGCATTCGAGGATCACCACGCCCTGGACCCGCGCCTGCTTGGCGATGTCGGGGTATTCCGGAGCGACGTTCTTGAGCTTCTTGGGCTCTTTGATCTGTCCGCCGACACGGACGGCCTGAGGTGGCGGGGGTGCATCGGGCAACCCACCGACCACGCCTCCGACAACGCCGCCGGGGACACCGCCCTCGACACCGCCGGGAACGCCCCCTTCGACCCCGAGGTCCAGCCCCTGGTCTGGCCTCACCTGATCCGGAACCTCGATGGGGGCCACGAAACGCGGCTCCTCCGTCATCTTGGGTTGCACCTTCGGCTGGATCGCCGACTTGGGCGCCGGGGGCGGGGGAGGCGGCGGCGGCGGCGGCGGCGGCGCCGGCTCGACAAAGAAGGCCCTCACCGCGGCCGTCGGCTCAGGCATCTCCTCGGACGTGAGGAGCGGAACGACGACCACGAGGACGAGGATGACCGCGTGGATCCCGAGGGACACCGGGAGCGTCAGCGATTGGTTGGTCTTGTGCTTGACTTTGTCGGAGTCAATAAGATCTTCAAAGAGCCTGCGCTCTACCATCACACGCCTCGCTTTCCCGGGTTTTCCTTCGTCCTGGGGCGAAGGCCGGGATTCTAATCCCCGGCTCGTCAGGGTGTCAAGGCCGCGCCAGCGGTGGCGAATCCGCCCTTTCCTGACGAGATTTGGACACCACCCCCCGGCCCCGGTTCCCTCGGCCTAGAAGATGCGGAAGCCGACAGGGGCGTGGGCCACGGTGGCCACCGGGCGACCCTTCTTGATCGCGGGAGAAAAGACCCACTGCCTGACCGTTGCCACGGCGGCTGCGTCCAGGGCCGGGATCGACGTGAGGATGCGACGGGGGTAGACCCGCCCGTTGGCATCGATGAGGATCTCGATGACGACCGTGCCTTCGATCTTCTTGACGAAGGCCTCCTGCGGATATTGAGGCTTCGTGATCTTGATGGGCTTCGGCGGCTGGTCGTAGTCCATGACCGGGCCGTCACCGGTTCCGCCCAAGACGCCGCCCAGCACTCCGCCGGGGACGCCGCCGATGACGCCGCCCTCGACGCCCTCCTCCATGCCTTCGGCGACACCGAAGTCGCTGCCGTGCGGGCTCCCGGCCTGCTCCGATTCGGGGAGGCGCGCCTCAGGCTTCAGGGGCGTCTCCTTCGGCGTCTCGACAGGGGCGGTGAACTCCGGCTTCGTGGGGTGCGGGTCGGGTGTCACGGGCTGCGACGGCTTCGGCTTCTCGACAAGGGCGGAGCCCTTCGGTAGCGGCGGCGGTGGTGGGGGCGGCGGGTTGTAGATGAGGGCTCGGATGTAGTCGGGCTGGTCGGGAGAGGGTGGCGGCCAGAGGATCGGAACGAGGATCAGGGCGCTGACGATGGCCAGGTGGCCCACGAGGGATCCGAGGCCGAACCAATTCTTGACCTTACGAGGGTTGCTGACGACCAGGCTCTTGAAGATAGGCTCGTCCATGCCGTCATCGGTGGGCGGGCTTCCGGGCGAAGGTGGTGGAAAGAGCTGGCCGGCCATCGTTGCCATGTTACCACTCGCTGTCCCCCTGGTTTGAGACGCCAAGTGTCCACACCAGGGTCCATCGGAGGCCGCAGCGGCGTCCCCCGCGACGTCTAAAGCAAAGACCAGGCCAAGCCGCTCGCGCCGAGCGGCTAGAGAGCGGCCTTGGCGGCCGAGGGCGCCGCTCCGCTCCGTCCCTCCCACCAGACCACGAGCGGCGTCGCGATGAAGATCGTGGAGTAGGTCCCGACCAGGATGCCGATCACCATCGTAAACCCGAACGACCGCAGCACTTCGCCACCGAAGAGGTAGAGACCCAGGACCGAGAGGAGCGTCGTCCCATTGGAGATGAGGGTCCGCGTCAACGTCTGGTTGACGGAGTCGTTCAACACCTTGACCAGAGGCTCCTTCCGACGCTGGCGGAGGTTCTCCCGGGCGCGGTCGAAGATGACGATGGTGTCGTTGACGCTGTACCCGACGAGGGTCAGGAGCGCCGCGATCACGTTGAGCGTGATCTCGTAGTTGAAGAGGGCGAGAAAACCGACGCAGATGAGGACGTCGTGGAGGGCGGCAAGAGAGGCCGCCATCCCCCAGATGAAGCCCCGGAAGCGGAACCAGATGTAAAGGAGCTGGAAAAAAAGCCCAAAGCAGGTGAGCTGGATCGCCTTGCGGGTGAGGTCCTGGCCGACGATCGGCCCGACGATCTCGGTGCTGGACTCCGTCACCCTGTTCTCGGAATACTCGGTGGCGAGAGTCTGCAAGACCCGCTTGGCCTGGGCCGAGAGGTCCGCCTCGCTGACCTCCGCCACACGGATCAGGACCTGATTCTTGTCGGCCTCGCCGTACGTCTGGATCACGGCCCCTGTGGCTTCCTTGTCCACGGCCTTGCGCACGTGATCGATGTCGGGGGTGCTCGTGAACTTCACGATCATCTGGGTCCCGCCGGAGAACTCGACGCCTCGGCGCACGCCCCGCGCGGCCATCGTCGCGATGCCTGTGGCGATGAAGAGGATGCTCAGGGTGACGAATATCTTCGTCTTGCCGAGGAAGTCGTAGTTGGGGTTCTTGAGGATCTCCATGTCGGCCCCTAGATGCTGAGAGTGTTGACCTGGCGCTTGCCCAGGACCCACTCGAAGAGGAATTTGCTCACGAAGAAAGAGGCGAAGACGTTGGCGATGAGCCCCCAGACCAGGGTCACGGCGAAGCCCTTGATCGGGCCCGTCCCGAACTGGAAGAGGAAGGCCGCTGCGATCAAGGCCGTCGCGTGGGTGTCGAGGATGGTAATCCAGACGCGGTCGAAGCCGTTGGTGACCGCCGCCTTCACCGTCTTGCCGTTGCGCAGCTCCTCGCGAATGCGCTCGAAGATGAGGACGTTGGTGTCGACGCCCACGCCGATCGTGAGGATGACGCCGGCGATCCCCGGGAGGGTGAGCGTCGCGCCGAAATAGGCCATGGCGCCTAGAAGGATCAGGAGGTTCGCGGAGAGCGCGATGATGGCGTTCAGGCCGGAGAAGCGATAGTAGACGAGCATGAATACCGCGATGAACAACATCCCCGCTATGGCAGCCACGAGCCCCGAGCGGATCGAGTCCCTCCCGAGGGAGGCGCCGACCGTCAGCTCCTGAAGGTATCGCAGCGTGGCCGGCAGTGCTCCGGCCCGGAGCACCTTCGAAAGCTCGTCGACCTGTTGTGCCGTGAAGTTGCCCTGGATCACGCCGTCGGCGCCGATCTGCGAGTTGATCTGCGGCGCCGACTCCACGCGCCCGTCCAGGACGATGGCGAGGCGACGACCGACGTTGCGCCCCGTCTCCCGTTTGAACTTTTCGGCGCCCGCCGGGTTCAGCGTGAACTGCACGTCGGGCCGGTTGTTCTGGTCGATGCCGGCCCGGGCGTTCTTCAAATCGCGACCCGTGATGATCGCCTCGCGCCGGACGAGATAGAAGACCGGCTGGCCCGCGGTCTCACCCTGCCCCTGCACCACCTCCATGCTGTCGGGGACCTTCCCCTGGAAGCTCTGGAGGAGCGACTCCTGTGACGACGCCGAGTCCTCGACGATCTTGAGCGCGAGCTGGGCCGTGCGCTTGATGACGCTCTTGGCCTGCTCGACGTCGGTGACCCCCGGGAGCTGAATGAGGATCTGGTCTCCGCTGCTGCCGTGCTCGGCGATGACCGGCTCGGCGACGCCCAGCTCGTTGACGCGGCGCTCGAGCGTCCGGATCTCCTCCTTGACCGTGCGCTCCTTGATCTGGCGCACGAAGGTATCGGTCATCTTGACGAGGAACCGGCCTTCCGCAGGCTGCCGAATGTCCCAGCCTTCACGGAAGAAATCGTGCAGGATGTCCTGCGCGTCCTTCACCCGCGCCGGTTCGACGCCGTCCATCGAGAAGGAGGTCGTGCTCTCGCGCTGGGCGCCTGCGAAGACGATCCCCTTGCGGGTCGCCTGGTCGCGGGCGGTCTGGACGGCGTCGTCGATGGTCGCGTTCAGCGCGTCGTCGGTCATGACCTGGAGGATCAAGTGGATCCCGCCCTTCAGGTCGAGGCCGAGGCGGATTCTCCCGGCCTGCCCCGCCATGTCGTAAGGAGGCCAGACTGCGACGGCGCAGGCGATGAGGAACGAGGCGTAGAGCGTCGCCCGGACCCTGAGCTCCCGGCGAAGGAAGGCGTAGGCCGACCCCGCGACGGCGGCGGTGAGGACGAACCAGAGGACGAAGGGGCTTTGGAGTGCTGGAGGCATCCTACTTCTTCTCCGAGTCGGGAGAGGCCTGGAGGCTGGCGATGGCGCTCTTCAGGACCTTGATCCGGGTCTTGTCGTCGATGCGGACCTGGAAGGCATCGTCCTCGACGCCGACGATGACTCCGAAGATCCCCGGGTTGATGATGACCTTGTCGCCTGCCTTCATGCCCTTCACTTGTTCCTCGACCTTTTTCTGCTTGCTCCTCATGGGAAGGATGAGCACGAAGTAGAAGATGCCGAAGATGAGCCCCATGAGGATGAGGCTGGAGAAGGGGCTCGAATCACCGCCGGGCTGTGGACCCGCGAGGGCCAGGATCATGCGTGGCTCGACCATAGAAAGCTCGCTTGGGGGGGTCCGTACGAGGCCGCAACGAACCGAGAAGTGGCCCTCAGGAGCCCTCGCCCTCGGCGGCCGAAGCCGCGAGGGAGCGACGCATCTCCGTACGGAACTCCTCGAAACGGCCCAAAAGGATACTTTGCCTCATCCTCCGCAGGGTGTCAAGGTAGTGAGCCAGGTTGTGGATCGTCAAGAGCGCCGCCGCCGAGATCTCCCCCGCCATGTGGAGGTGCCGCAGGTAGGCACGACTCGCGGTGCGGCAGGTGTAGCAGGAGCAGTCCGGGTCGACGGGGCGGGGATCGTCGCGGTAGCGGGCGTTACGGATCGACAGCCGGCCCCGGCGGGTGAAGAGCTGTCCGTTGCGGCCGTTCCGCGTCGGGAGGACGCAATCGAACATGTCGATCCCCCTGGCGACCGCCTCGACGATGTCTTCGGGCGTACCGACCCCCATCAGATAGCGGGGCTTGCCACGGGGAAGAAAGGGCTCGACGTGGTCGAGGATCGCTTCCCGCTCGGGCTTTTCCTCCCCCACCGCCAGGCCCCCGATCGCGTAGCCGGAGAAGTCCATGGCCACGAGCTCGGCCGCACTCTTTTCACGCACGTCCCGTAGAACGCCCCCCTGGATGATGGCGAAGAGCCATTGGTCGTTACGGCGGTGGGTGTCACGGCTCCTTTGGGCCCACCGAGTGGTGCGGTCGCTGGCAGCGAGGACGGCCTCGCGCGGAGCCGTGGAGGGAGGGCACTCGTCGAACGCCATGATGATGTCGGCTCCAAGGTTCATCTGGACTTCGATGGAACGTTCGGGCGAGAGGAGGTGGGACGAGCCGTCGATGTGGCTTTGGAAAGTTACGCCTTCTTCCTCGAGACGGCGGAGCCCTGCGAGGCTGAAGACCTGGTATCCGCCGCTGTCCGTGAGGAACGGACGGTCCCAGCCCGTGAAGCCGTGAAGCCCTCCCAGGCTCGCGATCAGGGCGTCTCCGGGACGCAACATCAGGTGGTAGGTGTTGGCCAGGACGATGCGGGCGTCGATGTCGAGAAGGTCGCGTTGCGTGACGGCTTTCACGGCGGCGGCGGTGCCGACCGGCATGAAGACGGGGGTCTCGATCTCCCCGTGGGGCGTCGTCAGGAGGCCGGCGCGGGCGCCTCCCGACGTCGCGATCACGCCAAACGAGAACACCGGCGGAGTATAGTCTTCCCTCCCGATGGCGCCCAGAAAGACCGTCGCGCTGCTCTTCGGCGGTCGCTCCGGCGAGCACGAGGTGAGTGTCCGGTCGGCGGTCTCCGTGGCCGCGGGCCTCGCGACCCGGCACCGGGTGCTTCCGGTGCTGCTGGAGAAGGGCGGCCGGTGGCTGCTGCAGGAGGGCGCCGAGCCTGAGCCGTCGGGAGGGACGCCGGTCTTTCTGACGCCAGCCCCGGAGGATCGCGGCCGCCTTCGCCATCTGTCCGATGCATCGCCGGCGGCCGAACCGGACCTCTACTTCCCCGTCCTCCACGGGACCTTCGGCGAGGACGGAACGGTGCAGGGCCTCCTGGAGTTGGCCGCCGTGCCTTACGTGGGATCAGGCGTCGCGGCTTCCGCGGCGGCGATGGACAAGGAGATGATGAAGGCCCTCTTTGCCGAGGCCGGCGTGCCGCAAGGCGCCTACCGCGTGCTCCGGGGGCGTGACTCGGTTGCCGAGCAGTCGGCCGTCGGAGCCCTCGGTCTTCCGCTCTTCGTCAAGCCTGCGAACCTGGGCTCGAGCGTCGCGGTGTCGAAGGTGAAACGTGCCGCCGACCTTTCCGCGGCCATCGATCTGGCCCTCTCGTACGATCGAAAGGCGGTCCTCGAGGCGGCCATCGACGCCCGTGAGATCGAAGTATCGGTGCTCGGCAACGACGCGCCCGAAGCCTCGCTTCCCGGCGAGATCCTGCCCGACCGGGAGTTCTACGACTACGACTCGAAGTACTCGCCGGAGAGCCGCACGGAGCTTCGAATCCCGGCGCCCTTGGACGCCGGCACGACGTCCCGTCTCCGAGAACTCGCGGTCCGCGCGTTCCGCGCCGTGGACGCGAGCGGATACGCCCGGGTCGATTTCTTCCTCGATCGAGCCACGGGAGAAGTCCTCGTGAACGAGATCAACACGATCCCCGGCTTTACGTCGATCAGCATGTTTCCGAAGCTCTGGGCGGCGACGGGCCTCCCCTACGACGCCCTCCTCGATCGTCTGGTGGATCTCGGTCTCGCGCGACGGCTGGAGCGCGACCGACTCAGGACCGACTTCCGTCCGTGACGGCCGCGGCCTTCCTCCTGGCCGCCGCGCTCTTGTCGTCCCCCGCCGACGACGCCTATCGCGCCGCCCTCGATCTTCTCTACGAGGGCTCCACCGACACGGCGCTCCTTCGTCTCGCGACCCTTCGCCAGGCAGCGCCCGATGACCCGATGGGGGCCTATCTCGAAGCGCTCGCCCTGTGCTGGAAGATCGAGCAGCGGCCGGACAGCCATGCGCTCGACGCGGACTTTCATCGCCTGGTCGACCACGCGATCGCCCTTGCGGACGAGCGCCTCAGGAAGGACCCGTCCGACGTTCGGGCCCTGGTCGCTAGAGGCGCGGCCCACGGAGTCAGGAGCCGCCTCCATCTCTTCCGGGCCGAGGCGAGGGCCGCCGCTCGAGCCGCCGCCCGAATGAGGACAGACCTTCTCGCGGCGCGCGCCGCGGATCCGGGAAACAGGGACGTCCTCTTCGGCCTCGGTCTCTACGACTACTACGTGGACGTCCTTCCCCGCGGCGCCAAGCTCCTCCGTTTCCTCCTCGGGATGCCGGGCGGAGACCGTCGGCGCGGACTCGGGTGGATCGCCGAGGCCCGGGAAGGCTCGCTCTTCCATCGCAGCGAAGTGGAGTGGCAGCTCTACCAGATCTTCGCCTTCTACGAAGACGAACCCGACCAAGCCGACGCGGCGATCTCCTCCTTGCGGGGGCGCTATCCCGAGTCTCCTCTTTGGGCCCTCCAGCTCGCCGAGCACAGGCGTGATCGCCTGGGCCTCTACGCCGAGAGCGCCGCCACGGCGCGAGAAATCCTGGCGGCGTCCGACGCGGGTCACCCCAACTACTCACCCGTCGTGGCCGCTATGGCTCGTCTTTCCCTTGGGGAGTCGCTTCTCCTCGACCTCCGCCTCGAAGAAGCCCAGGAAACGTTGCGCCGCGCGTCCGACGGTCGACCGGAAGACACGGACCTCGCGTCGCGCGCGCACCTTCTCCTCGGCCGGGCCCTCGAGCTTTCGGGGCGGCGGGACTCGGCCGAAGCTCACTACAAAGTGGCCGCGAGGTCCCCGAGGCGCGAGATGCGGCGGGGAGCCGAGCAGGCCTTGTCGACACCCCTGTCCAAGGCGGACGTCGACGCGGCGAGACATCTCGGGGAAGCGCGTCGCCTGCGTGAGGCTGGCCGCGAGGACGCCTCTCTCGTGTCCTACCGCGCTGCGCTCCTCTCTTGGCCGCAGTGCCGCGAGGCGGCGGTCGCGTTGGCCGGCGACGATCTGCGCCACGGCCGCGCCGAGGCGGCTCTGCGCTCGGCGCGGCAAGCCGAGACCGAAAGGAGCCTCGCTCCGCCGTGGGTGCCGGCGGAAGCACGGCTCATCCAAGCCGAGGCTCTCGAGGCACTGGGGGACCGCGCGGCGGCCGCCCGACTATACAAAGATGTATTCGATCACCCCTTCGGTCGCGGGACTCTGCGGACACGAGCGGCCGACGGGCTGCGTCGATCCTGAAGCGTGCGGCTCGGCCTTCGGCCGACGCGAGCGTACGCTTGATATGCTAACTAGTATTCTAAAAACAACCGTGAGAGGGCATTCGCCTGGCTGATGGAGCGTAGGCCGAAAAGGCGTTTGCCAGCAGGTATTTCCGCATCATGACACGGCTTTAGACCGCTCCCAGCGCGGGTTTTCTCGGCCTCGCTCGATGCTTCCACAACCTAAGCCCCACGGACTCTGAAGCATGGCGCGCTCGACCACGGAAAAAAGGCTTGACAAGGTGGAATCCGATCCCTACGCTACCCCTAGTATGTCAAGCCCCTTAGCAACCGAGATGTGGGCAAGGGGCCCGTTCTATGTCCATTTCTGGACCGAAAGGGGGGATCTCAAGAATGGCCGCGAAGAAGAAGGCTGCGAAGAAGGCAGCGAAGAAGAAGAAGTAAGCGCCCCGGGCAAGAAGGGGGGGTGGACCGATCACCCTCCCTGTTTTATTCGTGAGCTGACGGCGCCAGTCGCCGCCAGATCACTCCGCGCGTAGAGAGGGGGGATTGAAGGCGATGGCGATGAAGAAAGCCAAGAAGGCGGCTCCCAAGAAGAAGGCAGCCAAGAAGAAGTAGGCCACCTCGGTCGGCCACGAAGAAAAGGGGGTGAGCGATCACCCCCTTATTCCTTTCACGGCTGTCGTTCTCCGTTTCTGAGCCGGGATCTCGACCTCAGGTCAGCCCAAGGAGTCGAAAGCTCAGCGGCCGTCCCAGATCTCGACGCTCTCGATGACGTCGCCGGGGCGGATCCGATCCACTACGTCCATCCCGTTGGCCACGTGGCCAAAGATGGCGTGGCCGCCGTCGAGGTGCGGTGTGGGCACGAGGGTGATGAAGAACTGGCTTCCGCCGGTGTCCTTTCCCGAGAGCGCCATCCCCACCGCGCCGCGGCCGTACGGGCGCTCGCCGATCTCGCAGCGCAGCGTGTAGCCGGGGCCTCCATTCCCGTCTCCACGCGGGTCGCCCCCTTGGATCACAAAACCGGGCACGACCCGGTGGAACGTGAGGCCGTCGAAGAATCCGCGACGCGCGAGGCTCATGAAGCTCTCGGACGTGACAGGCGACTCCACGATGTCGAGGTGGATCTCGATGCGTCCGACCTTCGTCTGGATAAACGCGCGGGGCGTGTAGAGGGGAGCTCCGGGCGTGGGCTCGTAGGGCGCCATCGCCTGGCGGTAGTCGAGGGGGGCGCGGTCGGTGACCTCGGGACCGATCGGCGGAGGCGTCTCTCCGAGGGTCTTGAGGGCAGCCCCCGCGCGCTCGCGCACGACGCGGGACGGATCGGCCTCGGCTGCGTTGCGCAGCGCGAGCTTCGCCGCGTCGTCCTTCTGCACCGCCAGAGCCCCGATGAGCGCGGCCCGCGCGTCGATCTCACGGTCCCCCAGAGCGCGCTTGTAGGACGCGGCGAGAGCGGCGCTCAGTCCCGTGGTCTTCAGTTCGGCAAGGCCCTCCGCGGCGGCCGACCGAACGGCGAAGTCGGCGTGGTCGAGATGGCGCTTCAGCGTGTCGGCGGCATCGGCGCCCCGGGCCTTGCGCATGGCTTCCAAGACGACGGACAGGACGCGCGGGTCTTCATCCTTGAGCATCGAGAACAGGATCCCGATCGAGATCTCCGTGCCGGCATCGCCGAGGGCCGTCGCGAGCGCCGCGCGGACGGACCAATCGGGGTCCGGATCGAGCCCCGAGAGGACCAGCGAGAACTCGTCGCGATCGATCCGCGCCAGGGCGCGAAGACCAGCGGCGCGCATCCACGGGCGATCGTGACCCACGAACGGGACGACGCGACCACGGAGTGTCCGGTCGGGCGGAAGCAGCGCGAGCGCCTGGAGTGCTTCCCACTTCAAGGTGACGCTGTTGCCCCCGAGAGCCGCGGCTACCGCGGGAAGCCCCTTCGCGTCGCCGACGACGCCCAGGGCCCGGACAGCGCTCACCGCCACCGATTCCTCGGGGTCTCGGGAGAGCGCGGCGAGGATGTCGATGGACGCCGGCTCCTTGAGCGCGCCCAGGCCGCGCGCGGCGAAGGCCCGTGACAAGGGATCGGAAGACGCGGCAGCCGAGATCAGGAGCGGCCGGAAGGTCGGCGTCTCGAGACGCATCGCCGTCCACGTGGCGGCCCACCAATCGAAGCGCGGCTTGCCGCCCGACATCAGCACCGACTCGGCGGTCTTCACGTCCTTGATCCTGGCAAGCGCGAAGAGGCCGAGCCGCAGTTCCAGCCACGGGTCCGAGGAGCTTCCCGGGTCGTCGCCCCGAACCGTCACGAGGGGTGCGTTCTTGGGAATGGCGCTCTCGACCATGCGGGCGACGTCGGCCGCCGCGCGTGGATCTCCGATGTGCCCGAGAGCCTCGGCGGCGCGGGCGCGGACGGTGGCGTCGCTGTCTTTCAGCGATGGGACCAGGCGCTCGACCGCGGAACGGTCGCCGATGAGACCCATGGCGAAAGCGGCCATCTGTCGGATCTCCGCCTCGCCGTCGTTCATCAGGTCGACGAGAGTGGGCACGAGAGCCGCGTCCCCCACCCGCCCCGCCGCGAGCGCCGCGCGACGCCTGACACCACGATCGGAGTCGCGAAGATAGCGCTCCAATTCTCCGCCGCCCAGGCTGCGCTGGTCCTCGAGGGCGAGAATGCGGGCCATCTTGTCGATCCGCGCTTCGGAACGCCCCGGCGTCGGAGCCGCGACCACGACGAGGACGGCCAGCGCGAAAGCGGTCAAGCGCTCCTCCGCGCGGCCCGGCAGGCCGATCGGAGCGGGCAGCAGGGGCAACGTGGCCCCCGCGGCCGGCAGACCTCGCGGCCCAGCCGGATGAGGTTCACGTGAAGATCCAGGGCGCGCCCGGGCGGCACCGCGGGCTCCAGGATCGCGTGGGTCTTCTCGGCGGTCGCACGGTCTGGAACGACGCCCAGACGCCGGGCGATCCGGTGGACGTGCGTGTCGACCGGGAAGGCCGGATGGCCGCAGGCAAAGAGAAGCACGCAGGCCCGCGTCTTCGGCCCGACTCCGGGAAGGCCCGTCAGGCGCTCCGCCGCGGCAGCCGGGTCCAGACGGCGCAGGATCCCGAGGTCGTAGCGCCCTTCGCGCCGCTTCACGGCGGCGAGGACGCGAACGATGGTGCGGCTCTTGGTCCGCGCCAGCCCCCCCACGCGGATGGCCTTCTCCACGGCCTGCGGCTGCGCCTCCGCCACCGACTCCCATGACGGGAACGTCTCACGAAGGGACCGGAACGCCCGGCCGCTGTTGACGTCGCTCGTGTGTTGGGAGAGGACCGTCTGGATGAGGTCCGAGAGCGGGTCGGTGCGGCGGTGGCGCGGCCGGCCGTATCGCTTCACCAGGCGGTTCGCAACGATCAAGAGCCGGCGGGGCAGCGTCGAAGTCTGCGCCATCGGTGGGAAGTATATCAACCTGCACTCCTTCTCCTGCGGTTCAGGCCACCGCAAAAAGGTCGTGGCCGTCGACGATCCCGAGGCGCCCCGCTGCGATGCGAATTCGCCTCCGGGCCGCGGCCCCACTCACCGCGGCAAGATGCAGCGCCATGCCCACGGAGGCGGCCCGGGCGACGGGGAGCACGGGAGCACCGTGGATCGCCCCGCCGATCTTGTCCGGGTCGACCTCGACGAAAGCGGCGACGGGGTGGCCGACCGCGGCCAGGTCGCGAGACCATGCCTTGCCGATGGGGCCCGCGCCCCAGACGACGAGAGGCCGTTCGGGGGTCACGAAGTTCCGCAGGAGCGCTTCGATCTTCACCGCGCGGAAGCTCTGCAAGGAATAGCGCGGGTCGGTGCGGCTCAGGCGGCCGGCGGAGTCCCTCCAGTCGAGCAGCACGCCGGGGCACTTCCCGAAGCAAAGGCCAGCGGCGTGGGCTCGGAGCCAGAGGTCGTAGTCCTCCGGGCCGTGGAACGCGCGATAGCCGCCCAGACCCCTGAGGGCGACCGCCCGCATCATCACGCTCGGATGGGCAAGGGGCGACTCTACCCAAAGGTCCCGTACGATGGCGTCGTGGTCCACGAGGGAGTTCATCCACGCGACGTAGTCCCGCATCCCGGCGTTGCCGTTCGGTGGTCCTCCGAACAACCGAACACGAGAGCCGAGGATGTCGATCGACGGATCGGCCTCGAGGCGCTCCACTTGGAACGCGAGGCGGTCGGGATGGGCGATGTCGTCGGCGTCCATCCGTGCCACGAAGGGACCGGATGCGACGGCGATCGCCGCGTTCAAGGCCTCGACGAGGCCACGACCCGGGTTGGCGAGCACGAGGAGCCGCGGGTCGGCTCGAGCGGCGCGTTCGAGGATTTCACGGCTCCCGTCGGTGGAAGCGTCGTCGACGGCAATGATCTCGTGGTCCGCGAGCCGCTGTCCCGAGAGGGAGGCGAGACACTCCTCGATGAACGGCTCAGCGTCCTTGACCGGGAGGAGAACGGAGACCTTCGGCAATCAGCCTAGCCGTAACGCAGGATGAAGGCGCGCGCCTCGGCCAGGGTTTCCTCCCGAGAGCGCCCGTCCACCACGTAGAAGGGGCTGCCGCGGCCAGGGCGCCATTCCTCCCTCGGGGCACGGCGGATCTCGGACTGCCACCCCTCGGGACTTGGGATCGGTTCGAGGATCTCGTAGATCCACAACTCGCGGCGCACCGTCGACCGGATCGTAGGCGTCCCCTCGTATGTCACGAGACGACGACCCACGACGAGCCCGGCGATGGCCTCGATGCTGTCCGGCGGGACGAATAGAAACTCGACGCCGTAGCCGAGATAGGGCCAGCTGATCTCGGGAGCGTCGCGCACCACGCGGCCAAGCGCCCGAAGCAACGCCCCTCCGTCGGGGAGGTTGAACTCCAGCTCCACCTCGGGGCGCTCCACGAGCCGGGTGGGGCTCGCCAGGAGCATCCCGTTGATGCTGAGGTTCCGGGTGAGGCCGAAGAAGTGTCCCGAAACGCCGCCGGTCGGAGTCCCCACCACCTGGCCTTGCACGGCGACGCGCGTCTCGACGCGACGGGGAACCGACAAGAGCTTGGCCATCCAGGAGTCGAGACGGCCCTGGTCCAGAGGACGGCGGAGAACGGCGTTGGCACCCGCTTCGAGAGCGAGCCGATCCACCTCGGACGGATCGGCCATGGGAATGAGGACGAGAATCGAGACGTGGCGCGTGGCCACCGACGAGCGGATCCGGTGGATCGTGTCGGGTAGCGGGATGTCGGGAATCCGATTCCCGAGGATGACGAGGCGCGCGCCGCTCTCGGGCAGGGCTGCGAGGAGCGCTCGCGCCGTCGGCTTTTCGTCCACGACGTGCCCGGTGCGACGGAGCACCGGCGTCTCGAGGAGCAGGCTCCGGCCGTCGAGGCCGGCGACGAGGACGGGGGGCGGCGCTCCAATCGCCTGCACGAGGCGCCTCAGGTCCTAAGAAACGATCCGCTGGCGGCTTCGGCGGAAGCGAAAGAGGCGTTGGAAGGCGCCCGGGAGGAACGTCTTGAGGCCCAGCAGCGACGGGATCCGATCGTAGTAGAGTATCGCCCGCGTGTCCTTGCGCCCGCCCCGATTCACGTCTTTGACGATGAAGCCGTAGCGGCCGATGCGGACGAGGGTTCCTGGCGCCAGGTCTTTGCGATCCGCCCCCTTGCCGTAGCCCACGAGCTGCACGCGAGGCTCCGTGAGCTTGCGCCGGAGCGGCTCGTTCGTGAGCAGGTGAGCCTTGGCCCGCAGAAAATCGAGGGCTGGAACCCGGAGGCGCTCGGTCGAGGGCATCGTGAGGATGCGTTCCGCTTCCCGGGCATCGAAGTTCTTCGCCATGTAGTCGAGGTTCAGAGCGTAGATCTTCTCTTCCTTGGAATCGCCGTCGCTGTATTCCTCGAGGGCGCGACGCAGCTCTTCGAGGCCAAGGGGAAGGAGTCGCAGCGTCTGGCCGTCGAGCCCTTCGGTGCCAATCCCCACGCCGGTGATCTCGGTGGGAGGGGTCTGGTAGGTCAGCGTGGCCGCGGCGGCCTTCAGGTCGGCCACGAGAGAAAGCCCCGTGGGGCCCCAGCCACCGTCTTCGAGCTTGTGGAGCTTGTCGGCCGCCACGTGAACCGGGACGCCTTGCGACAACTCGATGACCTCGACGTCACCGGCGCCGGGGAAGGATCTCACCAGGATTCCAAGGAGCAGGCCGAGAAAGAGAAAGAGGGGCAGAACGAGGTACGAGAGAAACTGGAACTCGACCGCCGGCCGCGAGGGCGCGATGATGCGACGCACCACGGGCTCCACTTTCTTGAGCCCCTCGTGGGGGGCCACGCGAAAGACGAACTTCTTGAGAAGGACGCCGTCGTCCTTGAAGAACGACGAGAGAGACTGGGCGAGGGGCGACGCCTTCGAGCCGTTCGCGACCCGAACCATCTGGAGGACCAGCTCGGGGGATTGTTCCTTGTCTCCGGGAACGATCCCCTCCTTGGGGACGTCTCCGACGAGGATGACGTACAGGGGGATCTTCATTTCCTGAAGGAGGCCGAGAATCCTCTTGACGACGTGGGCCTTCAGGTCCTCTCCCTTCGGGACGCTCATGTCGTCCCAGTCCCCGGGACCGGGGTCGAGGAGCGCATCGGTCAGGAGAATCATGCGGAACTGGGTTCCCTTCGGGTAGGTCGCGGCGATCTCCCGGGCCTTGTCGAGGGCAAAGTAGAAGTCGGTCCACTGACCGTTGTTCCGGTAACGTGAGGCGTCGTCTACGAAGATTTCATGACGGCCGCCGAAGAGAACGAGCCGGTAGGGCTGCCCCTCGAGGAATGTGAACATCTTCTCGAGTGCAGCGACCCGCTTCTCGTCGGGATCGAGGGGTGGGAGCGAAGCCGAGTTGTCGATCAGGAACAGGATAACGGTACCGACCGCCGGCGGCGCCGTCGGGGAGGGAGGCGGTGATGGACTCGCCGCGGCCAGGAGCAGCGCGGAGAGCAGGAGCGTCGTGGGCATGGTCGAAGACCGGGATTTTACTACAGCGGCCGCCACGGGGGCGCCGCCGGCTATAATCCACGCCCTTATGAAGGTCGCCATCATCGGACTCGCCTCGGTCGGCAAGAGCACTCTCTTCCAGCTCCTCACGGGGGCAGGAGCGGCGCCACCCTCGGGCAGGCCCGAGGCTCGTCTCGGAATTGCACGCGTCCCCGATCCTCGGATCGAGACCCTTTCCGAGATGTACAACCCGAAGAAGCAGACCCACGCGACCGTCGAGTACGTGGACGTCCCGGGTGTCGCCAAGGGAGAAGGGTCCGCCCTCGTGGACCTTCCGGCCTTGCGTGGGATAGACGCGATGGTCCATGTGGTGCGCGCGTTCGAGTCGGAGGTGGTCCCCCACCCCGACGGCTCAGTGGACCCTCTCCGCGACGCGAAGATGCTGGAGCTGGAGCTGATCCTCGCCGACCTCGCGACCGTGGAAAAGCGCCTCGAGCGCCTGGACGCCAATATCAAGAAGGCGAACAAGGCCGACGACGTCGCCGAGAAAGCCGTCTTCGTGAAAATGAAGGAGGCCCTGGAGGCCGAGCGGCCGTTGCGGGAGCTGGATCTTCCCGACGAAGACCGCCGACGGTTGCGAAGCTACGCGTTCCTCTCGGAAAAGCCGGTTCTGCTGGTTGCGAACCTCGGAGAGGAGCAGATCCGGGATGCCGCCAGGTACTTGGAATCGTCCGGCCTCGCGGCCTTTGCGGCCAGGCCTGGCTTCGGCCTCTGCCCCATCTCGGCGACCATCGAGACGGAGATGTCCGAACTCGCGCCTGAGGACGCCCAGGCCTTCATGGAGGATCTGGGCCTGACGGAACCAGGCCTCGATCGGGTCATCCGCACTTCCTATGCGCTCCTGGGTCTCGTCTCCTTTCTCACGGCGGGTGAGGACGAATGCCGCGCCTGGACCATTCGCAAGGGAACCAAGGCGCAGTTGGCGGCCGGCGCCATCCATTCCGACATCGAGCGCGGCTTCATACGGGCCGAGGTCGTGGCCTTCGACGACCTCGTGGCGGCGGGTTCCATTGCGGCGTGCCGCGACAAAGGGACGCTGCGCCTCGAGGGAAAGGAGTATCTGGTCCGGGACGGTGACGTCATCAACTTCCGGTTCAACGTGTAGCCCTTCCGGAGTGACGCGCACTTTCTGTCCTTCCTGTCGTCGACCGGTGGCTGTGGCACGGCCGAAATGCCTTCTAACGGCGCTGAAAGCCCCTGTGCTACCGTTCCTTTGCAACGCAAGCATGCTTTCAAACGAGCGATGAAGCTGATCGTCCAGATCCCGTGCCTCAACGAGGAGCAGACGCTCCCCGAGACCCTCCGGGCCATTCCGCGCACGATCCCTGGAATCGACGCAGTGGAGATCCTCATCATTGACGACGGCTCCACGGACCGGACCGCCGAGGTAGCCCGCGCCCACGGCGCCGATCACGTCGTGCGCTTCACCCAGACCAAAGGGCTGGCTCAGGGGTTCATGGCGGGTCTCGACGCCAGCCTGCGCCTCGGGGCCGACGTCATCGTGAACACGGATGCCGACAATCAGTATCCGGGTCACGAGATCCCTCGCCTCATCGCGGCGATCCTTTCGGGAGAGGCGGACATGGTGGTCGGGGACAGAACCGTGACGGACGTCGCTCACTTCTCGTGGACGAAGAAGCGTCTCCAGACCCTCGGCTCCTGGGTGGTCCGCAAGGTCTCCGGAACCAGCGTCCCCGACACGACGAGCGGCTTTCGGGCCCTCACTAGAGAGGCAGCCCTCCGCATCAACATCGTGAGCGAATTCACGTACACCCTCGAATCGATCATCCAGGCCGGAAAGAAGAAGTTGGCGGTGGCCCACCTCCCCGTCGAGACACGGGAGACGCGACCGTCGCGCCTCTTCGGGTCGACGTGGGAGTACGTGAAGCGGAGCGGAGCCACGATACTTCGCATCTACGCCATGTACGAACCCTTCAAGGTCTTCATCCTGGTGGGATCCGCCCTCTTCTCCGCGGGGGTGGCGCTCGGGCTCCGCTACGCCTGGTTCTGGTGGCACGGCCGGATCACGGGGCACCTCCAGTCGGCGATCCTCTCCGTCTTGCTGCTCATCCTCGGCTTCCAGACGTTGCAGTGGGGAATCATGGCGGACCTCATCGCGAGCAACCGCAAGCTCCTCGAGGACCTTCTCTATCGCGTGCGCAAGGCCGAGCTGGGCGAGCCGAGGCAACGTGGCTGAGCCCCGGGACGTTTCGGTCGTCATCCCCGCTTACAACGAAGAGGAAGGGATCGGCGCGGTCGTACGGAAGGTCCTCGCGCGGCATGCTTGGCGCGAGGTGCTGGTGGTGGACGACGGATCGACCGACGCGACCGCCGAACACGCCTCGTCCGCGGGAGCCCGAGTCGTGCGGCATCCGTACAACAAGGGGAACGGAGCAGCGGTCAAGACGGGAATCCGCGAGGCCACCGGAGAGGTGGTTCTGCTCATGGACGCCGACGGTCAGCATGATCCCGACGACGCATCGGCCATCATCGAGCCCATCGGGGTCCACGACATGGTGATCGGCGCGCGCTCTTTGCGGGACCAGACGTGGACTCGGGCTCTGGGGAACAGCGTCTTCAAGAGCGTGGCATCGTGGCTCACGGGACGCCCGATCCCGGATCTCACGTCGGGATATCGCGCTGCGCGGCGAGAGCGGCTTCTCGGGATCCTCCATCTCCTTCCCAACGGTTTCTCCTATCCGACGACCTCCTGCCTCGCCTTCTTGAAGGCGGGATTGAACGTCGCCTTCGTCCCCATCACGGCGCGACAGCGGATCGGGACGAGCAAGATTCGCGTTCTGCGAGACGGCACACGCTTTCTCCTGATCATTCTCAAGATCGTGACGCTCTACAGCCCGCTCAAGATCTTCTTCCCGGTGAGCGCGGCCTCCTTTCTGTTGGGCGCCACCTACGGCATGTGGAACGCCGTAGCGCACGGGAAGATCCCCATGGGCGCAGCCCTCCTCATACAACTGGCCGTGGTCGTCCTTCTCTTTGGCCTCATCTCCGAGCAGATAGCGTCGACTCAGGAACGGAAGTGACGAGGCGCGATCTCCCAGCCCTCCTCCTCCTGGCGATTCTTCCGGTGCTGGCCCTGGCCCCGGCCTGGTGGGAGGGACGACTCCTCGGTCCTGGCGACGGCGAAGCGCTCCACTACCCGCTCCGAGCGGCGGTCTGGCGGTCGTACGCCGCCGGCGAGATGCCGTCGTGGAACCCTGCGCTCTTCTCGGGAACGCCGCTCCTGGCCGCCTATCGCCCGGGTGCTCTCTATCCACCGATGTGGGTGCTGGCCCGCCTTCCGCCCTTCGTCGCTTTCCAGATCCTCGTCCTCGCATCGCTGGCCGCCAGCGGCGTCCTTGCGTTCGTCCTGCTGCGTCGCCTTGGGGCGGGACCTATTGGCGCGTACGCGGGTGGGCTCTTCTTCGGTCTCGGTCCCTACCTGGTCGGCCACCTGGGTGATACGCCCACGGTGGTCGCTGCGCCGCTCCTCCCTCTCGTGCTCCTCGCCGCAGAGGTTCACGTGGAACGGAACGACCGGCGGGGTGTCGCGGCGCTGGCGTCGAGCCTGGCTCTGCTCTTCCTGGCAGGCTCGCCGGAGGCCTCGCGGGCGGGCCTGGCCCTCGTCGGCGGGCGCCTGCTGGTCGCCCATCTCTTCCCCCGCCACGGGACGGGACTCCGCGTCGCCGCGACGGCCATCGCCATCCTGTGCGCAGGCCTCCTGGCGGCGCCTCAGATCCTTCCCACGCTGCTCGCCGTTCGGGACGCGGGACGTTCCTTTACGGGCATGGCCCACACGGGTGAACCGGTCCTTCCGGGCCTCACGGGCCTGGTCCTTCGATACGTCTCCCACACCCCCGCGCCCTCCTTGGCTCTCGCCGCTATGCCGCTGCTCGTGACCGACGCTTCGCTCCTCGTTTCGGGAGCGGCGCTTCTTTTCTGCCTTGGCCTCCAGTGGGGACGCGGGCCTCTCGCGGCGCCAGGAGCCTTGGGTCTCGTCTTCGATTTGACCCTCGCGCTTCTCGCGGGTCTCTCTCTCTCGGCGCAATGGAAAGCGCGACGCGATGCTCGCGGCCGGCGCCTCCGCGGCTACTTCCTCTTCGCCGCCCTTTGCTCCGCGGCGGCCCTCTCGGTCGCGGCAGCGACCCTCGGCCCTCTTCCCCAGACGTTGGCCGGCGCCGTCGGCGTTCTGGCGCTGGCCCTGATCCTGTATTTCTCCCTCGCGCCTTCGCCCGATCCGCTGAAGGCGGGGCTCTGGCTCCTTCCGCTGACGGTGTCCTTCCTGCTCCAGCCCCAGGGCCGCGGCGTCTGGGCCGACGCTCCGCGGCGCAGCGAAATCGAGCGTGGGACCCCCACGAGCCAGGCCATCGACCGCGCCCTTCCGCGGCGAGGCGAGCGGATCCTGACCCTCGTGCGCGAGTGGCCACACCGCGAAGCCGCGGACTTGGCTTTCGGCAACGCCGGGATGACCCGAGATCGCGTGGTCGCCGGGGGCTACGATCCGATGGCGTCGGTGCGCGGGCGAGCGCTCTACGACGGCATGACCGCCTGGGGTACGTTGCCGGGCGTCTTCTTCCGCAGCGACGCGACACGACTCGAAGCGAGCGGTGTGAGGTGGGTGCAGGTTCCGGCTTCGGCGCTCACCACAGCCGCGGATCGCTCTGGCTTCGGCGACACCCTGGATCTGCGGATCGCTCCCCGTGAGGCGCGTTTCTTCCCCCTCCCGCTCGTCGCCGCCACCGAAGTGCGCATCGCGTCCTCGCTCTCCGATGCCACCGTCATTCCGCAAGGCGAGACGGTGGCGCGCGTCCAGGTGCGCCTGGCCACGGGCCAGGAGGTCGAGCTTCCGCTCCGCGCCGGCATTGATACGGCCGAGTGGGCTCACGACCGACGGGACGTGCGACCGCTCGTGGCTCATGGCCTGGCACCCATTCTCGAGAGCTTCCCCGGTCCCGGCGGAGGCTTCGCGGGACACCGCTATCACACGACGCTGCGCCTCCCTGGCCGGTACAGGGTCGACGGACTGAGGATCGTGCGGGTCGCGGGACCAGGCATCCTCACCCTCGGCCGGTTGGCTCTCTTCGACAGGGTCGCAGGCAGCGCGACGCCCCTCGGACTTCCCGCGGCCTTCGTGAGTGACTCGGGACACTTTCGAGAAGCCGCAGCGACTCCGTCGGTGCGGCTCTTCGAGCTTCCGAGGAGCACGGGGCTCGGGCGCGTGGTCGAGCGGCTCCGACTGCTCCCCGACGACGATGCCGTGCTTTCGGGGCTCCGCGATGCCACGTCTCTCGGGATCGATTTGTCCCACGAGGCCCTCGCGACAGTCTCGGATGCTCGCGGTGCCGTGGTTCCCGAAGGCGCACGAGCGTCGCGCGCCGAGGTCGTGGAGCGCGGGGCGGGCCGTCTCGACGCGCGGGCCGAGGGACCCGGTCTCCTCGTCGTGGCAGAGACATGGGAGCAGGGGTGGTCGGCCCGCCTCGACGGCCGCCCGGCGTCGCTACTCCGAGTCGAGCACGCCCGCATGGGCGTCATCCTCCCCGCGGGAATCCACCGCGTGGAGCTATTGCACCGCGCGCGCGGCCTCGTAGCGGGAGCGCTCCTGGCGGCCTGCGGCGCGGCTCTCCTGGCCTTCGCCCGCATTTGACCCTGAAAGACGGCGCGTGTTACGGTCCGGCTTTGCCCGCGCGACCGCGTGGGGCGCCAGAAACCATGCCCAGCCTCTCGATCTTCTTCCCCGCCTACAACGACGCTGGCACCATCGCGAGCCTGGCGATCGTGGCTCACATGACGGCGCGGAATTTGACCGACGATTACGAGGTGATCGTGGTGGACGACGGAAGCCCCGACCACACGGGGGCTCTTCTGGACGAGATGGCGCGCCATTTCTCGTGGCTCAAGGTGGTGCACCACGCCAAGAACCGCGGGTACGGAGGCGCTCTCCGAACGGGCTTCGAGACGGCGTCAAAGGATCTGGTCTTTTACACCGACGGGGACGCCCAGTACGATCCGAGGGAGCTGTCGAAACTCTGGGACGCCTTTTCTTCGGACATCGACTTCGTCAACGGCTACAAGATCTGGCGCTCGGACCCCCTCCACCGTATCTTCATCGGGCGCGTCTATCACTGGTTCGTGAGGACCGCCTTCGGCCTGCGTCTCCGGGACGTGGACTGCGACTTCCGTCTCATGCGACGCGACGTCTTTGGCAAGGTGGTCCTCACGCGCTCGTCGGGGGTGATCTGCGTCGAGCTCATGAAGAAGGTCCAGGACCACGGCTTCCGCATCGCGGAAGTGCCGGTCCACCACTTCCATCGCTCGTACGGAAAGAGCCAGTTCTTCAACCTCCCACGGGTGGGCCGGACCCTCGTGGATCTGGCGCGTCTCTGGTTCGACCTGGTCGTGCGCAAGGAGCACCTGTTGCCGCCTGAGGGCAAGGCACCTTGATGGACCACCGGGAGTTCTACCGTGGGCGCAAGGTCCTCGTGACCGGCGGCCTCGGCTTCATCGGCTCGAACCTCTGCCGCACGCTCGCCGATCTGGGGGCCCACGTGCTGGCGGTCGACAGCCTCCTCCCCGACTACGGCGGAAACCTGTTCAACCTCGACGGCTACGAGGATCGGGTCCGCATCAACATCGCGGACGTACGGGGCCATGCCATGGAGTACCTGGTCCGCGGGCAGGACGTTCTCTTCAACCTGGCGGGACAAGTCAGCCACATCGACTCAATGACCGACCCTTTCACCGACCTCGAGATCAACTGCCGGAGCCAACTCTGGATCCTCGAGGCCGTTCGCAAGAACAACCCCGAGATCAAGATCGTCTACGCGGGGACGCGCCAGATCTACGGCAAGCCCCAGCACCTCCCGGCCGACGAGAGCCATCCGCTTCAGCCCACCGACGTCAACGGCATCAACAAGATCTCTGGCGAGCTCTACCACCTCGTCTATCACTCGGTTTACGGCATCCGCGCGAGTTCCCTGCGCCTCACCAACAGCTACGGACCGCGCCAGCTCATCCGCCACAGTCGCCAGGGGTTCATCGGCTGGTTCATCCGCAATGCGACCCTTGGCGAGGAGATCCAGATCTTCGGCGACGGCACGCAGCGGCGCGACTTCGATTACGTCGACGACGTGGTCGACGCCTTTCTACGCGCAGGAGCCAGTGAAAAAGCCGACGGTCAAGTGTTCAACCTCGGAGGGTCGGAGCCGGTCTCCCTCTTGCACCTGGCCGAGCGCATGATCGCCATCGTGGGACGCGGCTCGTACACGGTCGTCCCGTTCCCGCCCGAGCGGAAGCGGATCGACATCGGCGATTTCTACTCCGACGCGACGAAGATCCGGGAAACCCTCGGGTGGCGGCCCGCCATCGCGCTTCAGGAAGGGCTGTCGCGGACCCTCGACTATTACGGCCGCTACAAGGAGCGCTACTTGTGAGCGGAGTGCCGTTCGTCGACTTCAAGGCTCACGTGGCCGCACTCCGCGGCGAGATCGATGCGGCGGTGGCGCGGGTTCTCGACTCGGGATGGTTCGTGCTGGGCCCCGAGGGAGAGGCCTTCGAACGCGAGTTGGCCGCGGCTCTCGGCACCAGCGACGCTGTCGGCGTCGCCAACGGCACCGAGGCGATCCAACTGATCCTCGAGGCCCTGGGAGTCGGGCACGGAGACGAGGTCGTCACATCCCCTCTTTCAGCGGCCTTCACGGCGCTCGCCGTCCACCGTGCCGGCGCTCGGCCCGTCTTCGCGGATCTCGATCCCGAGACCCTGAACGTTTCTCCCGAAGCCGTCGAGCGGGCCTGCACGGCGCGGACGAAGGCGCTTCTTCCCGTGCACCTCTACGGCCACCCTGCCGACCTGGACCCTCTCCTCGACATCGCCCGACGCCGCGCGATCCCATTGGTCGAAGACGCCTGCCAGGCCCACGGGGCGTCCTACAAGGGGCGTCCCGTCGGCTCTGTGGGAGTGGCGGGCTCGCTCTCCTTCTATCCCACGAAGAACCTCGGTGCCTTCGGCGACGGCGGCGCCATTCTCACGAACGACGCCGGCCTCGCGGTCCGGCTGCGCCAGTTGAGAAACGGCGGCCAGAGCGACCGCTACCGCCACGAGGTCTCGGGCGTTAACAGCCGCCTCGACGAGCTTCAGGCCGCGATCCTCCGCACGAAGCTGCGGCACCTCCCCGCGTGGACGGAAAGGCGGCGGGCCATAGCGGAGAAGTACCTGACGGCTCTAGAAGGCAGAGGCCTCGGTCTGCCGCGGGAACAGCCCTATGCGCGAGCCGTCCGCCACCTCTTCGTGGTGCGCCATGAGAAGCGCGACGCTCTGATGGCGGCTCTCAAGGAGAAAGGCGTCGGTACCCTCATTCACTATCCGATCCCGCTCCACCTCCAGCCGGCCTTCGCGCCGCTGGGAGGGAAGCTGGGCGATCTGCCTGTCGTCGAGAAGGCTTCGCGGGAGATCCTCTCCCTTCCCCTCTACCCCGAACTGACCGACGTTCAGATCGAAGCCGTAACGACGGCCGTCTCGGAGGTTCTGCGATCGCTCCGGGCGTGAACTTGGTACCGGCGCTTCCTGCGGCGGTCGCAGGCATCGTCCTCTTCTTCGTCCCGGGCTCCGTCTTCGTGGCGCTCCTCGGCCGGCGCTATCGTGAGCGGCTGCCGACCGACGAAGCCCTCTACCTCGTCGTTTCGGTGAGTGTGGCCACCTCGGCCTGGTTGGCCCTCGCCCTCGCCGAGGCGGGACGCTTCTCTCTTCTGGCCGCAGCCGCCTTCCTCGCTCTCGGCAGTGGGATCGTGGGGCTCCTGTGGCGCCGTCGCCTCTCGTGGCCCCTATCGCTCCCACGACGGTGGACCGAGGTTCTCCCGGCGACAGCGATCTTGCTGGCCGCTCTGGCTTTTCAAGCTCGCCCCAGCGAGTACCTCGTGGGCGGGCGAGATCCCGGTACGTACGTTGCAGCCATGGGTCTCATCGCCCGCACCGGTGGGATCGTGTACGTTGACCCGGTGGTGCAGTCGATCCCGAAGGAAGACATGGAACTCTTCTACCGCCATCCCGGGAACCCTGATTTCTCATGGGGACGCTTCATGGGCTTCCCCCTCGAACGACCCGACACGGCCCGGGTCTTCCCCGAGTTCTTTCACCTCTTCCCCGCTTTCGGCGCTTACCTCTTCCAGGCGATGGGCGCCAAGGGTGCCTTGGCGACGCCGACGATATTCGGCGTCCTCGGAACCCTCGGTGTGTTCTTCGCGTTTCGCCGGATCCTGGGGCCCGTTCCGTCATTCCTTGGCGCCGGCCTTCTTTCTCTCAACGTCATCCAGGTCTGGTTCGCCCGCTATCCGGTCTCCGAGCCCGTTTCACAATTCCTGATCTTCCTGGGACTCCTCGCGTTCTCCCATTGGGAGCGGGAGGACGACGGCGCCCTCTTCGGTCTTCTCGCGGGTGGAGCCCTCGGACTCTCTCTCCTGGTGAGGATCGACAGCATCCTGATCATCGTCCCCCTGGGCCTCTATTTCCTCGTTCGCCGGGCTCACGCCGATCTCCCTTGGCGCTCGGCGGCCGCGCTCCTTGTTCCCTACGGCCTCCTTGTGGCCCATGCCGGTGTTCACGCTGCCTTCTGGTCGCGGAAGTACCTCCTGGACATCGCGACACGCCCCTACTGGAAGCAGCCGACGGCAGTCTGGCTTCTCGCAACGCTCGTGAGCGCGGGTGCCGTGGTTGCGGCCGGTCGGTTGGGGCCGCGCCTCGTCCGGGCGTTGGAAGCTCACGGGCACTCGGTACAGAAAGCCGCCATCGCCTTGATCGCGACACTGTCCGTCTACGCCTATTTCCTGCGCCCTTGGCTCTCGGCCTGGGCTGGCGGTGACGGGAACAACAAGGGCGATGCACTGGCCCACACAGGCTGGCTACTCGCCCTCGGCTTTCGCCGGCTTGCGGCCCACGATGCCGCGGCGTTCTTCCGCCTCGGCTGGTTCGTGACACCCGTAGGTCTCGCCGCGGGCGTGCTCGGTCTGCTCATGGCGATCCGTGATTGGCGATCGCGCTATCTGTTCCCCGTCCTTCTGGTCCTCACCTTCTCGGGCTTCTACTTCTACAAGATCCGCGTCTACGCCGACTACTTCTTCGCGCTGCGGCGTTTCGTGCCCGTCATCCTTCCTTTTCTCCTGGCCTTCGTCGCACTTGCGCTGATACGCCTCGCTGCCCGCGGACTGACGGGAAAGGTGGCTGCGGGGGCCCTTTCCCTTTTCCTGGCTATCTCCTTCTTGCGACAGACCGTCCCGGTTGCGCGTCACGTGGACTGGCGCGGCTCCGTGCGCTTCGTGGATGACGTCGCGCGGCGTTTCGGTCCCGACGACATCGTGATCTTCGAGCAGATCCAAAGCGTCCACCTTCTCTCGCTGCCCCTTTGGGCGATTCACGGCGTCAAGATCGTGGAGCTGGCCCGATTCAACCCCGACCCGGAACGGCTCCAGCACCTGATCGGGGCGTGGCGTTCGCGCTATCGCAACATCTACTTTGTCCACACGTATCGGACTGACCTGTGCGGGATTTTCCTGCAACACGTGGCGGACTACTTCTTCGGCACGGTCGAGTGGGAACGCACCTACGGACGGGCCCCGGAAAGGCCCGAAGGGAGATCCCTTCGCTTCACGGTTTCTCGCGTCGTCCCGCCGGAGGACCTCCAGGTCCCTCCCCTCCCGGAGGTTGTGATCGGCGCCTCCGACGACTTTCAGGTCTCGGGCTTCTTCGACAAAGAGGGCGGCGGCGACCTCACCTACCGGTGGACCGGATCGTGCGCGTCGGTCTACATACCCGGCGCAAAGCCTGGAGCAACGGTGGTGCTCTCGGTCTCGGCGGGAAAGCGCCCCGAGACGGCGAAGGCTCCCCTCGTGGCAGCGTCACTCTCAGGCCAATCCATCGGTTCCTTCGTTGCCGGCCCCGAATGGGCGGAGTACAGCGTGCGCCTTCCAAGCCCGCTCCCGCCGGGACCCCCGGTTCTGCGTCTCGACGTGGCCGCCTGGCGACCGGTCAACCTCCTTCCCGGCTCCTCCGACGTGCGCGACCTGGGGGTGATGGTCCATCGCATCCGGATCGCGCCATGAGGATCCTCATGGTGACGTCCTCCTACCCCAAGTTCCCCGGCGACGTGACGGCGCCTTTCATCGAATCGATCGCCCGCGGAATCGCCGCCCGCGGCCACGAGGTGGACATCGTCCTTCCCGAGCATCCCGACCTTCGGCGCGGCGAGGGCGAGCCCGTGCGCTTCTTCCCGTACCGCTACGCTCCTGCGGCGGGCTGGAGCCTGTGGGGGTACGCCCAGAGCCTGGAGGCCGACGTCCGCGTTCGACGGAAGATGTACTTGCTCGCACCGCTCGTGGCCATGGCTCTGCGAAAGGCCGTCTCCGGGCACCTCGTGGCGAAGCGGTACGACGTCGTCCACGCACACTGGGTGGTGCCGAACGCCGCGATGATCACGGACATCGTTCGCGGCCAGGGCGTTCCCTTCGTCGTCAGCCTCCACGGCAGTGATGTGTTTATTGCAGAGCGGGTCGCCGTCGCGCGAAACCTGACGCGACGGGCCTTCGCTTCAGCGGGGGCGGTCACGGCGTGCAGCGGCGACTTGCTCCGGCGGGCACTGGCCCTCGGGGCCGTCCCCGAGCGCAGCCGCACTGTCCCCTACGGGGTCGATGCTTCGGCTTTTGCTCCGAGGGCGCACAATGACCGGTTGCGAGTGGATCTCGGGGTGCCGCCGGGGGACGTCTTCGTGCTGGCCTTCGGTCGAATGGTCGAGAAGAAGGGATTCCGCTATTTGATCGACGCGGCGGCGCGCGTTCCCGGGGTCCACGTGGTGATCGCTGGAGATGGTGACCTGCGGCCGTCTCTCACGGCCCGGGCACGGGAAATCGGAGCGCCCGTATCTTTCGCAGGCAGCCAGGACCGCGGGGCCATGGCGGCCGCCGTCGCCGCCGCGGACATCGTCGTCGTGCCATCGGTCGTGGATGCAGCGGGGAACGTCGATGGTCTGCCGAACGCGCTTCTCGAGGCGCTGGCAGCGGGGCGGGCGGTGGTGGCGAGCCGGGTGGCGGGAATTCCGGATGTGGTGGACGATGGGTCCAACGGCCTCCTCGTCCCGGAGAAGGACGTCGACGCCCTGAGCACGGCCCTTCGCCGACTGGCTGCGGAACCCGGGACGCGCCGTCGTCTGGGCGAGGAAGCACGCACGCGCGCCATCCGCGAGCTGACGTGGGACGCGGCGGCGCAGGCGTTCGAGAAATGCTATGCCGAAGCGGCAGCGCTGGACGCCCGTTAAAGGAACGGGAAGCCGCGTGTACGATCTCCGGGAGCGCCTGCTCCTGGGCGCCCTCGACGTTCCTGGACGTCTCCTCTTCGGCGCGGGTCGCGCCCTGGGTCTCGGAAACCCGCCGGTGGTCGATCCGTCGGCCATCCGCGAGGTTCTGGTCCTGCGCCTCGACCGTATCGGGGACGTCATCATGTCGCTGCCCGCCCTGTACCAGCTCCGGGCAGCGCTCCCGAACGCCCGAATCCGACTCGCCGTCGGAGCCTGGAGCGCGGCCGTGGTCAGCCATGCACCGGTCGATGAGATCCTGGTCTGGAGCGCTCCCTGGGCGGGGCGCGGCGCTGAGGGCGCGGAAGGCGCCGTTGGCCTCGCCCGCAGAGCCAGAGCCCTTCGCGCAAGCACGATCGACCTCGCGCTGGACTTACAGGGGGACGTGCGCGCGTCGATGCTCCTCTGGCTCGCGGGGGCGCGGATCCGCGCGGGCTACGCCAACACGGGCGGCGCGTGGCTCCTCACCCACGTGATTCCCCTCGACGAGACGGTCTCGTGGATCGAGCAGAATCGGCGGGCCGTGGAGACGGTACTCGGACCCGAGATCGGCCGCATCACGGTCGACCCCCTGACCGCCGACGACCGAGATTTCGCACGTCGCTTCCGCGCGGCGCTTGGGCCCTCACGACGTCCGCTCGTGGGCCTGCACCCGAGCGGGGGCCGACCCGTGAAGCAGTGGGATATCGCGCGCTGGGCCGATGTCGCGGTGCTCTTGCAGCGAGAGTTTGGAGCGACGATCGTCGTGACGGGGTCGATTGCAGACAAGCCCCTCGCCGAGGCACTGGCTCAGACGCTTCAGGTACCACCCGTCGACATGACGGGCCGACTTGGCGTCCGGGAGACGATGGCGGTGATCGAAGCCCTCGATCTATTTCTCTCGTCGGACACGGGGCCCATGCACATGGCCTGCGCGGTCGACACTCCTTCGGTGAGCGTCTTTGGCCCGACGGACCCGGTCCGCTACTTCTCCGGCGGCGACGGAAGACGGGGCTCACGCCATGTCGTCATTCGAGCGGACCTCTGGTGCTCCCCCTGCAATCTCGTCCGCAAACCGCCCGCGGAGTGTCTCCGACCTTCTATGCCCGAGTGCCTCGAACTCGTTATGGTCCAAGCCGTCCATCAGGAGGCCGCCCGACTATTGCGCGAGTGTGGCTTCCCTATCTTGGATTCCTGAGGAGCCGCCGGTACGCCTTGAGATGCCCCAAGGCTTCCGCGTTCCGTCCCAAGTGTTCGTAGAGAAGGGCCGCGTTGTAGTGAGCGTCGACGGAGGAAGGGTCGAGGGATACGGCGCGTTCGTACGCTTCGAGAGCCTCTTTGGCGCGCCCCATGTCTTCGAGGACGACGCCCAAGTTGAAGGCCGCCGTGTCGTCCTCCGGAGAGACCTCAAGCGCGCGTCTGTAATGAGCCTCGGCGACCCCCGGCGCCCCTGCGGCCTGGAGGAGTCGCCCGAGGTTCACGAGAGAGGCTGCGTGGGTCGGGTCGATTTCGAGGGCGCGGCGGTAGGCCTCGCGCGCCTGATCCGGCGCGGCGTCTTCGAGATCACACGCCGTTTCGTACCAGTCGTCCGCGCTCACAGAAGGCCGCTCCGGTGTTGGAACTGTTGTCGGTGAGGATCCCAGAACCACCGGCGTGACGCGATCGACGATCTCGGCCACGCCGAAATCGAGAAGCACCTGCCCGGATTCAGGTTGCCACACGGACTCGCCGTCCCGGACGAGGATCCGATCTCCGTCGGCGGTGATACGGACACCGGTGAGCGGCCGCCCCTCGGGGAGCTGATCGCGGAGCTTGCGAAGTGCTGACTTCACTCTTCTCTGCGGAATCCGAGCGTCGAGAAGACCCTGGGCGGTTCTGAGGACGAGAAGATCCTGGAAGGAGAATCGGTGGGCACCACGAGGTCCGCGCGCAGGGCGCAGGAACCCCGCGCGGACGTAGCCACGCACACGCGAGGCCGAGAGGCCGAGCATCTGAGAGACGTCCCGGACGCTGTATCCCCTCATCGGGGACGATTATGCCTTGGAGATCCTGCCGCGGGAGGCTGGACGCGGAGCGCGGCGGGCCGGACGGCGGGAGTCGGCCTCCGCTGAAGCCATCGCCACGGGCTTCTGCGCTTCGGCCTTCTTGGCGAGGCTCGCCTTCAGAGCCTCCATCAGGTCGATGATGTGCGCCTTGGGAGGCTCTGCCGAAGCCGTGACCTCTTGCCCTTCGATCTTGCGCTGGATCGCCGCCTGCACGCGCTTCCGCACGTCGTCCTCGTACTGCTCGGGGCGGAACTCGTCGGCAGCGATCTGGTTCACGAGCTGAACCGCCAGCTTCAGCTCGCCCTCCTTCACCTCGGCGTCACCCAAGGGGACCTCGGAGATGGCGCGAACCTCGTCGGCGTAGAGGAGCTGCTGCATCACCAGGCCCCCTTTCACCGGACGAATGAGGACGAGGTACTGCTTGCCTCGCGCCGCCCACTTCGCGAGAGCCGATCGGCCCGTCTGACGCATGGCCTCGACGAGGAGGTGATACGCCTTGTCTCCCCCCTTGTCGGGCCCGAGGTAGTAGGCTCCGTCGAAGTAGATCGGGTCCACCTGTTCCGCGGGAACGAACTCGGTGATCTCGATGGCGCGCTCCGCCTCTTCCTCCATCGCCTTCAGCTCGTCCGCAGTGAAAGTAACGTACTGGTCTTTCGCGAACTCGTATCCCTTCACCATTTGGTCCCGAGTCACCGTCTCGTCGTCCTTGGGGCAGATGTAGTGCTGCTTCAGGCGCGATCCGCACTTGCCGTGGAGGAGGTTGAAGGAGACCGCCGACTTCGATTCAGACGCAGAAAAGAGCTTGACCGGGATGGAAACCATCCCGAACGAGACCGTGCCGGAACCGAGGGGCCGCGCCGCCATGCCCGTAAGAATATCATGCCTATGCAAGTCTTTTGATATCAGCACTTTGAGACACAATCGATTGGGTGCCCCTTGCGCGGTAGCACAGCATCTAGTGGCTTTCGGACAGGGGCGGCATGAAGTAGTCTCTGAGCAGCGAGGCGATAAGTGAATTCGAAGCGCTTCTTGATCTACGGTGCCAACGGCTACACCGGCGAGCTGGTCGCCCGGCGCGCGGTGGAGCGCGGCCATCGCCCGCTCCTGGGTGGACGCGGCGATGCCGTCAATGAGCTGGCTCGCAATCTCGGTCTCGAAGCCAGGGTCTTCTCCCTCGACGACGGAGCCGCAGGCGAGGCCGCTCTCCGAGACGTGGGGGCCGTCGTCCATTGCGCGGGACCTTTCTCTCGCACGTCGCGACCGATGGTCGATGCCTGCCTGCGAACGGGGACCCACTACCTCGATATCACCGGCGAAGTCGCGGTCTTTGAGACCCTTGCGGCGCGGGATGCCGAGGCCGGAGCGGGGGGGATCCTGCTCCTGCCAGGTGTTGGCTTCGACGTGGTCCCATCCGATTGTCTCGCGGCTCACCTGAAGGCGCGCCTGCCGTCGGCGCGACGGCTTGCTCTCGCCTTTGCTCCCTTCGGGGGTGTGTCGCGGGGAACCGCGACGACAATGATCGAGAACATCCACCGCGGCGGCCTTGTGCGCCGGGGCGGCGTTCTCACGCCGGTCCCCGCGGGCTGGAAGACACGGGAGATCGACTTCGGCCGTGGACCACGGAAGGCGGTGACGATCCCGTGGGGCGACGTGTCGACGGCCTTCCACAGCACGGGCATTCCCGACATCGAGGTCTACATGGCGGCGCCGCGCACGCTGCGCTGGGGGCTCCGCCTCGCACGTCCCTTCCTCCCGTGGCTCGCGACCGCGCCCATCCAGTCGTACCTAAAACGTCGCGTGCGGTCCGGGCCTCCTGGACCGACGGCCGAGGAACGAGCCCGCGGGTTTTGCCTGCTCTGGGGAGAAGCCGACGACGATCAAGGCCAACGCGTCCTGTCGCGTATGCGGACACCGGAGGGGTACACGTTCACGGCGCGCGCGGCCGTTGCGAGCGTCGAGAGCGCGCTCCACGGTGCCACGCCTGTCGGCTTTCAAACGCCTTCGCGCGCTTTTGGGAAAGACTTCGCGGTGACCATCGAAGGCGTCACCCGAGAGGATCTGTGAGAGACCTGGTCGTGGTGGGGGCCGGGCCCTCGGGTCTCGCGACCGCCATCGCCGCATGCCAAGCGGGTCTCGACCACGAGGTCCTCGAGAAGGGAGTCCTCGTCAACTCGATCTTCCACTTCCCACGCAACATGGTGTTCTTCACGACACCCGAGCTTCTGGAGATCGGAGGCCTCCCCTTCGTCACGCCGTACGAGAAGCCGACGCAATGGGAGGCGCTCCGATACTACCGTCGCGTGACCGATACTTTCGCGCTTCGCATCGCCCTCGGCGAGGCAGTGCTGTCCATTTCTCCCCAGAACGGGACCTTCCGCGTGACAACGCGATCGACGCAGGGGGAACGGGTCCACGGCGCCCGCAACGTGACCGTCGCCACGGGTTACTACGATCACCCGAATCGTCTGGGAATCCCGGGCGAGGATCTCCCCCATGTCTTCCACTACTACGACGAGCCGCATCCCTACTACCGCAAGCGCGTCGTGGTCGTGGGCGGGAAGAACTCAGCCGCGATCGCGGCTCTGGAACTGCACCGCGCGGGCGCAACCGTCACCCTCGTGCACCGGAGACCCGAACTGGGCCGCTCCATCAAGTACTGGATCAAGCCCGACATCGACAACCGCATTCAAGAAGGGGGCATCGCCGCTCGCTTTGGCAGCCGCGTCGTCGAGATCCGCCGGGAAGTGGTCGTCGTCGAGACGGCGGGTGTTCTCGAGGAGATTCAGGCCGACGCGGTGCTCTTGATGACGGGATACACGCCCGACGTGAGCTTGCTCCAGCAGGCCGGCGTGCGCATTGATGAGGCGACGCTCCAGCCGGCCCACGATCCCGAGACCTTCGAGACCAACGTCCCAGGCCTCTTCATCGCCGGCGCCTTGGTCTCGGGCCGCGAGACGAGCCGAATCTTCATCGAGAACGGCCGCTTTCACGGCGAAGCGATCGTCAAGAGGATTCTCGCGCGGAATGGCCGATCACCTCGGTAAGTATCGAGCCAAGCGGTCGGGGGAGCGGACCCCCGAGCCGATGGGAGCGGCGCCGCGCGAGCCCACCTCCTCGAACTGGGCGCGGCCCCATCTCTTCTGCGTTCAGAAGCACGCTGCGCGCCGTCTTCACTACGACTTCCGCCTGGAGTTAGGGGGCGTCCTCGTGTCGTGGGCGGTCCCGAAAGGACCGTCCACCGATCCAGCCGAGAGGCGCCTGGCGGTTTGGGTCGAGGACCATCCCGTCGAGTATGCGGACTTCGAGGGAATCATCCCCGAAGGAAACTATGGCGCGGGAAGCGTCATCGTCTGGGACCGCGGACTCTGGATTCCCCTCGAAGACCCCGAGGAGGGGATGCGTCAGGGGAAGCTCCTCTTCGAGCTGCGCGGCTACAAGCTCCGTGGACTCTGGCATCTCTTTCGAACCAAGGGAAAGGGTGACAAGAGTGAGAAGGAATGGCTTCTCATCAAGAAACCCGATGCCTGGTCGGGAGCCAAGGGTGCGGCCGCTCTGACGCCCGAATCCATCTACTCGGGGCTGACCCTCGAGGAGGTCAGCGGGGGCGCCGCAAGGGCGCAGGAGCTTGGGACGGAACTCGTTCGCCTGGGGGCCCCGCGTCGAACCGTCGATCCCCGGAAGGTCGGCCTCATGCTCGCCGAGGCGCGCGAGAAGCCTTTCGGCGGCGAGGGATGGATTTTCGAGCTGAAGTACGACGGCTTCCGCGTTCTTGCCGCGCGGCCCGCGGATCGCCCGCTTCTCCTCTATCGCCGCGGATCCGACGCGACGGCCATCTTCCCCGAGATCGCTCGGGCGGTGTCAGGGCTTCCCTTCGCGGGTCTCGTTCTCGACGGAGAGGTTGTGGTCCTCGGCGCAGACGCGCGACCGAGCTTCCAGCGACTGCAGAGAAGGGCCCTCCTGCAACGAACCACCGACATCAACCGCGCCTCGATCGAGCTGGCGGCGAGCTACTTTGTCTTCGACCTCCTCGCGTTCGAGGACTTCGATCTGCGGCCGCTCCCCCTCCTCGAGCGGAAGCGCCTCTTGCGCCAAGTCATTCCCCGGGCGGGACCGCTGAAGTTCTGCGATCACGTCGAGACCCAGGGGGAAGGTTTCTACGAGAGCGTCGGCGAGATGCGCCTCGAGGGGATGGTGGCGAAGCGCGCGGACGCCCCTTATCGCGCCGGCCGGTCTCCTCACTGGCTCAAGGTCCGGGCCGATCGCACCGACGACTTCGTCGTCGTGGGGTTGAGTCCGCCGGCCGCAGCCCGCGCGGGCTTCGGAGCCTTGCACGTCGCGGCCTACATCCACGGAAAGCTCGTCTACGTCGGTCGCGTCGGCAGCGGCTTCAGCGAAGGGGACCTGGATGCGATTCCGAAGGCGCTGGCTCCCTTCGGGCGCCCGACACCGCCCTGCGAGGGAAACGTTCCGAAGGACAAGGGACACGTCTGGGTGAAGCCTCATTTCGTCGCAGAGGTCCGCTACAAGGAGCGAACCGCAGAGGGACTACTGCGACAGCCCGTCTTTCTGCGGCTGCGTGACGACAAGCCGCCGGATGAGTGCGTCGCGGAAGGGAACGAAGGGGACTCCGAGGGGGGCGCGCCTCCTGCGGCCGATCCGGCTCCGAGTGACGAGAAGACCGAGCGGAAGGTGCCCTTCAGCAACTTGAGCAAGGTCTTCTGGCCCGAAGAGGGGTACACCAAGGGAGACCTGATCGAGTTCTACCAAGCGGTCTCTCCGTGGCTCCTTCCCTATCTGCGAGATCGCCCGTTGGTTCTCACCCGCTATCCCGACGGGATCACGGGGAAGAACTTCTTCCAAAAGGACGCCCCCGGCTTCGTCCCCGGCTGGGTGCGGACGGAGCGGATGTGGAGCGAGCACGCCCAGCGCGAGATCGACTACTTCGTCTGCGACGACGTCTCGACCCTCCTCTACATCATCAACCTGGGGACGATCCCCCTCCATATCTGGGCGAGCCGCGTGGGAAGCCTCGCGACGCCGGACTGGTGTGTCTTGGACCTGGATCCCAAAGGAGCCCCGTTTGCCCACGTCGTGAAGATCGCCCGCGCGCTTCGAGCCCTCACGGAAGAGATGGAGGTCCCGTCCTTCATCAAGACCAGCGGCTCGACGGGACTCCATGTGCTGGTCCCCCTTGGGGGCCAGTGCACGTTCGAACAGTGCAAGACCCTCGGGGAGCTGATGGCCCGCGTCGTGTGCGAACGCCTTCCACAGATCGCGACGACCATCCGCACGCCGAGCCAGCGGGGCGGCAGGGTCTACGTGGACTTCCTGCAGAACGGCCACGGCAAGCTCCTCGCGGGGCCACTGTCGGCTCGACCTGTCCCCAAGGCGCTCGTTTCGACCCCCCTCGAGTGGAGCGAGGTGACCACGCGACTCGACGCAGGGCGCTTCACGATCAAGACCGTTCCTGATCGCCTCGCGCGAAAAGGGACCGATCCGCTGAGCCCCGTGCTGCGGTCGTCGCCTGATCTCGCGCGGGCCCTGGCGCGCCTGGCGAAGAACATCACCGACTAGAGACGGCGACGTCCCCGAGTTGATCGATGAAGCGAGCCGCGAGGGCAGGCCCCTGGCCGGCGTCCTCGTGCTTGAAGAAGACGAAGACCTGCTCCCACGGCTGGGCGCGGATCCGGCTCGCCCACGCCGTGAGGTCCACGTCACCGTAGTCCGCGCGGCGGAGCCGGACGTATCCCCACGAGGCTGTCGGAACGATGGGCGCTCCGGCGTCCCCCGACTCGTCGGTGTCGGCCGAGCAGAGAGTGGCGCCGCCCTCGCGCAGCGTGGCGTAGATCTCGTCGTCGAACCAGGATGCGTGGCGAAACTCGAACGCGGCTTTGACTCCGGCCGGCAGCAGCGCCAGGAAGTCGCCGAGGCGGCTCGCGTCCTTCTTGAGGAAGGGCGGGAGCTGGAAGAGCAGCGCACCGAGGCGGGAGCCCAGGGTCGACGCCGTCTCCAGGAGGTAGGAGAGATCAGGAGCCGCGGCCGCAGAAAGACGCCGCTGGTGGGTGATCTTCTGCGGAGCCTTGAGGGCGAAGCAGAAGTCCTCGGGCACTTCCTCCGCCCATCGGGCCAGGACGGTCTTCGTCGGCATCCGGTAGAAGGTGTTGTTGATCTCGACGGTCGGAAGCTGCCGCGCGTAGTAACTCAACATCCCGGCGTCGGGAAGGTCCTTGGGATAGAAAGTCCCTTTCCAGGGCTTGTAGCTGTAGCCGCTCGTGCCCACGCGCACCTGCATGACACGGAAGCTTAGCCTTCGCGGAGATCCGAGCGCCAGGGGGGCGTGATAGGTTTACACGATGCGGCCGACCACCCTGAGCCTGGGCGCGCGCCAGATCGGCGCCGGGTCGCCATGCTTCGTCCTCGCGGGCGTGGCCTCGGCCCACGGCGGCTCGGCCGAGACGGCCCTCCGAATGCTGGACGCCGCCTTCAAGATGGGGGCCGACGGCATCGCCTTCCAGGTTTTTCGGGTCGACCTTCTGGCGGTGCGCCGCCATCCCGGGCGCAAGGACCTCGAGCAGTTGGAGGTCTCGGCGAAGGACTGGCGGCGGGTTCTGGCAGCGGCGAAAGCGTCGGGGTTGGCGGTCGTGGTCGAGGCCTTCGACCCGCCGTCGCTCGATGTGGCCGCCGAATGCGGCGTCGATGCTCTACAGGTCCACACCACCGATATGGAAAACCCCGATCTGATTCGCGCCGTGGGGTCGCTCGGGCGGCCCGTCCTCTTCGCGACGGGAGGCGTTCCCTCGGACGCCGTGACTGCGGCCTTGGACCTCGTGGGCGGCGCGCCAGTGGGTTTGCTCCACGGCCTCGAGACGTTCCCGACGGCGGTGGAGGAGATCCGCTTCCACGACATCGGCGACTGGAAGGAGCGCTACCGTGTCCCCGTCGGCTTCCTCGACCACACCGACGGAGGAAGTGCCTTCGCCCTGGTGGCGCCGGCGCTCGCCGCCGCCCACGGCGCCGACCTGGTCGAGAAGCACTTCACCCTCGACCGTCGGGAGAAGGGGTTCGACTACCAGTCGTCGCTCTCGCCCGAGGATTTCTACCGCATGGTGGAGTTGTTGCGGCAGGCGGAACGGGCCTCGGGAGACGGGCTGCCCACGGCCACGGAGGGCTCCGTCCGCTACCATCGTGCCGTCGCCCGCTCGATCGTGGCAGGAGGCCTCATTCCGCGGGGCGAGGTCCTCACCGCCGCAATGCTAGCCTTCAAGAGGACCGACCCTCGCTTTGACGCGGGCTTCTCCCCGCGCGAGTCCCACCGCGTTATCGGACGGCGCGCCGCGAGGCCGATCCAAGCCGACGAGACGATCCGCGAGGACATGCTCGATTGATCAGTTTGGACGGCCGCCGGATCGGCCCTGGTGAGCCTCCCTACCGCATCGCCGACGCAGGGGTCGCCCACACCGGGGATCTTCAGCTGGGCTACAAGCTCGTCGAGACGGCGGGCGCCTCGGGAGCCCACGCGATCGTTCTCGAGAGAGGAACGCTCTCGTCGCGAGACTTCAAGTGTGTCCTCGGCCACGCGGGGCACATCGGCCTCACGCCGCTCGGGGCGCCGGCGGACGAGGAGGACCTGTCGCTCCTCGTGTCCATGGACGTTCCGGGTTTGCGTGTCGCGGACGGCGACGTCTTTCCGACCGCGCTCCTCGAACGCACGGCGCGGACAGCGCGACCGATGATTCTCTCCCTGGGGAACGCCACGATGGACGCGGCCGCGGCTGTCGTCGAGGCTTGCTTGCGCGCCGGGAGTGGGCCCCTGGCACTCCTGGCCCCGGACCCACGTATGATGGAGGCTTGGAAGGTGGCGCTGCCGGCCTGCGCCGTGGGTCTTCTGGTTCCGCCAGGGGAAAATCCGACCGTGATCGGAGCGGATCTCACCGAGACCCCGCATCGTCTCCCATCGGCTCTTTCGAGGAGGAATCGTTCATGAGACTGACCGCATCCATTGCCGTCCTCACCGCAGCGTCCGCCGCAGTCGTCTTCGCCGCAGCTCCCACGAAGGCAGTGGCCGTTCTCCACGCCACCCAGGGCAACTCCGTAGAAGGGAAGGCCACGTTTTCCAAGGCCGAAGGAGGCGTGAAGGTGAACGTGCACGTGACCGGCCTCACGCCTGGCAAGCACGGCTTCCACATCCACGAATTCGGCGACTGCTCCGCGGCGGATGGCGCGTCGGCGGGGGGACACTTCAACCCGTCGAGCGAATCCCACGGCGCGCCGGGCGATCGCCAGCGACACACGGGCGACCTTGGGAACATCGAGGCGAACGCCGAGGGCGTGGCGGACCTCGAGTACATCGACAGCAGGGCCGCCTTCGACGGGGCCAACTCAATCCTCGGACGGGGCGTCATCGTCCACGCGGGCGCCGACGACCTGAAGACGCAGCCGACGGGCAACGCCGGCGGCCGTCTCGCCTGCGGCGTCATCGGCGCGGCGAAGGGCGAGTAGGGCAGACCGACAGCGGAACGGGGTACCCGCGGGAGGCCTCCTGGCGGATTATCGGCCGCCCGCTGGACTGCGACACACTATGCGGGTGTCGGATATGCCGCGAGTCTGCTACGTCGCCTGTCCGACGAGTCTCACCCTCGAATCGGCCAACGCCATCCAGACCTACGCCACCCTGCGGGAGCTGCGGCGCCTCGCTCCCTCGACCTTCGCTCTCGTACCGCGGTGGCTCCGCCAGCCCTCGCGCTTCGGCGAGGTTGGGGCGCGCCATCTGCCGAGACCCGCCGTCGGCAAGCTCTCTCGCCTTTACCGGACGACCCTCTGGTACTACATCGAGCGCTCCCTGTTCGCGGGGATGACGGCTTCGGCCGTTCTCTGGGAATGGCTCCGCGGGCGGCGGATCGGCGTCGTCTACGTGCGAGAGGTGGTCTGCGCCGGCTGGTGGGCGGCTCTCTGGGGGCCGCTCCTCTCGGTTCCGGTGATCTACGAAGCCCACGACCTGGAGAGCCGCAATCCATCCCGAGCGAAAGAGCGGTGGGTCCAGCCGATCCTCGATCGTCTCGATAGAAGCGCTTTGACCAAGAGCGCCGCCGTCGTCTCCCTGACCGAGGACTTTCGCCGTCTGCTGGACACCACCGGTTGGCGAAGACCTGAGGACGTGGCCGTGATCCCCGATGCCTTCGACGAGGAGCGCATGGTCCCCGGCGACCGCCGCGTCGCACGTGAGCGCATCGGCCTCGCCGCCGATGTTCCGTTTGTCGTCTACGCAGGGATGACCTTCTCCTATCGCGGCCTCGATCGCCTTCTCGAAGCCTTCTCCCGAGTCCGCCAGACCTTCCCCGCGGCGCGTCTCGCCCTGGTGGGCGGACGTCCCAAGGAGATCGCCGATCTCGAGACCGTGGCTGCCCGTCTCCCGCTTGAGGACTCATTGCTCTGGGTGAGCCAGCTTCCCCAATCGGAAGTGCTCCCTTACCTCCAGGCAGCCGACGTCCTCGTCATTCCAGACACCGTCACCGACGTCACAGCGTCTCCGCTCAAGCTCTTCGAGTACCTCGCCGTGGGTCGAGCGGTCGTCCTCCCCGATATCCCCGCCCTTCAGGAGATCCTCCCCACCCACGTGGGGTACTACTTCCGCCGCGGGGACGTCGCCGACATGGCGCGCGCGATGCAGAACGCCTTGGCGGATCCCGAGCGCGGGAAGAGAGAAGAGGCTGGACGCAAGGCCGTGCAGCCCCACACCTATGCCGCCCGAGCGGCGCGGATCCTCGAGCTGGCCGCGACGACTGCGAGGTCTTCGGGGCGCGGCGCCGAGGCCTGACGGCTCTTGCACATCGTCCACTACAACCTGACGACCACCACCAAGGAGGGAGGCGTCGAAACCTTCGTCTGGGACCTTGCGCGGGAACAGGCCCGGGCCGGACAACGCGTGACCATCGTGAGCGGCCGCGGTCCCGTCTTCCGCGACATCCCCGGGGTCGAGGTGAAGACGGCCGGCTATATCGACCGCGACCGCTTCGCCATCGGGCCCCTTCGCCGGGCGTGGGCGCTCCGCAAGCTCGCCGAGCGGCTGACGATGCTCCCGCGGGGCCTCTTCCTCGTAGGACGCCCGGACCTCGTACACATCCACAAGCCCTACGACCTGCCGCTGGCGCCCCTCCTCAAGCTCAGGGGGGTGCCGGTCTTTTATCACGGTCACGGCGAGGGCTTCTTCCCGGGGGATCGCGCGCTGGCGCGCCACGCCGCGGCGCTCCTTTCCTGCTCCACCTTCAACGCCGACACTTTGCGCCGCCACTACGGTCTCGAGGCCACCATTGTCTTCAACGGCGTCGATACCGACCACTTCCGCCCCAGCCCCGGGGAGCCCGATCTGCGTCGCGCGCTCGCCGGCGAGGCGCGCTACCTTGTTCTCATGCCGGGGCGCTTCATGCCCTGGAAAGGGCATGCCTACGTGATCGATGCGTTCGCGGCTCTTCGCGATCTCTCGGCCCGATTGGTGCTGGTCGGCGACGGGGAGACGCGTGAGCGCCTGGAGGACCAGGCCACGGCTCTGGGTCTGGGCGACGTCGTCCTCTTCACGGGAACGATCCCCCACCGCGACATGCCCCGCTACTTCGCCGCGGCCGACCTGGTCATCGGCGCGAGCCTCGCGAGCGAGACGTTCGGAATGGTTCTGGCCGAAGCCATGGCCTGCGAGCGGCCGGTGCTTGCGTCTTCCTGGCGCGGTTACGACGACGTCGTCGTCCATGGCGAGACCGGCGAGCGCTTCGCCGCGGGGAATCCCAAGGACCTCGCAGCGGCTCTGCGTCGCCTTCTGGCCGATGAGACCGCACGCGCCACCTACGGCTCGGCTGGGCGGCAACGGGTCTCGAACCTCTTTCGTTGGGAGAAGGTCGCGGCGCGGGTGCAAGGCGTCTATAGCGCAGCCTTGGCGCCGGGCGGGGCGCGATGAAGGTTCTGATAGTGGGGCTCGGCGGAGTGACCCGGACCTTTCGCAATTGGCCCGAGAGGGTTATTGCCAGAGACCTCGCTCGCCGCGGGCACTCGGTGAGAGCCATCGGCATGCTCTACCCACGCATCCCCGACCTGACGGCGGACCGAGAGGAGATCGACGGCGTCTCCGTGCGGAGGGTCCCGCAGGCCTACTGGCCCAATAGCACTCTCGCGGCGGCACTCGACGAAGGGCCGCGACCCGACGTCATCCACCTCTTCCACCCGAGAAACATCCTCGCGGCGCAGGTCACGACCTGGGCGAGGCGCCACCATGTGCCGACGGTCTTCACCTGGCTCGGCCCTTTCCACGACGAGTATCTCGTTGCGGATCGCGAACGCCCTCTCGCCGAGGCGCCTCGCTACGACCGGCTCGTCTGGACTCGCCGTGATCTCTTGTGTCGCCTTCGCGGAGCCAGGAAGCCTCGCGACGTCCGCGACCTTCTACGGAACTACCGCATCCACTGGCCCCTCCGCGCAGCGACGCATCTCATCCCGTGCTCCCGGTTCGAAGCCGCGGAGATGCGCCGGATGGGTCTCTCACAGCCGCAAACGGTGGTCCCGCTTTGGATCGACGCTGCCGCTGTCGGCGCGGAGCCTGAGGTGGCGCCCCCCCTCGATGCGCCGCGACCCTGGATCCTCTTCGTCGCCCAGCTCACGCCGCGCAAGGGCTACGACGTGGCGCTCAGGGCTCTGCCGAGCATCGTGAAGCGCTTCCCGAACGCGACGCTGCTGATGGTGTCGGGTATCAACACCGCGGACCGGGAGCGCGTGGAGGCCATGACCCGGGAGCTGGGCGTTCAGGATCACGTCCGGTTCCTCGGTCGCCTCGAGGACAACGCTCTCGTGAACCTCTTCCGCTCCTCGGACGTCTACGTGACGCCCACGCGGTACGAGGGGTTCGGCCTGACGCTTCTCGAGGCGATGGCGTGCGGTGCTCCGGTCGTCTGCGCCGACGCTCCTTCCGCCAACGAGATCGTGCGGGACGGTGAGAACGGCCTGCTCTCGCTTCCCGAAGACCCTGAGTCTCTGGCCACGGCCGTGATTCGCGTGCTCGGCGACCCGAGCCTTCGCGAGCGCCTGCGGCAGGGCGGTCGCCGGACCTCAGCCGAGGAGTTTGCCCCCGATCTCCTGGCCGCTCGCCTGGAGGGCGTCTACGCCCAGGTCACGCGACCGCCGTCGGTGGGTGACGAGGCAGCCTACTTCGGCAACCAGGTCCGCAAGTCCGATCGGAAGATCGCCACGCAGTACGGCCGGATGTTCCGGCTGGCGGGGCTCGCGAAACGCCTCCCCGACGGGCCCGCTCTCGACATCGGATGCGGCGCGGGCCCGGGGCTTCGTTACCTGTCGATGCGCGGAGCGGCGGCCATTGGCATCGACACGAGCTTCTATGCCCTGACCGAAGCGCGGAAACTGGTCACCAGCATGGGCTTGATCCAGACCGATGCTCGGGCCGCGCTGCCGTTTCGAGATGGAAGCTTCGGCTTGGTCGTGGCGAGCGAGGTCATCGAGCACCTTCTCGACGGCGTGCTGTTTCTGCGCGAGTGCCGCCGCCTTCTGCGCCCGGGGGGCGTGCTGCTCCTCACGACGCCCAATCTCTGGGACATCCGCAGGATCACGAAGCCCCTCACAGGACAGGTCTGGTCGGCCTACACGGATCCGACCCACATCAACCTCTACACGCGGCGACGCCTGGCCCGCGAGCTCAAGGAAGCCGGGTTCGAGACGTCCCGAGTGCGGACCGGCCTGAAGCCGATGACCTGGCTTCCTCCCTACCGACGACCGATCCCCATCCCCTATCCCCCGTTCATCGGAAACGGCATCGTTGCCACGGGAATGCGATGAGGCGCAAGAACCTATCCGAGCAGTTTCTGAACGCGACGTTCTGGAACACGATCCTCTTTCCCGTACGGCTTCTGGTCGGATTGTTCGCCAGCATCCTGTATTACCAGAGGCTGTCGCTCGACCAGGTCGGTGTCCTCTTCCTCCTGACGAGCCTCGCGACGACGATCGGTCTTTACGCCGACCTGGGGATCGAGAGGACGCTGCCTCGCTTCCTTCCGGAAGTCGAGCGACAGTCGGGTCGGGCCGGGGTCGAGCGGCTCATGACGCGGATCATTCGGCTGAAGCTCGTCGTTCTTCTGGTGCTCATTGCCGCCCTCGCCGCTTTCGCGGGCCCGCTGGTCCGAGCCTTGGCCACCGACCAGCGCAAGGAGATCGGCGCGCTCGAGGCGCGCCGGGGAGAAACCGGCATCGGCCGCTCCGAGGCCCGTGACCTCGAGAAGCAGGTCGCGACGAAGCGGGCCGTGCTAGCCGAGGTCGAGGACAAGGGGCGGCTCTTCGTCGGCGCCGTGGCCGTGCTGCTTCTCCTCGGGGCTCTCTTCGACGTCTACATGCAGTTTCTCACCGCCTACCTGAAGCAGCGCTCCTGGAACCTGATCACCCTGGCCTCGACCTTCCTTCAGCCGGTCCTCGTGAGCCTCTTCATCCTGGTAGGGTGGCAGATCGCGGGCGTGCTCCTGGGCCTCGTCCTGGCACCCCTGGTTTCCGTGGCGCTGGCGCGCTGGCAGGTGAAGCGCGCGAGCCGCGAATTGGGTCCGCCTGCGGGCAGCGCGTCTGAGGACGCGACCCTTCGTGGCCGCTTCGTGAGCTTTGCCGCCGTCAACTACTTGATGCAGGTCACGACGTGGATGTACGACCTCCAGTTCGTGATCTTTCTTTCGGCGGCCGCGCTCAGCCTGGCCGATGTGGCGCTGCTGGGGTTCGCGTACAAGTTCACGAAGGATTTCCTGGGCTACGTCTGGACTCCCCTCACGGGCGTGATCACACCGGTGTTGGCGCGAGTCCACGTGCGCGGTGAGCCCAAGGCCCTGGCCGACGCCCACGCGACACTGACGCGCGTGATCTGGTTGCTGGTCCTTCCCGCGGGCGTCGGGCTTGCGGTGCTCGCGCCCCGACTCGTGGCCGCCCTCTAT
>JBGPYB010000054.1:0-26966 GCA_041493035.1 Vicinamibacteria bacterium | reverse complement strand
CGCATCATGGACCTTCTCGAGGCCCAGGAGCGCGTGACGGTCGACGAGCTGGTCAACCGCTTCGCCGTGTCGGCGGTCACCATCCGCGGCGACCTGGACGCCCTGGCCAAGGCCGGAGCCGTTGTCCGCTCCCACGGCGGCGCCCTGAAGCGCGTCGACGCCCCGGAAGACGTTCCCATCATGGTGAAGGAGACCCTCCACCACGCCGAGAAGGTGCGGATCGGCCACGCCGCCTGTCAGATGATCCACGACGGCGAAACCATCATCCTGGACTCGGGAACGACGACGGCCGAGATCGCGCGGCAGATCAAGTTCCTGAAGTTCGGCTCGCTCAACGTCATCACCAACGCCCTCAACATCGCCATGGAGCTGGCGAACCATCCGAACGTGCGCCTCATCATGATCGGTGGGATCTTGCGGCAGATGTCGTATTCACTCTCGGGACCTCATGCCGAGCTGACGCTCCGCGGCTTGCACGCCGACCGCCTCTTTCTCGGCGTGGATGGCCTCGATCCCGAGATCGGCCTCATGACGCCCGATCTCCACGAGGCCCAGCTCAACGCCATCATGATTCAGGTGTCACGCGAGGTCGTGGTGGTCGCCGACTCCACCAAGTTCCAGCGGCGCAGTCTCTCGGTCATCGCCAAGCTGGACGCGGTCCACAAGATGATCACCGATTCCGCCGCATCGCCCGAGCTTGTGGCGACGCTCCGGGCGCGGAGCATCGAAGTCATCCTCGCGTGAGGCTATGACGAACCGAAGATCCTTCCTGAAAGCGGCCGGTGTGGGGGCAGCGGCGACGGGGATCGGGCTTCAGCCCCGGCCCAGCGAGGTGAAGGGAGTTCGCTACCCCGTCCCCTGGGCCTGCGCCCAGAAGCGCAACGACGACGGTTCGCTGACGCTCCGTCCCACCCTCGGTCTCTAACACCACAGCGGGACGCGCTTCAGGGGACCTTGTCGGCCTGCAACAGAAGCGAGTCGCGGATCTCGACCGACAGCCGAGGGTGCGCCGCGTCGATGGTCCCCAGCTCACTGCCGTTCACGTAGTCCACAACGCGGTAGCGCCCCGGCGCGAGGCCGCGCAATTCGACATCCCCCTTCCAGGCTCCGCCCCCCTCTGGAGCGAAGAAGGCGTAGTGCAGCCTGCCATCCTTGCGGATCGCGTAAGCCTCGGGGACGTCGAAGCCGTAGGTGTAGAGGTTCACCAGGGTCCCGCTCGAGAGCCTCTTCTCGTCGTACAGGCGGAGCCACTTCTTCCAGATCGCCTCTTTGCGAGGCGTCAGCGCAACGTGCCGGAAGTGGTCGCCGCCCCCAGGCAGGATGAACTTCGTCCCCGGGACCCCGCCCACGCCAATGGTCGACGCGAAGTCCTCCCCGTCGTCGTTCACTTCGGGCCCTTGAGGCCCTGCCGTCACTCCCGTCAGCTCCACGTGATCACCGTAGACCGGCGCCTCGGGACCCAACAGTGCCTTGTAGAGCTTCAGCCTCCGTCTCACCTGAACGGAGCCCACCGGGTCCGCAGTCACCGCCTGGTCCATCTGCCGCAGCCAGTCGAAGCTCGGCGTCGTGCCGCATGGGCAGATCTGCGTCACGCTCTCGGGCTTGAGCGAACGCGTGGTCTCGAAGATCGTTCTATAGATCTCACCCATCGCCTCGGTCGATTCCGCGGGGCGCGCGTGGTGGTGCTTCGGGTTGTAGCACGGTGGAATGGCGTAGATGTTGTCGAGCTTGTGGCCATCGAAGCCCCAGTCGCGCACAAAGCGCTCCGTGAGCATACGGTGGTACTCCTTGACCTCGGGAAGCGCCGGGCAGAGCGTCGCGAGGCCTCGGGTGATGCGCGCGGGCTGGCCGTCCTTCCCCAGGACGAGCCAGTCCGGGTGCTCGCGCGCCACCACCGAGAGGCCGTAGGAGTGCGACTCGTATTTCCCCCGGCCGTCTTCGACACCGAGCGGCAGCCACCAGAGCTGCGCGAAGATCCCTTGGCGGTGGTACTCCTCCGCCAGTTTCCGGATCGCGTCCCCCGGAAACGTGTCGCCCCGCGGGCGCCAATCTCCGTACGTGTCGAACCACCGGTCGTCGAGGGTCGCCCAGCGGATCCCCATCTCCTTCAGCTTCGGGACGATGGCGAGCATCTGCGCAGGGGTAACGTCGGATTCATAGCCCCATCCGCACCAGGCCACGTCGTACGCGGCTCTCGACGGCTTCGGGAGAGTCCATCCCTCGCGCTGCACGGCCGTGGAGAACGTCCGGAGTGGCTCGTAGTAGTCCCCGGAATAGACGGCGACGAAGGCTCGCGGGGTCGCGTAGCTCTCACCCGGGCGCAGCGTTGCGGCGACGGGGATGGACAGGGCCGCGCGAACCCGCCCTCCCGCCTCCGCCTTGACTGGAAGAGAGAGAGGAATGGGGATCGTCTCGACCTGGCCGATCGCCTCGCCCACCGACGCCGACCAGAAGGCGACCACGGGGATGCCGCCACCGAAGCCGCCAGGGGTCATGGTGCCCGTGGGGTTTTGGCGTTCGAGGCCCGGAGCGACGCGAAGAATCTCGTCCCGGCCCCACTCCTCGCTCGCCCCTTGGAACGACCAGAGCGACGTCCCCTCGGGGGCGACCAGCCGGCGGGAGAGAAGCTCCACGGTATCGATCGCGAGCGGCGAGGCTGACATGTTGCGGTACGACGCAGAGACGAAGAGCACGCCGGGAAAGTCGTCGTAGGCCTCCATCGCCAGGGTCTTCTCGATTCCTGACGGGCTCCGGCCCGACACCTCGACCCGAGTCCCCGAGCCGAGCTTCCCGTGGGCCTCACTCGTACGCGCACGCTCGACGTCCAGGGCGATGTCAGCGGAACGCTGCCCGCCCACGACAAGGCCGTCGGATGGTGTGCCGGACGGCGCAGGATCGTCGAGCGTCACGCGTCCCCCGTCCTTGAAGAGCCACACCTTGACGGCTGACGAGGGCTCGAGGAGGAATTCGGCCGTCGCGGTCTTGATTCGGACACCGTCGGCTGCGGCGCTCACCCGGGCGGCGCGGATCTCGGGCGCGGTCGTGAGAAGGATCGCGGCGCCGAGAAGCGCGCCTCGCGTTGCGGCGCGAGTGATTCGAAGCCTCATCGCCGCGACGGTATCGCAATGGAACGCAGGTGTCGAGCCAACCGAACGGGGGGTAGTGGGTCAGTTTGAGTGAGCTGCCGCTACGAAGTCGCCGTTGTTGGCCTGTGCCCACGCAATCTGGTCCCGTCGAATGACCTTGAGCATCTTTGGCTGCGCCAGCGCTCGCAATTCCCGCTCTTGGAGCCCGAACGCCGCGTCTTACTGCAGAACACCCCATTGCTGCTGGAAGGCTGCCTCGTCGCCTTTCTTTAGCATCTGCAAGGCGCGGAGTAAGCGGGCGGCATCAGCGACTCTGGGCGGAAAGGGTGTTGTCGCGCCCGGTTCGGACGTGCCTTGGACAACGGCTTTCCAGCGTTCGTTCCACTGAGCGTTTGAAGGGATGACGAAGGCGAGCCAGGCAGCGCACACGAGCACCCAGCCGCCGAGGCCTGCCACAGACACGACCTGAAGTTTTCGGCTTCGGCGCAACTGGGTCCAACCCCAAACGACGAAGACCACAATGCAAGTGCAGGCGGCGGCTCCGGCCAGCCTGTCGAGGTTGTGAGGCCGGTCTGTAAACGTGAATCCCGGCTTGAGGGCGTGAAATGGTCCCCATGGATCAATCCAATGGACGCCTTCATACGCCGAGGACAAGAGGGGACTGGACAACCCTGGGGATCCTTGTAGGAGCAACCACAAATCATCAAAGCCCGACATATATGCGCTGACAGTGAACGTCGCCCAGAGCAACAGCGCGCCCGAAAGGATAGCCCGGTGCCAAGAGCCGAGTTTGCTGAGGAGCGAGGCGATCCCAATCGCCGCGATAGGAGTCAGTGTGGCAAGGCGACGAGGGCCGTAGGAGTCACCTCCCCACCAATCCCGGGGTGCCGCAGAGAAATAGATGAACAGGGGGAGGGCCACCATGAAGCCTATGGAGAGCCATCGGACGACCGGCGTCCGTCGTGCAGAAGCACAGAATGGAGCAAGCACCAGACCAACGACAAGGCCGGGGGCCCAGGGCAGGGCGCCATGATAGGGACTCAGAAGCAGGGGAACAAGTGCCGGCGCCGTCCAGTTCATATAGCCGGCCCCCTGCGGGACGAGCAGCCATGAAGAGAACTGCGCCCGCCAAGCGAGGAGCTGCAGCAGGACGACGCTCACAAATCCAAGTGCCGCCAGAGCTAGACTGGACAGCATAGGACGCTGGACACCATCCTTCATAGCGATTGCCACGAGCAAGGGCACCAGAGCGGCAAGGAGCAGAGCGTCCTGCCACCGGTTAATGACGAGGAGCCCTGCGCACAAGCCTGTAAAGAGGGCATCGCGCCACAGGCGAAGCTCGGCCCAACGGAGGACGCCCAGAAAGACGAGCGCGGCCAGGAGGGCGCTCAGGAGGTGAGAGTTCAAGTACACGCGAGTGCCGAACAACGCGAGCGGGCCGGAAGCCAGCGCCAGGCCAGTGCTGACCCGGGAGACTCCGGGTGCAAAACCCCACCGTTCACAAAGCCGAACCATGGCCAGCGCTGTGAGTGTGAGTATGGCAAGAGAACCCACCGCTAGGAGCCGCTGCAAACCCTCGCTGAATGGCGTGTCCGAGGTCGCGATGAAGGGCCAAGCGTAGGCGCCGTGGAGCACCGCGAAGCCGACGCTGAATGTATTTTGCACGGCCCCGGACTCGAAGATCGTCGTCACGGAGCGCACACGCTCGCTCAGAGGTTTGGGAAATGCGAGGAGGTCATCCTGTAACAGGAGATCGTGATCCGCAACCGCCGATGTGAGCTGTGCCACGTAAAAACCGTCGTCCCAACCGGTGAGGTCCGCCATGCGAGTCACGGTGAATAGAGTCAGTACGCCGATCCCCGTCCAAAGATGACGCTTGAGAAATCGGCGCGCCTCGAATGGAATCATCATTGAGGACTATTGTGCCACCTGACCTGCCAGTCACCCAGTCGGGTTACTTCGTCGTTTGGAACTCGGGCGTGTCCAAGTCCACAGTTGCCGCGTTGGACTCGTCGTTGGTGCCGGCGCACCGAAGGGACTGCCTGGATAGGTATCGGACGGCCCCGGGGTCAAGGGGTTGGCATTCTAGACTGAGACACTACCGAACAGGGGCATCCATAAGTATCGCAAGGCCGCTGGGTGCTCAGGGAACAGCCGACGTCTCGGTCGACCCTGGCGGGACGCTGGCGGGAGTTGTCGGACGTGCCCACCTGTCCACAGCGATGCCGATTCCAACCACGAGGGCGAGCGGCAGCGCCGCCGTCCGAAAGAGCCGATCGACACTCTCGCGCCGACGCGCCAGGCTGTCGAGGCTGACGAGCAGACCGAGAGCGGCCATCCACACGAACGCGACTCGCCTGTCCGGGGATGCGTCCGTAACCATGGACGGCAGGTAGCGCCCTACCGGTGTCCCGTTCGACAGCGCAGCCCAGACGCGGGTCGGGCGGTCGCCACGATTCAGCATCAGCAGCGATTCGGGCTGCGCCGCCATGAACAGCGCCAGCGCGGCCCCAGCGGCGAAAAGCCCCCAACGCCAGCGAGCGAGGCCACTCGCGGGGCCTGTCACACGGGCTGCGGCGGCCACGGCCAGGACCGGCACCAGCGGCACCAGGAAACGCGCCGGTGGGCATTGGCCGCCCCACCACATCCGCCATCGCAGCGCCGGAGCCAGAATGGCCAACGCCACGAAGAGGAGCGGCCCCGCCTGGCGACGCTCGCGGCGCCCGAGAGCCACAAACCCGGGAAGCGCCAGCAGGAACGCGGGCGCGTAGGGCAGCAAGCCGAACGAGCGGTCGAGGAGGAGGCCGGCGGCGGCCTCCAGCGGCGACACCGCGCTGTCGGGCGGAACGCCGCCGCCGTAGAGCGCCAAAGGGGTCGGGACGCCGAAGATTCGTTGGTAGTAGGCGAGGAAGCCGCACGCCGACAGGCCGGCGACGGCGAGGAACGCCGCCAAGCGCGGGCCGCGAAGCCGCGAGAGAGCGAGGATCCCGAGTGCCCCCGCCGCCGGGATCATCTTGAGGTGAAGCCACGGAAGCGCCGACGCTGCGAGCGCCGCAATCGCTGCTTCGATCGGACCCGGCTCACTCATCAGGATTCGGAGCGCCAAGGCCACGGCCAGCGCCGACGGAAGCTCGGTGTAGAGATGGAACGAGTAGGCGAACACGGGCGGTCCCATCGCAAGAGCACCCGCGAAGAGAGCCGCGCGAGGGTCCGCTGTGACTCGAAGGGCGAGGGCGTGGACCTCGCGTACCAGAGTCGCGGCAAGCAGGGCGAAGAGGAGAACGCAGGCTGCCCGCCCACCGAGCGCGTAGGCGGGCGCAAGCACCGCGGGAAGCCCTGGGCTGTGCGCCGGGAACGGGCGGCCGTCCAACCGCGGAGCCCCCCAGTGAGGCGTCAGGCTACCGGGAAAGTACTCCTTGTACTCCTCCCTTTGGACGTCGTCGCGGAGATCGAGGTCTCCGTCCCTCCACAGGCTCTGCGCCATGAGCAGGTAGTGGGGCTCGTCTCCCGAGGCGGTGAGCCGACCGACATACCGAACGCCGACGGAAGCACTCGCCACGAAAGAGACGATCAGAAGGATCCCGAGGCGCGGCGCCCGAGCGAGCGTGTGGCCCTGAAGGAAGCGGGCGCCTGAAAGTCCGGCCGCCGCCGCGACGAGACCCCAACCGAGGGGCCCACGGAGCACCCCGATGAATGGGAAGCACTGGACGCTCCGGTCCCATGACGCGAGGAGGAATGCCCCTGCACACCAACTCCACGGCCCCAAGATTGCCACGACGCGGCGGCGCACCACGTAGAATCCTACCCGGATTCTTGACGCTTCGCGGACCCTCGGTCATGATCCTGGGCTCGATGCGCTGCCCGAAGTGCGATCAGGACAACAGCCCCGACGCCCTCCGCTGCGTTCATTGCGGCGCGGGCACGGCCATCGCGGCGCTCAAGCTCCTTCGGGGCGGTCTCACCGAGAAGATCCACTTCCTGGCGCCCCGTTCGTACACCCTCGGCCGCGCTCCGCAGAACGACATCGCCCTCGCTGAGCCTTCGATTTCCAAGACCCACGCCCGGATTCTTCGCGAAGGAAATACTTTCGTGATCGAGGACCTGGGCAGCCTTCACGGCGTCTACGTGAACACCACAAAGGTCTCCAAGGCGGCCCTGACGCCGGGCGCCGACGTGCAGCTCGGAGACCTCTCGTTCCGCTTCTCGGCGCTCGACGGCGAGAACACCACCGACCGCATGGCCAAGCTCCCATGGGTCGAGCACCAGGAGTTGCTCCTCTCGCTCGTCCAGACCTTGAACTCGACGCTGGTCCTGAGCTCGGTTCTCGAGCAAGTCCTTGCCAGCGTCATGCGCATCACCCGCGCGGAGCGAGGCTTCTTGCTCCTCGCGGAGAGTCCGGGCAACGCCGACCGATACCCCTCGGTGGCCGGCCTCCATCTCCGCGTCGGACGCAAGCGCGACGGCGGGGCCATCACCGACACCACCGGGGTATCGAGCTCGGTCGTGCGGAAAGCCATCGCCGAGGGGCAGACTGTGGCCACGGGGAACGCCGTGGCCGACCCGGCCCTGGGTCACGCCGCGAGCGTCATCCTGATGGACCTTCGGACCATCGTCTGTCTGCCGCTTCTCTCGCCGCGCTCCCTCCCCGAGAAGAGTGGCGCTCCACCGAAGGCTCTCGGCGCCCTTTACGTCGACAACCCCGATACCTCGGCTCCGTTTCCCCCCGACAGCCTGAGGGCCGCCGAGGCGCTGGTACACCATGCGGCCCTCGCGATCGAGAACGCCCTGCTCTTCGAGCGTGAGCAGCGGACCATCGAGGAACTGCGGATCGCCCAGACGAGGCTTCTGCAATCGGAGAAGCTCGCCACGATCGGCCAGATGGCCGCTGGAATCGCACACGAGCTGAACACTCCCTTGACTTATGTCCTCGGCAATTTGGAGCTTCTTCACGCGCAGTCGCTGACCGACGAACAGCGCGAGATGCTGTCGTCGGTGTCGCGGGGCGCCGAGCGCCTGCGGAGCCTGGCCCAAAGCCTCCTGGCGTTCAGCCGGCCCTCGACGGAGGAGCCTGCGTCCCTCGATCCCAACGAGATCCTCGAACGCGCCTTGGACCTCTGCCGTTACCAGATCCTCAAGGCCGGCGTGCTCCTCGAGAAGGATTTCTCTCCGAACCTGCCCCGCATCCGTGGCGTGTCGAACCAGCTCGAGATGGCCGTCATCAACCTGATCGTGAACGCGGCTCAGGCCATGAGCGAGCGCCCCACGCGGATCCTGCGACTTTCGTCGGCCATCGACGGGGACGCCGTGCGACTGCGCGTCGCCGACACCGGGCCCGGCATACCGGCCCCCCTCCAGGCGACGATCTTCGAGCCCTTCGTCACGACCAAGCCCGAAGGACAGGGTACCGGCCTCGGCCTTTCGACGGTGCTCATGGTCGTGGAACGCCACCAGGGCCGAATAGACTTCACGAGTGCTCCGGACACCGGAACCACCTTCACCATTACCTTCCCCGCGCTTCGCTGACCTCCGGGGAATCCACCGCATCGAGGTGAAGCTCGGCGAAGCCCCACCGTTTCCCCGGCGGGCTCTGGGCGCTGATCCGCACCCAGCGCGTCAAGGTGGGGGCCACAAGGACCACTTGGCTCCCCTCGCCTTCCTCGATTCCGACCTGCCTCTCGACCTCGGGACGTCCGGGCGCGCTCACGATGGGCGTCCATCGGTGGCCGTCGTCGCTGACCGAGACACGCAGCCGGCGCCCGGCGCGGTTCGGGCGCTGGCCGAGGAGTAGCTCGATTCGACCGATCCACACCGGCGTGGGCAGTGCGACGTCCAGCCACTCCTCCGCGGTGTCGGGCTCCGCGGCTTTCCAATAGGTTTCGAGGCGGCCATCAGCCGCCGCAGGAAGGTCCACGGCGTTCGACGAGGCGGAGAGTCTTGCTCCCCCGAGGGACAAGGGACGCCACCGGCTGCTCACATCGCGGGCACGGTACGCGACGACTCGCGGACCCTCCAGCGGGTCGCTGGGCTCGAACACGGCATCCGGCAGACGGCCCTTCAACCACTCGGGTGCTTCCTGCTCCCAGACCAGGGCGCCGACCCCATCGGCGGTCAAGCGGTTTTGCTCCGGAGACCCCGCGGGGAACAACAACTCTCGTCGTGCGGAATCGAACGCGAGCTCCGGCATGGAGGTGAAGACAACCCCCCCCGGAGGGACGTGGGCCTCCACCCAGTCGAGGGCCCGGTCGCGGGTTCCGGGCCGCGACACCGCTCGAACGTAGTGGGCGGCATCTCTCACCGGCACCAAGGCCCCCGCGAGCACAAGGATCCAGGCCGTGCGGGGGAACCGCCGCGCGACTGATTCGAAGCCGAGCGCGGCCACGAGCCCCGTCGCTCCGAGAGCCGGCACGATCAGACGGATCCAGCGAGACTCGGCCGTGGACAACACGATCAGCATCACGATCGGAAGCGCCACAACCGGGCGCCACGTCCTCAAGTCTCGCCGGGCTGCCGAGAGGCCGACAACTGCAAAGAGCGATCCGGTCGGTCCGAGGCTGCGGAAGATCGTCCGCAGATAGTAGAGAAGGATCTCGTTGAGGCGTGGCGCGGGCCCGCCGCCGCGATAGTGGTAGTGCCACTGGGCGTAGGCGCCGGCAGCGAACTCGCGGAAATGAAGGATCGCGTAGGGAGTGCAGGCCACACCTACGGTGGTCGCTACGACCGCCGCGATCAGCGTTTCGCGCAGCCTGCGGCCCGGCTCGAAGACGCGACGGAGGAGGTACGAAGGGAAGAGCAGAAGCCCCGAGAACTTCAGAGCCGTGGCCGCCCCGAGCGCCAGCCCCGCAATTGTGTCGCCGCGCGAGGAGACGCCCACCCGCCACACCGCCCAGAGAGTGAGCAGAGCGAGTGTGCCCAGTGCCACGTCCGGCCGGATCATGTGCGCCGTCTCCACCTCGATCGGAGACACTGCAAGCAGCAGCGCCGCCACGAGCCCGGCCTGCACGCTGACCCGCTGCGCCCCCAGCCAGAACGACAGGCCGACGCTGGCGACGCCGAACGACGCAACGACGCGACGCGCCAATAGATAGGCCCCCGGACCTGTAAGAGCCGCTTTCGGCAGGAGGGATAGGAAGGGGTAGAGGGTATAGAAGAAGAGGCCCGGATACTCGTAGAAGCGGTGGTCCAGGTCCCGTTCCACGATCATCTTGGCGACGTTCTCCACGAAGTCCGTCTCGTCCAACTCGGGCGTCTGGCGCAAGCGCCAGTTGAGGCCTGTGAAGCGGAGGGCTGCCGCCAGAACGAGGATCAGGCCGAGGGCCAGGGCCGCAAGACGTCCGCGGGAGGTCTTCACGGTGGCCAAAGGCTAGTCAATGCAGGCGGGGTCCGCAAACAGCGCTCGTGTCGCTCGGGAGCGACGCTCTGTGGGAGGGGAACCACATCCATCGACGCTGCACTGCTCGTAAGTGCCTCCAGAAGCGAGACCCGGTGCTGGCACGCCGCGTGCTTCAGGTAGGGTAAGGGTATGTTGACCACGACAGGGACGTTGTTGATCGGGGGCAGCGCGGCGCTGCTGGCGGCGCTCCTGGAGAACTCCGGGGCCCTGGCCCATCAAACGCCGGATCTCCTTCTCTTTCTGGGTACGACGCTCGCTCTCGCTCTCGCGCGGCGCCCAGGGCGCCACTGAGGCCCCCGGTGTCGCGTCGGACCTTCCGGGTTGTCGCCACCCTTTACCTCGTCAAGAGCCTCCTGATCGGTTTGGCGTGGCTGGCCATTCCGGACCTCCCGGAACGCACTGTCTCTGTCGTTCGCCAGGCCTTCCAGTCCACGCCGCCCAAACCTTAGAGGCTGCGCCGCGCGGCTCACGGCCGGATGGCGCGACGCCGAGGGGCACCTCGTGCTCGGCCTTGCATGCGACCGAGCAGGCGTGGCAGCCGATGCATCTCCGGTTGTCGATCACGAAGCCGTAGTTCACGCCGCCGGCATTCTACGCCATGGCATCGACCGGCCCGTTCCCGGTGTGGCGTCTCCGCGGGAAATAGCTCTATCATGGCCCAAGCCGGCGCGGCCGGTCGGGTCAGTGCGAGGTGGCGTCATGGGCTCAGGCACCAGGCCGAAACAGGCCGAGGAGACCCCGGCGGGTCTGAGCCGCGTTCTCGAGATGATCGCGGTCGGCGCCCCGCTGGCCGAGGTGCTTGACGCGCTCGTGCTCGCCACCGAGGATCAGGCGCCCGGCATGCTCGGGTCGGTGCTGCTCCTCGACGCCGACGGCAAGACGCTCCGGCACTCGGCGGCGCCTCACCTGCCGCGGGAGTACACCGACGCCATCGACGGTGCCGAGATCGGGCCGGAAGTGGGCTCCTGCGGCTCCGCGGCCTACCTGGGGGTCCAGGTCATCGCCTCGGATATAGAGACGGACCCGACTTGGCGCAACTTCCGCCACATGGCGCGCCTGGCCGGCCTCCGCGCGTGCTGGTCCACGCCCATCATCGCCGACGGCACCGTCCTCGGTACCTTCGCCTTCTACTACCGGGTGTCCAAGGCTCCGACGCCCGACGAACTGGCTCTGGCCGCCAGCGCGACCCACGTCGCAAGAATCGCCATCGAGAGGGACCGAGCGGCCCACGCGCTCCGCGACAGCGCGGATCTCTACCGCGGGCTCTTCGAGAGCCATCCCGTTCCCCTCCTGGTCTACGACACCGAGACGCTGGTCTTCGTTGCGGTGAACCAGGCCACGATTGACCAGTACGGCTACTCCCGCGAGGAATTCCTCGCCTTGAGAGTGCCGGACCTGCACTCGCCGGAGGACTTGCCTATCTTGCTCGAGTACCTCAAGGCTCCGCGTCCGCCATACGCGGGGTCAAGCCTCTGGCGGCACCGCAAGAAGGACGGAGCCGTGATCGACGTGGAAATCACCTCCAACGGGATACAGTTCGGGGGCCGAGGCGCCCGCCTGGTCCTGGCAGCCGACCTGACGGAGCGCATTCGCGCCGAGGCTGACGCGAAGAAGAACCGGGACCGGCTAGAGCTCGCGCTCAAGTCCGCGAACGTGGGCCTGTGGGACTGGAACCTTGGGACGGGCGAGGTCTACTGGTCCGCGAGGTCGAAGGCGCAACTCGGCTACGAGGACCACGAGATCGAACCCCGCTTCGAGGAGTGGGCGTCCCGACTCCACCCCGAAGATCGCGAGTCCACCCTCGCCATCCTCCAGGCCGACATCGAACACCCGCGACCCGAGTACGAGCTCACCTTCCGCCTGCGTCACAAGGACGGCTCCTACCGCTCGATGCTGGCCCGCGCCCAGATCTTCAGGAATCCCGACGGCACGGCCTATCGGATGATCGGGTGCCACCTCGACGTGACGGATCGCCTGCGGACGCAGGAGGAGGACGCCCGCCTGGCCCGAGCCGTCGAGCAAGCGACCGACGCCGTCGTGATCACGGATCCCGATGGGACTATCGTGTATGTGAACCCGGCCTTCGAGCGTGTGTCCGAGTATTCCCGGGAAGAAGCCATCGGACAGAATCCGCGGTTCCTCAAGAGCGGGCAGCATGATGAAACCTTCTACCGGCAGATGTGGATGACACTCACCGCCGGAGCGGCCTGGACCGGTCGCGTCGTCAACAAGCGCAGAGACGGCAGCCTCTTCGAAGAAGAGGCCACGATCTCCCCCGTCTTCGACACCTCTGGCCGCGTGGCCAACTACGTGGCCGTCAAGCGCGACGTCACGAACGAGATCCGTCTCGAGCAGCAGCTCCACCAGGCTCAGAAGATGGAGGCCGTCGGGCGCCTGGCCGGAGGTGTTGCCCACGACTTCAACAACATCCTGGGGGTCATCTCCGGCTATGGTGAGATGGTCCTCCGAAAGCTCCCGGCCGAGGACCCTCTCCGCCCCAAGGTCGACCAGATCCTGAGGGCCGCGGACCGAGCTGTGGGCCTCACACGCCAGCTCCTCGCTTTCAGCCGTAAGCAGGTCCTGCAGCCGAAGGTGCTGAGCCTGAACACTGTGATCGCCGACACCGAACAGATGCTCCGACGGCTGATCGGCGAGGACGTGGACCTGGTGACGACCCTCTCTGCAGACATCGGCCGCGTTCGAGCAGACCCCGGTCAAGTCGAGCAGGTCGTCGTCAATCTGGCTGTCAACGCCCGTGACGCGATGCCTGAGGGGGGCCGTTTGACCATCGGTACCGCGAACGCCGACCTCGACGCCGCCTACGCGGCAAGCCACGCGGGTGCGGAGCCGGGCCGCTACGTCGCTCTCATCGTCAGCGACACGGGCCAAGGCATGAACGCCGAGACCCGCGCCCACATCTTCGAGCCTTTCTTCACGACGAAGGAGGCGGGCAAGGGGACAGGCCTCGGCCTCTCCACGGTGTACGGAATCATCAAGCAGAGCGACGGCTACATCTGGGTCGACAGCGAGCTTGGCGTCGGAACGACGTTCCGCATCTACCTTCCCCAGGTGGAGGGCCCGGAAGGCGTCGCGACACAGCCACCGCAAGCGCTCCCCCCACGGCGAGGTAATGCCCGCATCCTTCTCGTGGAGGACGAGGACATGCTTCGGGAGTTCCTCCGCGAAGGCCTAGAGGCCAACGGCTACATCGTGCTCTCCGCTCGCGACGGAGCCGAGGCCTTGCAGATCGCCGACGAATTCCGAGGCCGGATCGATCTGATGGTGACCGACCTGGTGATGCCGGGAATGACGGGCCGCGAGGCGGCCGAGCAGATCGGAGCCGTCCTCCCTAGCCTCAAGGTTCTCTACATGTCGGGGTACACCGACGACGCCGTGCTTCGCCGCGGCGTACTGGATGCCGGCTTCGCCTTCCTTGGCAAGCCCTTCACTCTCGACGCGCTACTCCACAAGCTCCAGGACCTGCTCGACGAGAGGGGTTAGAGCCGGTGGCCCGAAGGGCACCGGCCCCAAGATCCAACGTCGGATCAGCTGACTTTGAAGGTCTTCGTCGCGGCCACCCCTCCACCCTCGCCGAGGAAGATCTCCACCTTGTAGTCCCCCTTCGGCCAGCCGCTGGGCTTTGAGATGTGAAATTCGTTGGTGGCCGGCCCCGTGGAGTCGTACTCGATGGTGGTCTCGTCGACCTTGGCTGTCTTCTCCCCCTTGACGAACGACCAGAGCGCCCGCAGTTTCGCGTGACCCGTGCCGGCGGTTTCCACCGAGGCGTAGATCGTGTCCTTGACCCCGAAGGACTCCAAAGCGGCGGCCACCTTCTTGTCGGCGCCGATGGCGTTCCCGAGGGTGACGGCCGAAACGCTCACAGGGGCCGGCGCCGTTGTGGGCGGCTCAGTGACCGGGGGCGGCGGAGGGGGTTCGGCCTTCTTGCAGGCCAGGCTTCCGGTCAGCAGAAGCGGCAGCAGCGTCGCGGCGATTCGTCTCATGACTCTCTCCTTCGACAGACGTTGTCGTTCAGTTCTTCTGCGGGACCTTCAGCTTCTGGCCTGGAAAGATCTTGTTGGGATCCTTCAGGATATCGGTGTTGGCGTCGAAGATCCTCTTCCAGGCGTTGGCGTCGCCGTACGCATGCTTGGCGATCTTGGAGAGGCTGTCGCCGGGCTTCACCACGTAGGTCTCATAGACCTCCGCGGCCGGAGCCGTCGAGGACGCGCCACTCTGCACGTCGGAGAAGTCCGGCATGTCGTCGTCGCTTTTCTTGTCCTGATCGTTGGCCATGGGAGCGCTCCTTCCTTCGCCTCGAACCTTAGCTCAAGAGGAGCGCGGCGCGCAACCGTACGTAACTCGCGGCGAGGAGCAGCGGGTACCGCGACTATTCCGTGACGATGATACGACCTCGAAGCGCCTCGCGGCTGGGCTCGAGGCAGCAGTAGAAGGGCAGCGATCCGGCCTTCTCGGCGGTCAGATCGACCTCGGTGGCCTTGCCGGGCACGATCCGCTTCTCGATGCGGAGGGCGTCGACGGCGAAGCAATGTTCCTCGTCAGCGGTCGTGAGCACGAGCCGGAGGGTTTCTCCCTTCCGAAGGGTCACGACCTTGGGCTTGAAGCCCCCTTTCGAGGCCTCGACCTTGAGCCGCTCCTGCGCCGTCGCGAGGCTGGCCGCCAGAAGACAGGCAACGCTCGCGACGGCAAGAGTCCGGCTCAACGGGGCGTTCCTAGCGCGGGCGGGGGCGATCGCCTCGCCCGGAATCGCGCCGGCCGCGGTCCCCGCGGTGCTCGCCGCGATGCTCCCGCGGACGGTCGTGGTGGCCACCACCCGAAGGGCCAGGTCCACCCGACCCCGAACCACCGGAGCCCCCGGCCGGAGGAGCGCCCCCCTCGGCTTCGGCCAGCAGGGCCTTGCGAGAAAGACGGATCTTCCCCGAGGGGTCGATGTTGACCACCTTGACCAGCACCTGGTCCCCTTCCTTCACCTCATCCCGGACGTCCTTCACGTGGTGGTGAGCCATCTCGGAGATGTGCAGCAAACCGTCGGTGCCCGGAAGGATCTCGACGAACGCGCCAAACTCGACGATCCGGACCACCTTGCCGAGGTACGTCTTGTTCAGCTCGGCGGTCGCGGTGAGTTCCTCGATGATGGCGATGGCTTTTCGAGCCGCGCTTTCGTCGATCGAGGCGATCGACACGCGCCCGTCGTCCTCGACGTCGATCTTGCAGCCCGTGCGCTCTACGATCGAGCGGATCATCTTGCCACCTGGCCCGATGATGTCGCGGATCTTGTCGACCGGCACCCGGATCGTCAGGATGCGCGGCGCGTAGGCGCTGATGCTCGTTCGCGGCGCGGCGAGGGACTCCGCCATCCGGTCCAGGATGAAGAGCCGCCCCTGCCGGGCCTGCTCGAGGGCCTGGGCCATGATCTCGGCAGTGATGCCGCCGATCTTGATGTCCATCTGGAGCGCGGTGATCCCCTCGCGGGTGCCGGCCACCTTGAAGTCCATGTCGCCGTAATGGTCCTCCTCACCCGCGATGTCGGAGAGGACGGCCCAGCGGTCCCCCTCCTTGACGAGGCCCATGGCCACGCCCGCGACGGGGCTCTTGAGGGGCGCGCCGGCGTCCATGAGCGCCAGCGTGCCACCGCAGATCGAGGCCATCGACGACGACCCGTTCGATTCGAGGATGTCCGACACGATGCGCACGGTGTACGGGAATTCGTCCTCGCTCGGCAGCATCTCGCGCAGCGACCGCTCCGCTAGGGCTCCGTGGCCGATCTCGCGACGACCGGGGCCGCGCAGGAACTTCACCTCTCCCACCGAGAAGGGAGGGAAGTTGTAGTGGAGCATGAAGCGCTTCTTGTGGTCGGGCTCCTGGACGGTGTCGATGATCTGGGAGTCCTCGCTCGTCCCGAGGGTCACGGTGACGAGGGCCTGCGTCTCACCGCGAGTGAAGAGGGCGGAGCCATGAGTCCGGGGCAGCACGCCCACCTCGCAGGTGATCGGCCGGATCTGGTCGAAGGCGCGACCGTCGAGGCGGCGCCCGTTCCCCAGGATCTCCTGGCGAAGGATTTTCTCCCTCAGGCCGTCGTAGACCGCGGGGACGGCGGCCCGCTTCTCGGGCTGGTCCTCGGGGATCGACGCCACGTAGCCGTCTCGGACCTGCTTCATCTTCGCGTAGCACTCCAGCTTCCCGGTGACGCGCATCGCCTGGTAGAGGGGCTCGCCGAGTGCGCCCTCGATCTCGGCCTTGAGGGCCGGATCGACCACTTTCTTCGTGACGGTTCGCTTCGGCTTGCCGACCTGTGACCTCAGGTCGTGCTGGAGCTGGATGATCTGCTTGATGACCGCGTGGCCCTCGGTGAGGGCGCGGACCATCTCCGTCTCTGAGATCTCCTGGGCCCCCGACTCCACCATCACGATCGCGTCGGCGGTTCCGGCCACGAGGAGGTTCAGCTTGCTCTTGGTGCGGAACTCCGCCGAGGTGGGGTTCACCACGCACTGCCCGTCCCAGTACCCGACCCGAACCGCCGCGACGGGGCTATCGAACGGGATGTCGGAGATGAAGAGGGCCGTCGAGGCCCCGGTGATCGCGAGGGTGTCGGAGTCGTTCTCGAGGTCGGCCGAGAGAAGAAGGCCGACAACCTGGGTCTCGCAGGCGTATCCCTTGGGAAAGAGGGGGCGCAGCGGACGGTCGATCATCCGCGAGGTCAGGATTTCCTTCTCGTTGGGGCGCCCTTCGCGCTTGAAGAAGCCCCCCGGGATCTTCCCCGCCGCGTAGGTGTTCTCGCGATAGTCCACGGTCAAGGGGAGGAAGTCGATACCGGCCCGCGGCTCCTTCTGGGCACAGGCGGTGGCGAGGACGACGGTGTCCCCCAACCGGACGAGCACCGATCCATCGGCCTGCTTGGCCATTCGGCCCGTCTCGATCGACAGGGTGTGACGGCCGAGCGGCATCTCTACGCGCTGCATTCTCTTCTCCGCTTCCTCGAGACTCTCCCTATGAGGGCCTCGCATGGGAGAGCGCGACCGTGCCCGACCCCTCGGCGGCGTCCGCAGCAGAAAAATGAGTGCGGATGAGGGCTGAGTGCAAACGCCGGCGAACGACTCGGGGGATGACGCTCTCGACTGACGACGAACGATGGGCGCGCGGGAGGATCCCCGCGGCCCTACTTCCGAATCCCAAGCTTCTCGATGAGACCGCGGTAACGCTTCAAGTGCTTGCCCTTCAGGTAGTCGAGCAGGCGGCGCCGCTGGCCGACCAACATCATGAGACCGCGGCGGGAATGATGGTCCTTCGCGTGGGTCTTGAAATGCTCCGTCAGATAGCCGATCCGCTCGCTCAGGATGGCAATCTGGACCTCGGGTGATCCCGTATCGGACTCGTGGGTCCGGTAGCCCGTGATGACCTTCGTCTTTTCCACTTTGCTGAGAGTCACCCGCCTCACCTCCTCAAGACGCAGACCAAATGAACGGGGGATCCTAGCACACCGATAGAATGGCTGCAAGTAGCTCTATCCCTTGGACTCCCGCCGACGGATGCCCCTTGCGCGGAGAGGTCATGAACAGCCGCGGACGTCAATCGAGGAGAACCAGGTCCGGGTGCAACGCCGGGTCCATCGCAACACCCGGTGGGCCGGCCCCAAAGCCGCGGGGAACGGCCAAGGCGAGAAGCGACTCTCCGTCGCTTCCCAGGACGCGAACACGTTCGGGCGGGTTCCCGTCAGGGAAGCCCGACAGGACGTGACCTCGGCCGAGCGCCCGCCCATGGCGGAGCGCCGCGACACCATCGGCGCTGACCGTCACGGCCGGCATGTCGTCGAGGAGGCGGCTCATCGGGATGAGTCGGTCGGAACGGAGCCCAGGAATCTCCTCCCACGACACCGCTGCGGCGAGGTCGAATGCACCGGTGCGCGTTCGGCGCAGCGCTTCCAGGTGTCCCCCCACTCCGAGAGCCTCGCCGAGGTCTCTCGCCAGGGCTCGAACGTACGTTCCGGTAGAGCAACGGACGTCCAACTCCAGCCGGTCGCGCGAGATCGAGATCACGCCGATCGCATGCACGGTCACGGCTGAAGCACTACGCTCGACGGCGACCCCCGCCCGCGCCATCTCGTGGAGGCGGCGCCCGCCCACATGCTTGGCCGAGTAGGCGGGCGGGATCTGGTGCAACTCGCCGACCAAGGAGGCGCACGCCGCGTGCACGGCAGCCTCTTCGATGGTCACGGAGCGCGCGGGACCGAGCGGTGGTCCGGTTGCGTCGTCGGTGACCGTCGCGAAGCCGAGGCGAACCGTGGCGCGGTACTCCTTGACGCCACCGCCGAGGAAACGCGCGAGGCGAGTCGCCTTTCCGACACAGACGGCCAGGACACCCGTGGCGAACGGGTCGAGGGTGCCCGTGTGACCCACACGGCGAACGCCAAGAGCCCGCCGAACACGATCCACGACGTCGTGGGAGGTCGGCCCTGCCGGCTTGTCCACGACGACGACGCCGTGCGGGGAGGAAGCGCTAGGACTCGCCATCGGGCTCATCGCCCAGGGGCTTCTCGGCTGCCGCGGCGGCGTCCGCGCTGTGGACTTCCTCCAGTATCTTGGCGACCCGGTCGGTGGCGTCGAGCCCCCTGTCGAGCTGGAATGCGATCTCGGGCGTGACGCGCATGCGGATCCGACGCCCGACCTCGCGGCGCACGAAGCCAGCGGCCTTGCGAAGGCCGATGAGCGTCTTCTCCCGCTCCGCCGGCGCTCCCAGGACGCCGACGTAGATTCGCGCGTTGCGGAGGTCATGGGCCAGCTCGACGCGCGTAACCGTGACGAACCCGATCCGGGGGTCTTTCAGATCACGGCCGATGATCTTGGCGACCTCCTCGCGGATCTCCTCGCCCAGGCGTTCCGTCCGGCGGCCGCTCACAGGAACTCCGTCTGGCTGTCGATCAGCAGGATGTCGCGGGCCATTCCCGCGGCTCCGGCGACGCTCGAGAGCGTCGATTCCAGGTGGGAATGATCGGTGTTCACCGAAACGACCGCGAGGCGCGCCCGCTGCCACAGATCCTGGTGCTCGACCTCCGCAATCGACACGTTGAAGCGGTGGCGGACCTTCTCCTCCAGGCTGCGGAGCGCCTGGCGCTTGTCCTTGAGAGACCGCGCCCCGGGGAAGTGCAGGTCGAGGGTCAGCAGGCCGATCACCATCCTCTCACTTCATCACAAAGGCACGATGGACACAAAGGACAAGAGGGCCGACTGCCGGTAGAATGGCCGTCGCATGTCAACCGGAGCGGACGAGGGGACGATCGGCTCCTACCGGCTGGTCCGGAGGATCGGCCGCGGGAACATGGGCGTCGTGTACGAGGGCCTCCACGTCGGCGGGCGGCGCCTCGCGGTCAAGGTCCTCTCGGGAGAACTGGCCAAGGATCCCGAGTTGGTCGAGCGCTTCCGGCGCGAGGCCATGGCCGCGGCCCGGCTCCCCCACCCCAACATCACGAGCGTCGAGGACTTCGGCACCGACGGCGACCGGCTTTACATGGCCATGGAGCTTCTGGAGGGCGTCGACCTGAAGGTGCTCATCGACACCGGCCGCCTCGGGTCCCTCGCGGAGCGGATCGGCATCATGAAGCAGGTGGCGGCCGGTATGGCGGCCGTTCACGCGGCGGGCCTCGTCCATCGCGATCTGAAGCCCGCCAATATCCATTTGACCCCCGCGGGCGTCGCCAAGATCATGGACTTCGGTCTCGTCCGCTTGAGCGACTCCAACATGACCAGCACCGGCATGGTCATGGGAAGCCCCGCCTACATGGCGCCGGAACAGCTTCGGGGCGAGAAGGTCGAGGCCCGCTGCGACGTCTTCTCAATGGGGGCCGTCTTCTACGAGCTGCTGTCGGGCAGGCGCGCCTTCCCGGGGAAGGGGATCACGGAAATCATGATGGGCGTCGTCACCCGTGAGCCCTCGCCCCTAGTCGAGTACGCGCCCGAGACGCCCCTCGCCGTGGCCCTCGTCGTGGGCCGCGCCATGCGCAAGGATAAGGCCCAGCGCTACCGGAACGCCGGCGAGCTTCACGCCGCCCTCGAAGTCCTTGGCACCGTCTACGGTGGCGACTGAGGCCGCCGAAAGAGCCCCGCGAAGAGAGGGAGTCAGAGGTTCAGCTTCCAGTACTCCAGCATCTTCGTGAAGAGGTGGATGCCGGCCGGGCGGTCGCCGATGTCGTGCTTGCGCATCGGGTAGACCATGACGTCGACCGGCTTGCCCGCCTTGATCAGCTCGTCGACGAAGGCGAGGGAGTTCTGGGGGTGGACGTTGTCGTCGTAGGTTCCGAACACGAGGAGCAGGTGGCCGTGCAGGTCCTTCGCGCGCTTCACGAGGGAGACGTACTCGTAGCCGTCGGGGTTCGTCTCCGGTGTCTTCATGAAAGCCTCGACGTACTTCGTGTCGTAGAACGCCCGATCGGTCACGGGCGCCACCGCGATCGCCGCTTTGTACTCCTCGGACCGCGTCACGGCGAGAAGCGTCGTCGTTCCCCCGCCGCTCCAGCCCCAGATGCCGACCCGCGCGGGATCGATCCACGGCTGCGCCTTGAACCATCGCGCCGCGGCGGTGAGGTCGCCGATCTCTACGTCACCCCCGGCCCGGCGGAGGACGGAGCTGACGTCGGCCTTGCTCGCGCCGGTCGCGCTGCGCGCGTCCACGCTCGCCACGAGGTAGCCCGCACCGAGCAGGCACTGGGCGAAGAGAGCGTCGTCGCGGCCCGCCCAGACGTTCTCGACGAGGGGTGCGTTGGGCTCTCCGTACACGTGAATGATCAGCGGGTACCGGTGGGTGGGATCGAAGCTCGCGGGTTTCAGGATCTGGGCCTGGAGGGCGACGCCGTCCGCGGCGGGAATGGTGAGGGCCTCGGGGTAGCGGAACGGCGGGCCGAGCAGGTCCGAGCGCGGCGCGGCCAGAACCGAACGGGTCGCCCCGTCCGCGGAGTGGAGCGAAAGTGACGGCGGCGTTCGGCGGTTCGAGTACCGATCGAGGTAGTACTTCCGGTCCGGGCTCCACTCGACCTCGTGGACGCCGTCCTCGCGCGAGAGGCGCTCGCGGCCGGAGCCGTCAAGGCCTGCACGATAGAGATGCCGCTCGGTCGTCGCCTTCTCCCGGCTCGTGAAGTAGACGACGCCGCGCGTCTCGTCCACGGTCGAAGCCCCCTGCGGCGAGGACTGGAAGCCCACCGGCCCCCACACCGACCAGGGGCCGCTCGTGATGGGATTGACGAGCCTCCCAGCCGCGTCGAACCGGTAGACGTGCGTGTAACCGCTACGCTCCGAGGTCGCGACGACCTGACCGTCGCGCAGGAAGTGGAAGTCCGGCGTGTAGACCCAGGCCGGATCCGTTTCCGTGAGCATGTGCGTGACCGCGCCCGTCGCCCGGTCCATCAAGTGAATGTCCACGCGATCCTGTGCGCGGTTCATGGTGTCGAAAGCGAGGTGCTTGCCGTCGGGGAGCCATTTCACCTCCACGATGTACTCGTAGGCCACGTTGGACGGATCGACCCAGACGGTGCGTCCGCTCGCGAGATCGAGGACGCCGAGGCGCACGGTCGGGTTCGTCCCGCCCGCCTTGGGGTAGCGCTGTTGGATGACGGTCGGGACCGCGGGGCTGAATCCCGGAAAGAAGATCGTGCTCACCGACGTCTCGTCGGTGCGGAGAAAGGCGATCGCCGACGAGTCGTCGGACCACCAGTAGCCCGCATTCTTGTGGTCGAACACTTCCTCCCAGTAGACCCAGGACAGCGTCCCGTTGAGGACGCTCGACGTGCCGTCGCGTGTGAGCCGTGTCTCCGCATTCGTCGCCAGGTCGAGCACGTACAGGTCGTTCCTTCGGCAGAAAACGAGCTTCTTCCCGTCCGGGGAGAGGCGGGCGATCTCTTCTTTCTCCGGGGTGCGGGTCAGACGATCGAACCGGCCGGACGAGAGGTCGAGCAGGAAGAGATCGTCGGCGAAGGTATAGACGGCGCGCCGCCCCGCGCCGTCGAAGCTGTCCGGCCAGGCGATGGCATCGGGCATGTCCTTCTCGCCGAGCATCGGGCGCAGGTTGTCGAGCGCCGCCCTGGCGTTCACCGCCGCCGTGCGGACGCCGGTCTCCGGCCGCAGGCGCTCGATCGTCCGCTCCGCCTTCGGCCGGCGTCCGTCCAGCAGGAGCAGGCTGCCGTCCGCGTTCCAGTGGGTCGTGGGCAGCTTGGCGACGTTGTCGCCCTCGTCGCTGAAGATCCACTCCACCGTGACCTCCCGCCGCTCCTGGGCGGCGATCGGGGATACACAGAGCAAGAGACCGAGGAGCGGACGAAGGGCCTTCATGGAACCTCACTCAACACCGGCACCGAGGATCCGAGAGTGCGAGTGCCGCGACTCACGAGCCACAGGAGCCCATCCGACCCCTCGCTGCCGCGTCAGCCTACGCTGACGGAGACACTATCCCCTTCGGCGGTCAGGCGTCAAAGGCGCACGATTACCCAGGCTTGAGCGCGGAGCGGCTCGAGTGCTGCTCGCTTCTGAGTGCTGTCGATGGTTGCTTCGGCTGAATCCCTGAGGCCCGCCCCTCGCGGAGCGCCGGGGGCAAGGGGGACGTGAGTCCCCCTTCTCAATTAAGGCAGGCCAGAGGCCGGTCTCGTGATCGAGTTCCCGCGGGAGGGTCCCTCCCCCGGGCCCTCGTTTACTCCAGGGTCTCCTTCACCTTCTCGGTGGTGAAGAACTCGATCACGTCGCCGGGCTTCAGATCGTTGTACCCGGCGATTCCGATGCCGCACTCCTGACCCGACTTCACTTCCGCGGCGTCGTCCTTGAAGCGCTTCAGCGACGAAACCTTGCCCGTGTGGATGACGACGTTGTCCCGCAGCAGGCGAACCTGGGCCTGGCGGTTCACCTTGCCCTCGGTCACAAAGGAGCCCGCGATGGTTCCGACCTTCGAGATCTTGAAGGTGTCGCGCACCTCGGCAGCCCCCAGGCGCACTTCGCGGATCGTCGGCTCCAGGAGGCCTTCGAGGGCCTTTTTCATGTCCTCGACGGCGTCATAGATGACCGTGTAGAGGCGGATCTCGACCTTGTCGCGCTCGGCGGCTTCCGTGGCCTTCCGCTCGGGGCGCACGTTGAAGCCGATGACCACGGCGTTGGAGGCCGCGGCCAGAAGAACGTCTCCCTCGCTGATCGCGCCGGCGCCGGAGCGAATGATCCGGAGCTTGATCTTCTCCTGCGGGATTTTCTCGAGCTGGTCGGAGAGAGCCTCGACCGAGCCCTGCACGTCGGCCTTCACCACCAAAGGTAGCTCTTTGAGCTGTCCCTCGGCGATGGCGCGAGAGAGATCCTCGAGCTTGATCTTCGACGACGCCGCCATGGCCTTCTCGCGGAGCTTGAGCTGACGGAAGGCCACGATCGATTGCGCCTTCAAGGCGTCGGTCACGACCATCAGCTGGTCGCCGGGTTCGGGCAGCGACGCCAAGCCAAGGATCTCGACCGGGGTCGATGGTCCCGCCACCTTGAGACGGTTCCCTTGGTCATCCACGAGGGCGCGAACCTTGCCGGAGACCGCCCCGGCAACGACCATGTCCCCGACTTCCAGCTTGCCGTCCTGGACCAGGATCGTGGCCACCGGCCCGCGTCCCTTGTCCAGCCGGGCTTCGAGGACCGTCCCCGCGGCCCCCTTCTTGGGATTGGCCTTCAGCTCCTGCAAGTCGGCCACCAGGAGGATCATCTCGAGGAGCTGATCGAGATTCTGCTTCTTCTTGGCCGAGACATTCACGAACACGGCCGTCCCGCCCCATTCCTCGGGCATGAGACCGCGGTCGGAGAGCTGCTGCTTCACCCGGTCGGGCTGAGCGTCGGGCTTGTCGATCTTGTTCACGGCGACGATGATCGGCACGCCGGCGGCGCGGGCGTGATCCATTGCCTCCACCGTCTGGGGCATGACGCCATCGTCGGCGGCGACGACCAGGACGACGATGTCTGTCACCTTCGCGCCGCGGGCTCGCATCAGGGTGAAGGCCTCGTGACCCGGCGTGTCGAGGAACACGACCTTTCGCGTGCCGACGTTCACGTGATACGCGCCGATGTGCTGGGTGATGCCGCCGGCCTCGCCCGAGGCGACGCTCGTCTCTCGAATCGCGTCGAGGAGCGACGTCTTCCCGTGATCGACGTGTCCCATGACCGTCACGATCGGGGCGCGGGCCTCCAGGTCCTCCGGCTTGGACTCGGTGTCCTGGACCTGGACGACCTCCTCCTCGAAGGACTGGATGCTGGCCACGTAGCCGAACTCCTTGCAGAGCTCGATGGCGAGGGCAGGCTCCATGGCCTGGTTCACCGTCGCCATGATGCCTCGGCTGATGAGCGTCTTCATGATGTCGCGGCTCTTCACGTCGGGCATCTTTTCGCCCAGCTCCTTGGCGGTCACACCCTCCGTCAGGCTGATCAGGCGGGGCGGACCGGTGTAGACGGGGCGTTCCTCGCGCTGGACGGGCGGAGGAATCTTCGGTCCCCTGTCTCTCGACCGAGGCGCGGGACGGCCGACCGGCCGCATCGGCGGCGGCCCACCGGGCCGCGTAGGCATCGGAGACATGGGACGCGCCGCCATGGGCGCTCCAGGCCGACCCGGAGTGACCATGTGGGGTGAGCGTGGGAGCGGCGCGGCACCGCCGCCGGCGTACGGGCTCGTGGGGTGCGGACCCACTGGCCGGGCTGGTGCTATCGGCCGCACAGGACGCGGTGGGATTGCCGCCACGGGCCGTGGTAGCGCCGGCGCGGCGGGGGCGGCCGCTACGACGGTAGGCGGCGGAGCCGGCGGCGCGGGGGGGGCCGGGGGCGCGGGGGGAGCGATGGGTCGCACGGGCCCCGTGACGCGCGGTGGGGGGGCGTGAACGCGCATCACGGGCGCTGGAGGCTGCGCGACGGGCGGAGGCGATACCGGAGGAGGAACCGCGACGACCGGGGCTTCCGCCACGACCGGCTCGTCCTCGGCCTCTTCCCCTTCTTCCGTTGGCGGAGGCGGAGGCGGTGCCGTCACCTTCGGGGCCAGTCGCGGAGCGCCCGGCGGGTGGATCAGAGCGGGCGGCGGTTCTTCCAGAGCCACGCCCGCCTTCGGGGCACCCTTGGCCTCGGCGTCCTTGGCGGCGCGCGACTTGCCGGTCTTGCGGGCCTCGGCAGCGGCCTTCGCCTCGGCGGCGGCCTTTTCGCGGGCCTCCCGTTCGGCCTTGATCCGGGTCTGGAGTTCGCGCTCCTGTGTCTCGCGCTCGGCTTCGTCTTCCTCGCTGCCGTAGACGCGCCTCTTGCGGGCGGTGAGAGCATCGATCTTGAAGGCTCGCTTGAGCTTGTCGGCCGTGTCTTCGTCGACGGAGCTGCTCGCCGTCTTCACGTCGGCGCCCAGTTTCTTCAGGCGATCAACGATCTCCTGGCTCGGGATCCCCAGGTCCCTCGCGAGCTGGAAGACCCTAACGTTCCCCATCCGGCTCCCCTCCCTCGACCTTCGCTTCTCCGCCCGCGACCTCCGCAGGCTCCCCTTCCGTCTCGGGAGACCCCGGAGCCTGGTCCTGCGCTGCCGCTTCTTCGGCCGCCGCCTGTTCTTCGGCCAGTCGCGCCGCTTCGTCGGCCGCCGCTTGCTCTGCGGCCACACGCTCGGCTTCGGCACGCTCGGCCTCGAGGCGCGCATCCTCCTCGGCGTCTCGACGATCCCACTGCACCTTGGCCTCGGTCGCCGCCTCTCGGATCTTCTCGGCGGTCTTCGGGCCGATCCCCTCGATCGAGCAGATCTGTTCCTGAGTCATCTCCAGGATGTGAGCGAGGCCCTCGACGCCGACGTCGATCAGTTTCTGGATGGTCTTCTCGCCTACGTGGGGGAGGCTCCGCAGCTCGTCGACGATGCGGGCCATGCGCGCCATGTGAGCCTCGACCTCCTGGCGCTTCTCCTCTTCGCTCTTGATGTCGATCCGCCATCCCACCAGCTTGGCGGCCAGTCGGACGTTCTGCCCCTTCTTGCCGATGGCGAGAGAGAGCTGATCGTCGGGCACGATGATCTCCATCGTGCGGTTTTCCTCGTCGATGATGACCTTGGCCACCTGCGCGGGCTGGATCGCGTTGCAGACGAAGCGAGCGGGTTCTTCGTCGAACGGGATGATGTCGATCTTCTCGCCGCGGAGTTCCTGCACCACGCGCTGAACGCGGCTGCCCTTCACGCCGACGCACGCGCCGACGGGATCGACGTCGCGATCACGCGACTTCACGGCGATCTTCGCGCGCGCGCCCGGTTCGCGGGCCGCCGCTTCGATCGTGACGATGCCTTCGTAGATTTCCGGCACTTCCATCTCGAAGAGCTTCATCAAGAGGCCGGGATGCGAACGCGAAAGAACGATCTGCGGATCCCGCGACGCCTTGCGGATGTCGAGGAAGAACGCCTGGATGCGATCGCCGACGCGGTAGTTCTCGCCGGGGATCTGCTCGCGGGTGGGGAGGATCGCCTCGGCCTTGCCGAGGTCG
>JBGPYB010000086.1:0-20153 GCA_041493035.1 Vicinamibacteria bacterium | reverse complement strand
ACGTCCATCTCGCGCTTGGGCGCGCTGGTGCAGGCCGAGAAGGCCTTTCCTGTCGGCGCGTCGTTGCACCTGGTCGTGGACTTACCCGACGGCGGACTCGAGGTCCACGGTCATGTCGTCCGAAGCTACACCTCGGGGGACGTCCACTCCCACGGCATCCTCTTCGCCCCCCTGGCGGAAGCGGCGCTCACCAAGCTCGATTCACTGCTAGCGCGGTAGACGTCCGCCGAGGGAGATGGTCTTCCCCTCCGCGGCCGAACGACGGGCCGCGTCCAGGATCTCCGTCACAACGAGGTTTGTCTCGAGTGACGACGGGCCCTCGGGCTTCAGGCCGCCGAGAACCACCGCTCTCAGATAGGACACCGAATCGGCATAGTGCTCCGGCAGCGCCTTGGCCTCCACGACCTTCTCGTCCTGCTCGGAGAGATGCACGCGTACGGCGGCGCGCTTGACCGTGATCACGGAACCGCTCTCTCCGTACACCTCCATGTCCTTGCGATCGAAGGGCCAGTTCCACGATGCCTGGAGGATGGCCTGGGCCTTGGGATAGGTCAGGATGACCGTCGCCTCGTCGTCCACGCGCGGATAGATGGCGGGCTTGAACTGCTGCGTGATCGCCGTGACCGAGTCTGGCCGGCAGCCATCCATGAGCCAGGTCATGAGGTCGGCGCCGTAGCAACCGAAGTCGAAGAGGGCACCGCCGCCGTTCCGCACGGGATCGGTGAGCCAGGCAAAGAACATCGGGCTGACACCGATCTCCTTCGGTCCACGGTGCCCGTCGTGGACGACGACCTTGCGGACCCCTCCGATGGAGCCGTCGTGAACGAGGTCGTAGGCCGCGTGGTTGCTGCGGTACCACGTCGTCTCGTAGTTGACCAGCACCGGGACTCCGGCCGCCCGCGCCGCTTTCTCGATGGCCCGCGCGTCCTCCAGGCCAACCGCCAGCGGCTTCTCCATCATGACGGGAACGCCGTGCCTCGCCGAGATCTCCACGACCTGCCGATGGTCCTGGGTACTCGTGTACGCCAATACGGCCTGCGGATGGACCTTCTCGATCATCGCTTCCAAGTCGTTGTGGAAGAGGCCTGGATCGAGACCGAAGCGCTTCACATACTCCGCGACCAGGGGCCGATCGGCTTCGGCTATTCCCACGATTTGCAGGTCGGCCCGGTGCAGAAAGTGGTCGAGGAAGCCGAGCGCGTGGTCGTGAACGAGGCCGGCGATGGCGACACGCAGAGGCGCTTCACCCACCTTGTCCGGGCGCGCTTGCGCCCGAACGTCGGCGACCGTGAAAACCAGAGCGACTGAGACCGCGGATACAGTGAGAGCGAACGAAGGCAGGCGCATGGTCCTCCTGGGGCGGCTAGGCACTGCGAGGTGGTAGTGCTTCCCGCGCCCATTGTCCCACGCCCGAACACGGCCGGCGGGTCCGAAGCCCCGGGCGTGCGCGGATCGGCCCACTTGCAGAACGACGGCCGACGGCAGACGATGGTGGCGATGAGATTGATGCGGTTGTTCGCTCGCTCCGCTGCTCTCGCGCTGGTTGCTTGCGGAAGCCCGAGCGCCCCGGACGCAGGTTGGGTCCAGGTGGCAGAGCACACGGCCTGCGAAGCCCTGAACCCTCATTACTGCACCGGCTTGTTCGGGTTCACTGTCCAAAACGACGGGCGGTTCACCGTGGGACCTTCGGACAACGGCGCGACCCTTTCCGGATCCATCACGGGTTCGGAACGGGCTCGACTTTCGACCGACGCGTCGCTGGTATCCGCCAGCCTGACGACGAGCCCGATCTGTGACCCCGCCCACACGATTCCGGGTATTGGCGACCGCGTCGATTTCGTGGACTCTCGCGTCGGAACGGTGCCGGTCTACGAGGTGGGCGTTGGAAGCGTCTGCTACCGGGCCGGGCGAGACCAAGCCATCGAGCTCCACACCGACCTGGCCGCGCTGATGGCCAAGTACTACACGCTGCCGTTTCCGCCAACGTAGTCGATTAGGCCCGCGGGCGTCGGGCGAGATAGAGCACGCCGCCGCTCAGGAGGATGCTGGCTACGACGAGGAACTGCCCTGCGTGGGAATGCTCCTCGCGAAGGCTCGCCAGCAGCACGGCGGCCGCGACCCCGAAGGGCGCCATGCACACGTAGGCGATACCGAGCCAGCCCCCCGGGACGGTGAAGGTGCGGATCTCCTGGGGCTTGCGCCTCCGCAGGACGATCAAAGCGAGGAACTCGAGGGCTAACGCCATCCCGTAGAGCAGCACGTACATCACGACGAGGTCGCCGAAGGAGATCGCGGCGAAGATGGCCGTGATGACGCACGACCACGCCAAGGCGACCCTGGGCACGCCGGCGTCGCCCGAAGCCTTCGCCATGCCGTGTGGAAACCAGCCGTCGCACGCCATGACGTAGGGCAGGCGCGAAACGTACAAGAGCGAGTTGCTGAATAGTCCCCATGTGGCGACGAGACCCGCGGCGGCGAGCAGGCTGCCCATCCAGGGCCCGCCTATGCTGCGGGCGATGACGGGCCAGCCCCCCTCGGCACTCCAGGCCGCCGCATCCGTGGTCACGCTGAGGCCGGCGAGCAGGGGAAGCACGTACACCAGGACCGTGGTCACGAGCGCGATGCCCAGAGCGCGCGGGTAGTTGCGACGAGGCTCATCCACTTCTCCGGCGAAGGTCGAGGCGTTGTCCCAGCCCGAGTAATTGAAGATGACGACCGAAAGACCCACGAGCAGCGCTCCCGTGCGTTCGGGGTCGAGGCTCCCGGTGATCGCCTGGGTGGCGGCATGCAGCGCGCCGGGGCGGCCCAGGCCGGCGAGCACCAGGACCGCGAAGGCCCCGAGCACCAGGACCACGCTCAACTCGGCGTACCGGCCCACGGTCTTGGCCCCTCGCCAGTTGACCGCCGTGGCCGAAGTGATCACCAGGACCGCCAGCAGCCAGCGCGTGAGTGCCCCCGGCCAGGCCCCGGGAATGTCCGATGCCGACGCGATCGAGGGCACGAGGTAGGCCAGGTAGTTGACGAACAAGACCGGGTAGATCGCCATCAGGACGATCGAGTAGCCGAGCGTCCACCAGGCCTCCTGGAGTCCCCAGAAAGGCCCCAGCGTCTCGCGGACCCAGACGTAGTAGCCCCCCTCCTCGGGCATCAGGCCCGCGAGCTCCGCCACCACCAGCGCGGTCGGAAGTGCCCACAGCACGGGCGTGAGCAGGATCAGGACGAAGGCCCAGCCGGCGCCCACGGAGCCCACGAGAGCCTCGAGCCCGAAGGGACCCCCGCACGCCGTGCCGAAGATCACGCACGTCAGCGCCGTCAGGGTCAGTCGACGGGCCTTGGGGATGTGAACCGGGACGTCGTGGGTCACCGACGTCACGTCTGCGCGACCCCCTACGCCGCGCGCTTCGGGCCGGCCACGGCCGCCGTGATGGCGCCGACGATCATGCCGCCCACGACGGTCATGTAGATCCAGATCGACATCTGGGGAATGAATCCGATCCAGAACCACTTGACGAGCGGGGACATCGCCTCGACGACGGCCTCGGCGTTCGGGGGCGGAACATCGTAGTGGGTGCCCCAGTGGCCGAAGATCGCGACGACCATCACGATGGCCACGGGTACCCGCGCCGCGAAGGCATAGGCCAGAAGCGTCTTGCCGAGGGCGGGCCAGGCGCGAAGGGTGAAGACGATCGCGATCCACGAGGTAATCGCGGAGATGCTCAGGAAGGCCGCCGGGCCCAGCTTCATCACCTGCGTGACGATGAACACGGCTGTGTTCAGGACGAAGGCCAGAAGGGCCATGCCGAAAACAGACCAGGGCCGCGCCGGACCTTCGCCGCGCTTGGCCAGAACCCACGCGAAGTAGATCCCGAAGACCGGGATGAGCCAGGAGATGCCGACGAGGGATCCGCCTCCACCGGCCGACGGGTTGAAGTATGTGGTGGACCACTTGTTCAGCTCACCGAAGAGACGCAGGAGGGTGACGGCGAACGTGACGATCGCAGGGACCAGGACCAGGGGCATGGGCGCTCTCCTTTCGCTACCACTCGTGTGGCTTGCGCGGCCGGGAGTATAGCGCGAGTCCTGGGAGTGCGATCTCAGGCTTTCCGGCCGATGGCGCTCCTGAGGACGACCAGGAATTGCTCGACCCGCGCCGCGGTCTTCTCGGGACTGCCGCCGTGGCGGCGGAAGAGGCCTGGATCCAGCTCCTCGGTGAGAAGCGCATCCTGGAAGCGCTCCAGGGTCCAGTCCAGGATTGACGCGATCATCTCCGGGTCGACGTCCTCCCTCAGCTCGCGGCGGTCGATACCGTAGCGGACGAACGCCATGGTTCCGTACGGGTCCTCGGTCACCAGGAAGCGGTTGATCTGACGCTTCAGCGCCAAGTCGGTCCCGTAGTTGCCGAGGAGCGCCACGCGGTACGGCACCCAGTCGTCGCGGAGCATGCGCTCGGTGCGGGCGAGCCAGTAGCGGAGGGTCTCGAAGAATCCCTTGCGCCGCACCTCCGCGGGAGCGTCCAGGTAGGCCGGGAAGGAGGCCACGGCCTTCTTGTAGGCGGCGAAGAAGAGGCGGTCCTTGCTGCCGAAGTGCTGGAAGACACTCCCCTTTGCAATTCCAAGCTCGGTGGCAATGTCCTGGACCCGTGCGGGGTGGTAGCCATGTTCGGCGAAGTGGCGCATGGCGGCCTCGACGATTCGCGCTTTCTTGGCTTCGGTGCGAGGACGTACGTGGGCCGTGGTGGGCTCCCGGCGTGCTTTCCGCGACTTGTGAGGCGTCTGACTTACGGTCATCACGGACTCCTGCACTCGAACCTTGAAACGCTATCACAGGGCTTTTGCAGGACGCAACGCATTGACTCGGAGTCAAGGGGCGAGCGCGGAGCAAAGAGGTAAACTGACAGGTCTGGCAGGAGGGTTTGATTCGATGAAGACCGACGCCTTCGGCGCACGAGGGACTTTCGAGACCGGGAGCGGCGCCGCCACGATCTATCGCCTGAGCGGCCTCGCCAAGGCTGGCCTGGCCCCCGGACTGGACCGCTTCCCCTTCTCGATCCGCGTTCTGCTCGAAGCCGTCCTCCGCAACGTAGACGGGGAGCTGGTGACCGACGAGGACGTCCGGAACCTCGGCGCCTGGAACGCCTCGACGCCCAAGGACGTCGAACTGCCCTACATGCCGGCCCGCGTGATCCTCCAGGACTTCACGGGCGTTCCCGCGGTCGTGGACCTCGCGTCGATGCGCGGCGCGGTGAAACGCCTTGGGGCGGATCCCAAGAGGATCAACCCTCTCGTCCCCGTGGACCTGGTCGTGGACCATTCGGTGCAGGTGGACTTCTTCGCGTCCCCCGACGCTCTTCGGAGGAACGCCGAGATCGAGTTCGAGCGGAACCGGGAGCGGTACGAGTTCCTGCGCTGGGGGCAGAAGGCGTTTGCGAACTTCCGCGTGGTTCCGCCGGCCACCGGCATCGTCCACCAGGTCAACCTCGAATACCTCGCCAAGGGCGTCCTGACCAAGAAGGAAGAAGACGGAGCCACCGTCGCCTTCCCCGACACCCTCGTGGGCACGGACTCACACACGACGATGATCAACGGCCTCGGCGTCCTCGGCTGGGGCGTCGGCGGAATCGAGGCCGAAGCCGTCATGTTGGGGCAACCCCTCTACATGGTGACGCCCCAGGTGATGGGATTCCGCCTCGTTGGCAAGGTCAAGGAAGGCGTCACTGCAACGGATCTCGTCCTGACGGTGACGCAGCTCCTCCGCAAGAAGGGCGTGGTCGAGAAGTTCGTGGAGTTCTACGGCCCGGGGCTCGGTCAGATGAGCCTGGCCGACCGGGCGACGATCGCGAACATGGCGCCGGAGTACGGCGCCACCTGCGGCTTCTTCCCCGTGGATGACGAGACGCTGAACTACCTGCGGCGTACGGGACGCACGAAGGCCGAGGTCGACCTGGTCGAGCGCTACACCAAGGAGCAGGGTCTCTTCCGCACAGCGGCGACGACGGACCCCGTCTTCAGCGACACGCTGGAGTTGGACCTCGCGAGCGTCGAGCCGAGCCTCGCCGGGCCGAAGCGCCCGCAGGACCGCGTCGCCCTGTCCCAGATGAAAGAGGCTTTCCGCAAGGCGCTGACGGCGCCGGTCAAGGAGCGCGGCTTCGGCCTCGGCGCCGAGGACCTGTCGCGGACCGAGGCCGTGGACTTCCGCGGCAAGGCCGATCTGCGCCACGGCTCCGTTGTGATCGCGGCCATCACGAGCTGCACCAACACCTCGAATCCGTCGGTGATGCTCGGCGCCGGCCTCCTGGCCCGCAAGGCCGTGGCTCGCGGCCTCAAGGTGCCCGGCTACGTCAAGACGAGCCTGGCCCCCGGTTCCAAGGTGGTCACCGAGTACCTCCAGAAGGCCGGCCTCATGACCGACCTCGACGCGCTCGGCTTCAACCTCGTGGGCTACGGCTGCACCACCTGCATCGGCAACAGCGGCCCGCTCCCGCCGCCGGTCTCGAAGGCGGTGAACGACGGCAAGCTGGTGGCCGCCGCGGTGCTCTCGGGGAACCGCAACTTCGAGGGGCGCGTGAACCCCGACGTGAAGGCCAACTACCTCGCGTCACCGCCGCTCGTCGTCGCTTACGCGCTGGCCGGAACGACCGACGTGGACCTGACGACCGAGCCGATCGGCAAGGACAAGGCCGGCAAGCCTGTCATGCTCTCGGAGATCTGGCCGTCGCAGAAAGAAGTCGCGGACCTCGAGGCCACGATCACCGGCTCGATGTTCGCGTCGAGCTACGGCAACACCTTCGACGGCAACGCGACGTGGAACGCGATCCCGGTGGCGGGGGGAGACCTCTTCGACTTCCAGGAGAAATCCACCTACATCCAGGATCCGCCCTTCTTCCAGGGACTCACCCAGGAGCCGAAGCCGCTCACCGACATTCACGGCGCGCGGGTCCTGGCGATTCTCGGCGACTCGGTGACGACCGACCACATCTCCCCCGCCGGCGACATCGCCCTCAAGAGCCCTGCCGGTCGGTTCCTGGCGTCGACGGGGATCGAGAAGAAGGACTTCAACTCCTACGGCTCGCGACGGGGCAACGACCGCGTGATGGTGCGCGGGACCTTCGCCAACATACGCCTCAAGAACCTTATGGTTCCGGGGGTCGAAGGGGGCGTTACGATCCACGTTCCTTCCGGCGAGCGACTGGACATCTACGACGCGGCCGTGCGGTACAGCACGGAAGGAACGCCCCTGGTGGTACTCGCGGGGAAGGAGTACGGCAGCGGGTCCTCCCGAGACTGGGCCGCCAAAGGGACGCTCCTCCTCGGCGTCCGCGCCGTCATCGCCGAGAGCTACGAGCGGATCCACCGGAGCAACCTCGTGGGGATGGGTGTCCTGCCACTCCAGTTCAAGTCAGGGCAGAACGCCGAGTCCCTCGGCCTGACGGGCCGCGAGGCCCTGACGATCCGAGGCATCGCGAGAGAGCTGAAGCCGCGGCAGGATGTCACCGTGGAGGTCGAGGCCGAGAACGGCGCCAAGTCGGCGTTCGTGGTGACGGCCCGCCTCGACACGCCCGTCGAGATTGGCTACTACAGGAACGGCGGCATCCTCCACACGGTGCTGCGCAAGATGGTGAAGTCCTACTCGTCTGCGTCATAGACACGGCGCGGCGTTGACGCCGCAAGGGCGAGGTCTCTAGCCTATTCCTCCGGGCGTTCCATTCGGAGGTTCCATGAGTCTGGTCGTCGGCCTCAAGTGCAACGAGTGCGGCAAGGAGCGGGGGAAGGACCCCGTCGCCGCCTGCGAAGACTGTTGGGGAGCGCTCCTGCCGGTCTACGACATGGACGCCGTCCGCCGCACCTTCACCCGCGAGGCCATCGCCTCCCGGTCCCGCGACCTCTGGCGCTACAAGGAGCTGCTCCCTCTCGACGGCGAGGGAACGGTCGGGCGCGGCACCGGCTTCACGCCGCTCCTCCCCGCGCCACGCCTGGGTGCGCGTCTCGGCATCCGCGACCTGTGGATCAAGTACGACGCCGCCTGCCATCCGACCCTCTCCTTCAAGGACCGCCTCGTGGCGATCGCCCTCTCGAAGGCATGCGAGTTCGGCATGACGACGGTCGGCTGCGCGTCGACGGGAAACCTGGCGAACGCCGTGGCCGCAGGGGCCACGGCGGCCGGGCTGCGAGCCGTGATCCTGGTCCCTGAGGATCTGGAGGCGGCGAAGCTCACCGGCACAGCGGTCTACGGCGCGATCCTCGTGGGCGTGCGCGGCAACTACGACCGCGTCAACCGCCTCTGCGCGCAGATTTCCGATCGCTACGGCTGGGGGATGGTCAACGTCAACCTGCGCGCCTACTACGGCGAGGGATCGAAGACCGTGGGCTTCGAGCTGGCCGAACAATTCGGCTGGACGCTGCCGGCCCACATCGTCTCGCCGATGGCCGGGGGGAGCCTGATCACGAAGGTCGAGCGCGCCTTCCACCAACTCGTCGAGCTGGAGTTGGTCGCCGACGAACCCTTCTCGCTCCACGGAGCCCAGCCCGAAGGGTGCGCGCCCATCGTCAGCGCCTGGAAGGACGGCCTCGCACAGCCGCGCCCCGTGAAGCCGAAGACGATCGTGCGCAGCCTGGCCATCGGCGACCCGGCCGATGGGCCTTAGGCCCACGCCACGATCCCCCGCACGGGGGGTCGCGCCCAGAACCCGACCGACGACGAGGCGCTGGCAGGGATCCGGCTGCTGGCCGAAACCGAGGGGCTCTTTGCTGAAACGGCGGGTGGCACGGTGGTGGCCGCAACCAAGCGACTGGCCGAAGGAGGCGCCTTCGCCGACGGACGCCGCGTCGTCCTTCTCATCACCGGCCACGGACTCAAGACCGCGGAAGCCCTCGCCGGAACGCCGCCCTTCGCGACGGTGATCGACGGCAAGCTCGACCAGTTCGAGAGCTTCTGGGCCGAGCGCGAAGGTGTCAGCGCCGCCGTCTAGCGGAAGAAGACGAGGGTCACGAGGGCGAAGAGCGGGAGCAGGATCGCTCCGCTGTAGAGCATGTAGCCGCCGAAGCTCGGCATTGCCACACCGCGCTCCTCCGCGATCGACCGCACCATGAAATTCGGGCCGTTGCCGATGTAGCTGTTGGCGCCCATGAACACGGCTCCCAGGCTGATGGCCGCCAGCACCTCGTGGGAGACCCCGACCACCTGATGCGGGAGGCCCTGCCCCTGAGCGAGGGCCAGGAACGTGAGATACGTGGGCGCGTTGTCCAGGAACGACGACAGCATCCCCGCGGACCAGAAGTAGTGCCAGGGCTCCCGCACGCCCAAAGCACTCCCGTGCGCCCGCAGGATGTCCAAGGCCGGGAGCATGGTGGCGAAAATTCCAGCGAAGAGCGCGCCCACTTCCAAGAGAGGGGCGAAGCTGAAGCGATTCGCGGCGCGCAGTTCGGGCTGCGTGATCGCATAGGAAGCGAGCGCCGCGGCGAGCATGGCGGTCTCGCGATAGGGCGCCTTCAGGAACGCGACGGAAGCGACGATCACGAGCAGGAGGGCGATGTTCTCCTTGCCGGCCAGGCGCAACGGTCGGACCTCGAGGCGATCCCTCAGGAGATCCTCGCGAGACTCGCGGGCGTATTCGCGCCGGTCCCACAGGAAGTAGACCGCCAGCAGGACACCGCAGGCCAGCAGCCAGGCCGGTGCGAGACGCAGCGTCCACGCAAAGGGAACGCCCGCCAGATAGCCGAGGAAGAGCGGAGGATCACCGAGGGGTGTGAGGCAGCCACCGACGTTCGACACCAGAAAGATGAAGAAAACCACAGTGTGAGTGACGCGCTTACGCTCACGGTTCGTCTGCAAGAGAGGGCGCACCAGGAGCATCGAGGCTCCGGTCGTTCCGATGAGCGACGCGAGGGCGGCTCCGCCCGCGAGAAAGGTCGTGTTGGTGAGGGGTGTCGCCGGAAGGTCCCCTTCGAGAAAGATCCCCCCCGTGATGACGAAGAGGCTCCCGAGAAGGACCATGAACGAGGTGTAGTCGAGGGCGGCGTGATGAAGAGCCGCCTCGTTCCCGCGCAGGTAGAGGACGACAACCGGCAGACCCAGGATCGCCGAGACGCCGAGTTTGCGCAGGTTCGATTCCCAGAAATGGCCCGCCACGAGCGGGAGCAGCGCGATCGAGAGGAGCAGCGCGACGAAGGGCAAGACCCAGACGGTCGCGGGAACGAAGTGGGCGTCGGCCACGCGCTTCCTGGACTAGCGGGCGGCGGCGCGGCCCTGGGAACCGACGGCGGTGACGCGCTGAACCTGATCGGCGATGGGGCGCGCGTCCTGCCCGCGCCCGGTGTCCTTGGGAATCACCTTCCAGAAGGACGGTAGCCAAGCTTCCCAGCGTGCCAGCAACTCGTGGGCACGGGCACTCCCTGTGGCGTCCCGATGCCACTCGACCATCTCGCGGAGCTGCTGAGCGCTCTCGGCCGAGAGGCCCCGCTCCAGGGCCACCATCTCGGGGTTGTAGCGCCCCGGGAGAAGCCCTTCCGGGTCGAACACGTAGGCCCGACCGCCGGACATCCCGGCACCGAGGTTCCGCCCGAACTCCCCCAGGATCACGACGACGCCTGCCGTCATGTATTCGCACGCGTGATCGCCGACACCTTCCACGACAGCGAGCGCGCCGCTGTTCCGGACGGCGAAACGCTCCCCGACGCGGCCGGAGATGAAGGCCCGCCCACCCGTCGCACCGTAGAGGATCGCGTTGCCGGCGATCACGTGGCGGTGGCCGTGGGCCAAGAGCGGTGCGGGGGGACGCACGGCGATCTCGCCCCCCGACATCCCCTTGGCCACGGAGTCGTTGGCTTCGCCGGTGAGGCTGAGGTTCATTCCCTCGACGGCGAAAGCGCCGAAGCTCTGCCCCGCGCTCCCGTGGAAGCGTAGCCGAATGGAATCGGATGGCAGGGGGCGGCCGCGGCGGCTCAAGGCCACGACTCCCGCGATGCGAGCCCCCACGGTCCGATCGCTGTTGAAGATCGGCAACTCCATCTCGAGGGGGAACGGGTTGTCGGCCGTGAGGCGCTCGAGCACCCGGTCGTCGAGATGCGCCTCTCCGTGCTCGGGATCGTTCCTCTCGCCGCGACTGCGCGGCGGCGTGCTTCGGGCTCCCGCAAGGACCGGGCCGAAGGAGAGGTTGGAGGACTTACCGTGACCCGGATGGGGACGAACGGCGAGAAGATCGGTACGCCCAATGATCTCGCCGAGAGAGCGAGCGCCGAGGAGGGCGAGGATCTCCCGCACCTCGTGGGCCACCGACGTGAGGAACCGGACGACCTGTTCAGGCGTCCCCGTGAACTTCCGCCGCAGATCGTCCCGCTGTGTCGCGATTCCGGCGGGGCATGTGTTGAGATGGCACTGCCGAGCCATCACGCATCCCTCGGCCACGAGGACGGCGGAGCCGAAGCCGAACTCGTCGGCGCCGAGAAGTGCCGCCATGACGACGTCGCGGCCGGTCTTGAGGCCCCCTTCCACCTGGAGGCGCACGCGCCCGCGGAGACCGCTCTCCGAGAGAGCCTGGTGCGCTTCGGAGAGGCCGATCTCCCAGGGCGTGCCGGCGTTCTTGATGGAGCCGAGGGGAGAGGCCCCCGTTCCGCCATCGTGGCCGCCGATGACCACCGCGTCGGCGAAGGCCTTGGCCACACCTGCCGCGATCGTTCCGACCCCCGCCTCCGAAACGAGCTTCACGCTGACGGTGGCCGCCGGGTTCACCCGCTTCAAGTCGTAGATGAGCTGGGCCAGATCCTCGATGCTGTAGATGTCGTGGTGAGGCGGCGGCGAGATCAGCGTGATTCCGGGCTGCGAATGCCGGAGGCGCGCGATGTGAGGGGCCACCTTGTGGCCCGGGAGCTGCCCTCCCTCCCCGGGCTTGCTCCCCTGGGCCATCTTGATCTGCATCTCGTCGGCGGAGACCAGGTACTCGGCGGTCACGCCGAAGCGGGCCGAGGCGACCTGCTTGATCCGGCTGTTGGCGCTGTCGCCGTTCGAGTCGACGTTCCAGAAGCGAGCCGGGTCCTCTCCGCCCTCACCGCTGTTGCTGCGGCCACCGATGCGGTTCATGGCGACGGCGAGAACCTCGTGGGCCTCCGGCGACAGGGCTCCGAGCGACATGGCCGCGCTCATGAAGCGCGGGAAGATCGCCTCGATCGGCTCCACGTCCGAAACCGGAATCGCGTTCCCAGGCTTGACCTCGAGGAGATCCCGCAGGGCGAGAGGTTCGCGCTCGTGGACGAGCGCGGCATACCGCTGATATTCGAGAGCCTCGCCGCTCTTGATCGCGGCGTGGAGAGCCTTGATGACGGTGGGCTCGAAGGCGTGGGCCTCTCCGTTCCGCCGGTAGCGGTGGAGACTCCCCTCGTCGAGAAGAGCCGACGCGCCCGCGGCGTACGCACCCTCGTGTCGCTCCAGGACCTCGCGGGCGATCTCGTCGAGGCCGAGGCCACCGACGGCAGAAGGCGTTCCGGTGAAATGGCGCTCGATGAGATCGGCATCGATCCCCACAGCCTCGAAGAGTTGCGCGCCCTGGTACGAACGGATCGTGGAGATCCCCATCTTCGACAGGATCTTGAGAATTCCCTTCGCGAGCGCCTTGAAGTAGCGCCTTTGCGCCTCCGCCGCCTCGGGACCCGCGCCGCCCGCCTCCTGGATGGCGCCGCGAATGGCCGCGAGGGCGAGGTAGGGACAAACGGCCTCGGCTCCAAAGCCGAGGAGCGCGGCGATCTGGTGGTCGTCGCGGGCGTCGGCGGCTTCAGCCACGAGGCTCAAACGGCAACGCATCCCCTCGCGAATGAGGTGTTGGTGCACGGCGGAGACCGCCAGGAGCGAGGGGAGCGCCGGGTGCCCGGCGTCGATCCCGCGATCGCTCAAGACCAGGATCCGAACCCCCTCGCGAGCAGCGCGGAGAGACTCCGCCAGGACCGCGTCGAGTGCACGGCGGAAGCCGCGGGTCCCCTCGCGGGTCGAAAAGAGCAGGGGCAGTGTCCGGGTCGCCTCGGGACCACCGGCCTTCACGAGGAGATCGGTCACCTGCGCGTCGTCAAGAAGCGGCGAGGGGACGTGGACCTGGGCCGCCGCTTCGGGGACTTCGTCCAGCAAGTTGGCGCGGGGACCGAGGTGCGTCGCGAGAGACATCACGAGGGCCTCGCGCAGAGGATCGATGGGCGGGTTCGTGACCTGGGCGAAATGCTGCTTGAAGTACGAGGACAGGAGCCGTGGGCGCTGCGACAAGACGGAGAGGGGTGTGTCGTCTCCCATCGAGCCCAGGGGCTCGACGCCGTCGCGGTACATCGGACCGAGGACGAGCTGCATCTCCTCGCGGGTGTATCCGAAAGCCTTCATGGCCCGGAGGTCGGCCGGACGCGGCGCCGCGGCTCGGAAGGCGCCCTCTTCTCCGCCTTCCGCCTCGACCCGGTGGGCCGAGAGCCAGCGTGCGTACGGGCGACGGGCGGCGAGTCGGCCATGGATGGCGCCCCTATCGAGAAGACGCCGCGCCTGGAGATCGACCGCCACGATGTCCCCTGGGCCGAGACGACCGCGTGTGACGATTCGCTCGTCGGCGACGTCGACGACGCCGGCCTCCGACGCCAGCACGACGAGACCATCTCCCGTCACGGCGTAACGAGCGGGACGGAGGCCGTTGCGGTCGAGGGCGGCGCCCACGAGACGCCCGTCGGCAAAGGCCACCATGGCGGGCCCGTCCCACGGCTCGACGAGACAGGACGAGTATTCGAAGAAGGCCCGCACGTCGTCGGCCATCTCGGCGTCCTTCTCCCAGGCGGGCGGCATCAGCATGGCGACGCCGTGGTCCAGGTCGCGTCCGGCGCGGACGAGAAGCTCCACCGTCTCGTCCAGGGTTGCCGAGTCGCTCGCCCCCTCACGGAAGGTGTGAGGCAGGCCGTCGTCTCCGATCCTGAGGCGAGGGGAACGCAGGTCTCGCGCCCGGGCTCTCATCCAGCTTCGATTGCCGCGGATGGTGTTGATTTCACCGTTGTGGGCCAGGACTCGGAAGGGCTGGGTGAGAGACCACGAGGGGAGGGTGTTGGTGCTGTAGCGCTGGTGGAAGAGCGCGAAGGACGTGGCGTACTCGGGGTGCGTGAGGTCCACGAAGAAAGCCCGGAGGTCCAGACCGCGCACGAGCGCCTTGTAGACGAGGGTCCGGTGGGAGAGGGATACGACGTAGAACTGCTCCGGGCCGAGGTGGCGCAAGGCGGATTCCATGTCGCGCCGGGCCAGGAACAGCTCGCGCTCGAAGGCATCGGCGTGGAGGCCCTCGGGGCGTGCGACCAGAAGGTGGACCAGCCGAGGCCGGGAGAGGCGCGCCTTCTCCCCCAAAACGTCCTCGCGGATCGGAACTTCACGGATGCCGAGGAAGCCGAGGCCATGAGACGCCAGGGCGTTCTCGACAGCGACCAGAGCCTCCTCGGCGACACCTGGATCGCGGCCCAAGAAAAGAAGTCCTGCGGCCAGGTTTCCGGGACTCGGCGCCGGGCGTCCCTGGGCGGCCAGGTACTCCGCGAAAAGGACGTAGGGGACTTCGGTGATGACGCCGGCGCCGTCGCCCGTCTTCCCGTCGGCGTCGACGGCGCCCCGGTGGGCAAGACGTGCCAAAGCCTCGAGGGCCAGGGGGAGAACGTGGCTCCCGGGGCGGGCCGAAAGGTCGGCCACGAACCCGACACCGCAGGCGTCGTGATGGAGGAGCCGGAAGTCCATAGTACTAAGTACGGCCTCGGGTTCCATAAGTAAAGTAGAATTTGGGGATGCGTGGTATGCGCTCAACGCATGTGTCGCAAGTGCGCTTGCGGCATGGACCCCATCTCAGGAGGGCATGACCCCTTGGAACTCCGCCAGTTGGAGATGCTGAGGACAGTCGCCGAAGAGCATAGCTTCACGAGGGCCGGCCACCGGCTCCACGTCTCCCAGTCGGCCATCAGCCGCCAGATCAAGCTTCTCGAAGAAGAGCTGGGCGAGGTCCTGCTCCATCGAGGGGGCCGTCTGGTCACGTTGACCCCCGCCGGCGAGGCTCTCTTCGCCGCGGCCAACCGGATCCTCCGGGACGTCCAGGAGGTGGTGGCCCAGTTGAGCGACGCGCGTGGGCTGAAGCGCGGGAGAGTGCGGCTGGGGGGCGGAATGACCGTCTGCCTCTACATCTTTCCCAAGCTCCTAAGGGCGTTCCGGCGTGAACACAAGCAGGTGGACTTCCGGGTAGTGTCGGGGACCTCCGAGCAGATCCTCGGCCGTATCCGGAGCCACGACGTGGACCTTGGCCTTCTGACGCTCCCCATCTCCGCTCGCGACCTCGAGGTGATCCCGGTGCTCAAGGAGGAGATGGTCGTGGTTGCGGGCGCAGGACATCCCCTGACCCGCGGGGGGACCGTGGAGGCGGCGGAGCTCGGGCGCTTTCCCATGATCCTCTACGAGGCCGGCTCGAACACCCGAAAGGTCATCGACGGCTTCTTCGTGGAGGAGGGGGTCGCCGCCGAGGTCGCCATGGAGACGGAGAACGTCGAGATCATCAAGGCCATGGTCTCGAGCGGCATCGGCGTCACCGTCGTCCCCTACTCCGCCGTGGCTCGAGAGGTACGCGCGGGCCGCTTCTCCTGCGCCCGGATCCGCGGGCGAAAGCTCTTCCGCGAAACGGGTTGGGTCTACCTCAAGACCGATCCTCTCCCGCGAGCGGCGGCCGAGCTCCTTCGGGTCTTCGACGCGGTGAAGACCCAGCTCGTGATCCGCCGCTTCGCGGGTTAGGGGCTCCGCGGACCCCGCGACCATGTCCCCCGAGGAGCTGGCGCGTGCCGTCTGCCGTGTTGCGCCGGAAACCGATCCCCGCGCGGTCCTTGCCTTTCTGGTGCGGCTGGACGAGGCCTACTGGGGGAGCCACAGCCCCGAGGAGGTGGCCCTTCACCTGGGGATGGCGTCTTCGCTCTCGCCGACGCGACCCGCCGCCGTGGCAGCCCTCCCCCGCGACGGCGGGCGCGCGGATGTGGTGGTCGTCGCCTATGACTACTTCGCCGAGTTTTCGCTCGTCTGCGGGCTCCTGGCGACCCACGCTCTCACCATCGAGACAGGTGACGTTCACACGCTCCTCCCCCTTGCCACGCTCCCCCGGCGGGGGCGGTCCCCTCACCGCGCGGTTACGCCGTCGCGCCAGATCGTCGACGTCTTCCGCGTCCTGCCTCGAGATCCCTCGCGACCCCCTGATGCCGCGGCGCTCGAACGGGAGTTGACGACCCTCCTCGGCCTCGTTGCCACGGGGCGGAGCGACGAGGCCCGCGAGCAGCTTACCAGGCGCCTCGCCGAGACTCTCGGGGCTGCCCCGGAGGCGAGGGGGGCGGGGCTTGCTCCCGTGGAAATCGACCTCGACAACGAGGCGGCGCCGCCTTGGACGTTGATGCGAGTGCGAGGCCGAGACACGCCAGCATTCCTCTATGCCCTCGCCAACGCCCTTGCCATGCGGAGGGTCTACATCCACAGGGTACGCATCGAGAGCCACGGGGACGAAGTACGCGACGAGTTCCTCATCGCGCGGGCGGAGGGCGGCGCGATCGGCGGGGAGGCTGAGCAGCAGACGCTTCGGCTCGCGGTCGCCCTGATCAAGCAGTTCACCCACTTCCTTCCCTGGGCCCCCGACCCTGCCTTGGCTCTGCGCTACTTCGACCAGTTCCTGGATCGTGTGATGACGGCGGGAGCGGGGAAGGAGGCGCTCAGCCTTCTTCGCGGCCCCGAGGGGCTCCAGGCACTGGCCCGCCTCCTCGGGAGCAGCACCTTCCTCTGGGAGGACTTCTTCCGCGCTCACTTCGAGCACTTGGGCCCGGTCCTCGGCGAGTGGAGGAAGCGTCCGCTGGAAAAACGCGTGGTGCTCCGGCGCCGCCTGAGCCGGCGCCTCGCATCGGCGAGCACCTGGGAAGAGCGGAAACGAATCCTGAACGAGCTCAAGGACGAGACGATGCTCCGCACGAGCGCCAAGCGCCTTCTCGATCCCGAAGTGTCCATCGAGGACTTCTCGCGGGCGCTAACAGACCTAGCCGAGGCCGTCATCGAGAAGGCCCTCCGGGAGTGTACGAAACGGCTCGCGGGACAGCACGGGCCGCCCCGGTGGGAGGGGAGGGCGTGTCCTGTGGCCATCTTCGGCCTGGGGAAGCTCGGCGGCGCGGAGCTGGGGTACGCATCGGACGTTGAGCTGCTGGTGATCTACGGAGGCCCCGGGACGACCGCGAAGACGGGTATCGAAAACGGTCGCTTCTTCGATCGGGCGGTCCAATCGCTGACGGAGCTGATCGAGGCCCCGCAGGACGGCTTTCTCCACGTGGATCTGCGCCTTCGCCCCCACGGCACCAAGGGGTCTCTCACGACGCCCTTCGCGGCGCTCCGCAACTACTATCGTCCGGGCGGCGGGGCTCACCCCTTCGAGCGCCAGGCCCTCATCAAGCTGCGGTTCGTAGCGGGGAATGCGCTTCTCGGACGGAAGGTCGAGGCGTTCCGCGACGCCTACGTCTGGAGCGACGAGCCCTGGAACCTGGCGGAGGCGCTTCACCTCAGGGACAGGCAGGTCCGGGAGCTGGTGACGCCCGGCCGCCTCAACGTCAAGTACAGCCGGGGTGCTTTAGTGGAGGTGGAGTACGCGGCCCAGTATCTCCAGCTCCTCCACGGCCGGGCGAGCCCGGAGCTCCGGACACCCTCGACTCTCGAGGCCTTGACCCGCCTGCGGGATGCGGCCTTTCTCGACGACGCCGAGCATGACGACCTGCAGGCGGCCTACTTGTTCTGGCGACAGGTGATCGACGCCCTCCGAATGGTGCGGGGCAACGCTCGCGACCTCCTGTTGCCGGAGGAGGGCTCTGACGATCTCGATCTGCTGGCCCGACGGCTCGGCTACGCCGCTGGCGATTGGCGAGAGGGCGGGCGGGCTCTTGCAGCGGATGCCGCCCGCCAGAGCGCGCGCGTCGCTACCTTCTTCGACCGCCGCTTTCGCTGAGGTCAGGCGACGCCCAGGCGCCCGGCTTGAAGGACGTCCGCGAAGATGCGATGGACGGCTTCGGTGTGGCTCCGATAGTCCCGAAGGAGGGCCTCACCGGCGTCAACCCCCTGTGTCTCCGTGTAGCCGAGACGGCGGGCGCAGATGCGCAGCTCCTCGGGGCTTTCGGGGAGCGTGTGGGTCTGGACGTCGGAGACCATCTGGAGTTTGTTCTCGACATCGCGCAGGAACATGTAGCCCGAGAGGAGGGCTGCGTGTTCCTCTCTGCTGAGCAAGCTGGCCCTGCGCAACCGGGCGAGAGCGCGGCGCGTGTTGCGGTCCCGGAGAGCGCGGCGTTCCCCCCCGAAGCGCACCTGTAGCACCTGGGCCACGAGTTCAATCTCCCGGATCCCTCCGACGCCTAGCTTCACGTGGCGCCCGCTCTCGTCTCGGAGGGCGACCTTCCGGTCGATCCGGCGCTTCATCTCGAGAATCTCGTCGAGAGCCGCTGCGTCGAAGGCCCGGGCGAAGACGAAGGGCTCCGTGGCCGCCAGGAAGCGACGACCGAGGGCACGATCCCCCGCTACGGGCCAGGCCTTGACGAGGGCCAGCCGCTCCCATGTCGCGCCCCGGGTGCGGTAGTACAAGTCGCAGGCTTCGAGGGACGGTACGACGCGGCCCACGCGGCCCTCGGGACGGAGGCGCAGGTCGACGCGGTAGACGTAGCCTTCGTCGGTCACCGAGGACAGGGCATCGGTCAATCGACGGGCGAGTGCGGCGCGGTCCGGATCCGGGTCCGCGTCGGAACCGCAGACGAAAATGAGGTCGACGTCGGAGCTGAAGTTCAGCTCCCCGCCGCCCAGCTTTCCGAGGCCGAGGACGGCGAATCCCTTCACGACGGCCGGCCGGTGACCCTGACCCACGGCGCGGGCGGCCTCTTCGCAGGCCTTCCGGAGGAGGGCCTCCGCCAAGGTCGACAGGGCCGCAAGGGTCTCTTCCACGCGGGCCAGGCGCAGGAGGTCCCTCACGCCGATGTGGAGGATCTCCCGGCGCTTGGCGACCCGGAGAGCGCCGAGTCGACGTGCTTCCCCTTTCAGGGGCGCCAGGGCACGTGCCAGATCCTCCTCGATCTCGGCCCGCGTCCGGCGACGGGCGAGAACCTCCGGGTCCGAGAGCCAGTAGAACCAATTGGGATGCCTCACCAGAATGTCGGCCAGGAAGGGGCTGGCGCCGAGGGTGCGTGTGAGCAGCTCGATGCCACGCGGGGCGCCCTTCAAGTGGGAGAGAAGCGCCGCCGTGGCTCCGGCGGATCGAAAGAAACGTTCCAGGCGGTCGAGGGCGCCGTCGGGATCCGCGCTGTCGGCGAGGCAGGCGAGCAGATCCGGGAGAAGGTCGGCGAGAAGCCCCCGGGCGATGGGATCCTCGGCCAGCGCCTGGAGGTTCCTGTCGGCCTGGGCCGGGCGCCGAAAGCCGTAGGGATGGAGGCGCGCAGCGACCTCCTCCGGGTGGAGGTGCGGCGCCAGAAGCAGGTCGCGGAGATCGGAGACGTTCACGATGTGGAGCGGGGGCTGGGGGGCGCCGGGCTGCGCCCCCCAGTCGAGCTTCCGTCCTAAATGTCGAAGTACAGCGCAAACTCCCAAGGATGGGGCCGAAGGCGAATCGCGTCCACCTCGTTCTTCCGCTTGTACTCGATCCAGGTCTCGATGAAGTCCTTGGTGAAGACGTCCCCCTTGAGGAGGAAGGCGTGGTCCTCCTCCAGGTGGTCCAGGACGACGTCGAGGGAGCCCGGGAGCTGCTTGACCTTCGCAGCCTCCTCCGGCGGCAGCTCGTACAGGTCCTTGTCGAGGGGTTGACCCGGGTCGATCTTGTTCTGGACCCCGTCCAGGCCGGCCATCACGCAGGCGGCGAAGGAAAGATACGGATTGCACGTGGGGTCCGGGGTCCGGAACTCGAGACGCTTGGCCCTCTCCGCGCTCGAGTACATCGGGATGCGGACTGCGGCCGAGCGGTTCCGCGCGCTGTAGGCCAGGTTGATGGGGGCTTCATAGCCCGGCACCAGACGTCGGTAGCTGTTCGTCGACGGCGCGATGAAAGCCAGCAGCGCCGGCGCGTGCTTCAGGATGCCGCCGATGTAGTGCTTGCACATCTCGGAGATGTCGGCGTAGCCCCCCTTCGCGTAGAAGAGGTTCTT
>JBGPYB010000190.1:0-8185 GCA_041493035.1 Vicinamibacteria bacterium | reverse complement strand
CTTTTTCCTTGTCAACGTTGAGGACGACGACTTCGATTTCCTGATCGAGCTTGACCATGTCGCTCGGGTGGTTGATGCGGCCCCAGGACATATCGGTGATGTGGAGGAGGCCGTCGATCCCCCCCAGGTCCACGAAGGCCCCGGATTCGGTGATGTTCTTGACCGCCCCCCTGAGGATCTTGCCTTCCTCCAGGGTCTCCAGGGTGTCGCGCTTCTTCTCGGCGTTCTCCTCTTCGAGGACGGCCTTGCGGGAGAGAACGATGTTTCCGCGCTTCTTGTTGACCTTGATGACACGCATCCGCAGCTCCTGGCCGCGGAGGCTGTCCAGGTTGCGGACCGGACGCACGTCGACCTGGCTGCCCGGGAGGAACGCGCGGACGCCGATGTCCACGGCGAGCCCGCCCTTCACGCGCTCGATGACCCGGCCCACGACGACGCGGCGCTCCTGATAGGCGCGCTCCACGTCGTCCCAGACCTTCATCTTCTCGGCTTTTTCCTTGGAAAGGACGACGTAGCCTTCCTTGTCCTCAGTCTTCTCCAGAAGGACGTCGACGGTGTCTCCCACCTTGATCGAGAGCTGGCCGGTCTCGTCGCGGAACTCCTCGAGGGCGATGATTCCCTCGGACTTGTAGCCGACGTCGACGATGACCTCGGACGCCGACACTTGCAGGACGACCCCCCTCACGACCTCGCCCTCGGCGAAGTTCCTGAAGCTGACGTCGTACATGTCCAGCAGCCGTTCGTACTCTTCGGCGTCGAATGGGGCTTCGTTCACGGGTTCGTCGACGGGTGTCGCAGCCTGTGGGGGAACGGGGTGGGTGGTTAGGGTGGCGCGATACGACTTCTCGGTATCCGACATGCCTCTTACGGAACCTCCAGGGCTCAGAATTGTCCGCGACGACGGCGCCCGATGAGGCCCGCACATCAAGGACTAAGCGGCGCAGGATACTTGACTTAGGAGCCGGCTGTCAAGGCGAGGGGGGCCGCCCCGAAGTGCCGGAGGATGGCGCCAAGGAGGCCCTTCGTCGTCGACGGATTCGCGACGGCGCGCACGTCGAGGCCGGCGCGACGGGCCGCCTCTTCAGTGACCGGCCCTATGACGGCCACCGGGAGCCCCATGAGCCGAGGGCCGGCGACGGCCGAGAGGGTCTCCACGGCCGACGGGGACGCGAAGACAACCAAGTCCAATCTGCTCAACAGGATGTCCCCAATTCGCTCAGCCAGTGCCGCGGGCGGAACCGTCCGGTACGCTTCCACGGTATCGACCGTTGCGCCGGCAGTGGTGAGCGCGCGACCCAGGACGAGACGGGCGCGGTCCGAGACCGGCAGCAGGAACCGCTGGCCCCGAACGCCACGAGCCAGCAGGGCCTCGGCCAACCCGTCGGCGCGGAAATCAGCCACGGGCTGGAGGGCCACGTCGTCCTCGGGAAAGCGTTCCCGAATCGCCTCGGTGGTGGCGGGGCCCACGGACGCAAGAGAGACACCACGAGTGCTCAGGGGCAGGCCCAGCATGGACAGACGATCGGCGACCGCAAGAACAGCGTTGGCGCTCGTGAACGCGATCCAATCGTAGCGGTGCAGGCCAGCGAGGGCTCGATCGAGGGGACCCGGGTCTTGCGCCGGAGCGATCTCGATGGCAGGCACCGCCTCGACCTCGGCGCCCAGGGTCTCGAGACGCGAAACGAGCCCTGCCGACTGCTCGGGTCTGCGAGTCACGAGGATTCTCCGGCCGGCCAGAGGCCGTGCGGTCTCACTTCCCGAACTCACGAGGCCATCAGCTCCAGCGCGCCGCGGGCGACCAGATCCTCGGCCACGCGCAGCCCCAGCTCTGCGGCCGATTCACCCCGCCCCTGGCCACGAATCAGGGCGCTGCCGTCGACCCGCGCTACGAACGCCCGAAGCCAAAGCGTGTCCCCTTCGAGTTGCGCATGGGCGCCCAAGGGAACGTTGCACCCTCCCTGAAGCGCCGAAAGCAGAGCCCGTTCGCTCGTCACCGCGCGCAGTGTGGGCTGGTGGAGGAGGGGCGACACGGCCCGAGCCGTCTCCTTGTCGTCGGCGCGGCACTCGAGAGCCATCGCTCCCTGCCCCGGTGCCGGGAGCATGACGTCCGGATCGAGGATCTCGGTAGCTTCTGTCGCGCGACCCAGGCGCTCGAGTCCAGCCATGGCCAGGAGGATCGCGTCGAAACTCCTCTCCCGAAGCCGTCGGATGCGCGTGTCGACGTTCCCCCGGAGATCGGCCACGACGAGGTCGGGCCGAAGCGCACGGAGCTGCGCCTGCCGGCGGAGGCTGGTCGTGCCGACCAAGGCACCAGCTGGCAGCGTCATCAACCGTCGACCGCCCGTCGACAGCAGTGCGTCCCGGGGATCGGCCCGTTCGAGCACAGCACAGAGGGTCAGCCCTTCGGGAAGTACCGTGGGCACGTCCTTCAGGCTGTGGACAGCGAGGTCGACGTCACCCGCAAGAAGCGCGTCCTCGATCTCCTTGAGGAATGCCCCCTTCCCTCCCACGCTCTCGAGACGCGTGTCGAGGAACCGGTCGCCCGTGGTCGTGATGACGCCGACTTGGACAGTGTGGCCAAGCGCCTCGAGGCGACTCTTCACGTGTTCCGCCTGCCAGAGAGCCAGGGCGCTCCCCCGCGAACCGATCCGGATCAACATTCGTTCACAGCCCGAGCAACCGCCGGATGAGCGCGACCTGCTCGGGGGCAAAGCCGTTGCGGGCGATCTCCTTGAGCGCGGCTGTCGGAGGATGGAGAAGCTTGTTGACCATGGCCGTCGTCGCGGCCTCGAGGGCCGCCTCCTGCTCGGGCGTCAGGGCGCCCAGACGCTTTCTGGCCTTGGCCAGCTCGTCCTTTCGGATCTCATCGCCCCGTCGCCGCAGCTCGACGAGAAGCGGGACTACGTCGAGGGATTTTTGCCAGGCCAGGAACTCCCGCACCTCCTGCTCCACGATGGCCTCGGCAGCAGCCGCCTCCTTCCGCCGCTCGCGGAGGTTTGCTTCGGCTACGGACTTCAGGTCGTCGAGGTCGTACAGGAAGACGCCGTCGAGCTTCCCGGCGCTCGCCTCGATGTCCCGCGGCACCGCGATGTCGATGAGAAAGAGCGGACGCTGCCGGCCGCTGCGGGCGCTCTCGACATCCTCGCGCCGAATGACGACTCCAGGGGCGCCGGTACCGCTGATGACGATGTCGGCGCGAACGAGCTCCTGGCGGAGCGCCTCGAACGGAGCCGCCCGACCTCCGAGGGCGGCGGCCAGTTCCTCGGCCTTTTCGAATGTGCGGCCGCCGAGGACGGTCGCGCGCGCGCCGCTCCGTACCAGGTGCTTCGCGGCCAGCTCGGTCATCTTTCCGGCGCCGACGAGGAGGACGTTGCGGTCCTTCAGCTCGCCGAAGATCTTTCGCGCCAGCTCCACGGCGACATACGAGATCGAGACGGCGTTGTGGCCGATCCCCGTCTCGGTCCGCGCACGCTTGGCCGCAGCCAGGGAGCGATTGCGCAGGGCGTTCAAGGTCGAACCCAGGCTCTCGGCCTCCTCGGCGATCTGATACGCTTCTTTCACCTGGCCGAGGATCTGAGGCTCGCCGATCACGAGCGAGTCGAGGCTCGCCGCCACTCGAAAGGCGTGGCGAACCGCAGCGTCCCCTTCGACTCGATACACGTGGGAAGCCAGGGCCTCGGCCGACTGTCCGTGGGACTCCGCGAGGAAGCGAACGAGAGCGTTGCCAGGGGCTCCCTCGTCCTCGCGGCCGTAGACCTCGACGCGGTTGCAGGTCGAGAGAATCATCGCCTCCGAGAGCCCTGTGCCAGCCCGTGCGCGCGAGAGCGCGTCGCCCAGAGCGTCGCGCGGAAAGGCCAGAGCCTCACGAACCTCGAGCGGTGCGGTGCGGTGGCTGACGCCGACGATGACCAGCATCAGACCCGGGGGGCCGCTTTCACCACGGCCGACAACATCGTGACCCAGACGAGGGTAAACAAGACGACGCCGAAGCCGGCAATGCCCAGCCATGCGGCACGCCGTCCTCCCCAACCCGCCCGGCGACGAGCCGAGAGGATGACGACATAGATGATCCAGGCGATGAAGGCGCTCCACTCCTTGGGATCCGACGTGAGGTAGTGGCCGTACGCCTCGTGGCTCCAGAGGAGTCCGGTGATGATGGCGAGGGTCAGGAAGCCGAGCCCCACGGCGACGCTCCGTGCGCTGATGGTGTCGCAACGCTCGAGGCTGGGAACGAGGTAGTAAAAGCGCCGAGGCGATCGGGACTTCAGCTCGCGCTCCTGGATGAGATAGAGGACGCCCATGGCGAAGGCGAGGAACAAGGGCCCGTAGCCGAAGAGGGCGAAGGTCGTATGAATCGGCAGAAAAAGGCTCTTGAGCACGGGATCCGCCCGTTCGGTGGCCGGCGTCAGGTTCGCCACGAGCACCAGCGTGAAGGCGGCCGGATACGCCGCTAGGCCGAGGGCCTCGACCCGGGTGCGGACGTAGGTGGCGAGAAACGCGAGAACGATGGCCCAGGCCACGAACGACGATCCGTCGTGGAGGCCGACGACGGGAAAGTGCCCCGCCTCGGTCCAGCGCTGCGAGAGGCTCGCGGTGTGGGTGGCGAAGCCCGCCAAGGTCGCGGTGACCGTCCAGGACGTGAGAAGACGCGTCCGAGCGATGGCGTGGACCGCGACATGGAGAGCACCCACCGTGTAGAGCGCGAGGGTCAACAGAAGGTAGTAGTGGCTGCTCATGGAAGCGGTGTACCCGAACCGGCAATGTAGCACATCGCAGAGGCCGCTCCCCGGGAGTGGGCCCGCGCGGCGCGGTGTCGGAAGGTGTGTGGAAGGGCCGCCCTTTCGGGCGGGGCGGGGTGCTGGGGCGGGGTGTGATGGCAGGAACGTCCAAAGGCAGGCGCGCCGCGCGGGTCCGTCATCTACAGGCGCAGGTCCGCTCGCGCCAGATCGCAGGGAACGAACCGACTCCAATGAGGATCAACGGGGCGACCGCGCCGGTCGCGCAGGCCGCGGGCGACGACGAAGTGCAGGATCCCCGAGCGCAGGTGGCGATCGGCGCCCCAGATCACCACGTGGAAGTCGGGGCTGAGCTGGAGCCAGCCCGGCACCGTTCCGCGGTCGTCCTGCACGGAGACGCTCTCGGGAGACACGCTCTCCGGGTCCAGGGGCTGCGACATCCGCAGAACGACGGGCGCATCGCGGAGCACCTGAGTTGCGCCATCCCTCGGGTCCACGCTCGCGACCGTCGGCAAGTGGTCGAGGCTCGGATCGGCGGACAGGGCCCTCATCGTTCGCTCCAGCGCCCGCCGCGGCAGACCATGATCCTCACCCGTGCGGTCGCAGGCGTGACGCGAACGGCCGCCTGGGCGCCGACGCCGGCCAGGTAGAAAGTGCCCGGCGTCGCGGTTCCGAGCGGCGAGAACGACAGGGTGTCGGAGCGCCCGAAACGAATCGCGTCCCCTATGCTGAGAAAGCCGCTGTCGGGCGGGATCGCCGGTGTTCCGGGATCGACGGCGACCCGGACGTCGGGCGCGCCCGTCGTCAGGAGAAAGGGCCCCTCGATGAGGGAGTCGATTCCCTTTGCGATATCGGCGGCATCCACACCGTTGATGTTCCCGTCGACGTAGAGGCTGTAGTAGACGCCGTCGGGCCGCTGGTCGAATCGGATGGCCGTGTAGGTGTTCCTCTTCGCGGCGATCGACCGCGCTCTCAGAAAGCTCATCTTGAATTTCTTCCCCACCCCGATGAGCTGCGCTTCGACCGAGTAGGCACGAAGCATCGGGGCCGCGATGGCGGTACCCACCATGAGGATGGCGACGACGACGATCATCTCGACCAGGGAAAAACCGCGTTCCAACATGACTCACCTCGCGGAAGAAGGGGGCGGCGGCCTGGAGCCGCCGCCCCCCAGGAGTTCCCTACTTGGCCGACGCGCTCTTCGCGTCGCCGGTGGTGAGGTAGGCCTCGATGCGGTGGAGGTTCTTCTCACCGATGCCGCGGACGTTGACGAGCTCGGACGCCGACTTGAACCCGCCGGACTTCTGGCGGTACTCCACGATGCGGGCCGCGACCTTCTCGCCCACGCCGGGGAGCGTCACGAGCTGCTGCACGCTTGCCGTGTTGATGTTGACCTTCGCCGTCGGCGCCGGCTTCCCAGGCTTCCCCGCCGCGAGGGCGAGGCCTGTGGTGGCGGCCAGAGCCAGAACGAACGCCAGTCCCGTGGAAACGATGCGATGAAGCTTCATGTCTTCTTCTCTCTTTCAATGACGAGGCGCCGTCAGGCGCCCCTGGTTTGTTTGCCGTGAACGGATGAGATCGGGTTCGTGGTTCGTGATTGGCCTCGCGAGCCGTCTCCCCCTCTCCTCTCCAAGAACCCGGCGCCGGCCTCGTCTCTCCCTCGGCGACCGGCGCCGGTCCGACTTGCGACGTCCCTCTAGGGGGGCAAGGCCGGTGCCAGAGCAACGTGGAGCAGGCGAGGTTCGTGAAGGCAAAGAACTTGGGGCATGCCGGCGGCAGAGGGCCGGCGGAGGCGGACGCTCCGCTAGCGTCAACGCCGCTTGTCAGGTTTCAGAAGAGGTCGATGACGGCTGCGCCGGGAGCAGAGAACGAAGCTGACAACGAAACTTGACGCTTACTCGCCCTCGTCGCCGAAGGCCTTGAGCCAATAGGCGACGTCGTGCTCTCGGTCGGGCTTTTCGTCGCCTTCGTCCTTCTTGTGTGAGGTGAGACGCCTTTCGATGGCGTTCCACTCGTGAGCGCGCAGAACCGACGCGCCCAGGGTCTTGACGTAGGAGTACAGAGCCTTGTCCGATGTCACGACGATGAGCTCCGCCGGGCGCTTTGAACGCTCGACGAGGCTCTTGATGACGCTGTCCGCGTCGGAGCCGGGCTCCGGGACTCGGAGCGTGAGGGGCCCGAGTTCTTGAACGGCCATATCGTCCCGAAGGGGGTGGCCGTCGAAGACGAGCGTCGCGCGCACGTTCCGCGCCCGGCAGAAGGCCGCCACACGACGAACGACCTCGCCGCGACGGTCATCCCCGCCACGCGGGCCTCCCCATGAGCCGAGAAGATTGTTGCCGTCGATCAAATATGGCATCTGCACCGACAATCTAGCACTGGGCACGCCCGAGAACGGCGCTCTCATGGTAATATGTTGACTGCAAAGGCGATCCACCCCGGAGGACGGGAGGGGTTTGGCGGCCGCCGGGAGGCTTCTTGGCCGAAGACGGGTTCCCCATCAGCGGTAGCATCGACCCGAAAGCGTTCCCGTTTCTTCTGATGGACCTTCACCGGCACGGAGCCACGGGCTCCCTCAAGGTGGATGGACCGGCCTACCAGAAAGCCCTCTACTTCCGCGGCGGTCGCGTTCTCTTCGGCTCCTCGAACGATCCCAAGGACCAACTCGGCTCCATCCTGATCGAGAGCGGGCGGATTTCCCCAGAACAGCTCGAGGACGTCAACACCAAGGTGGGACCGGGAAGCCCGCTTGCAAAGGTGCTCGCCGAGAGCGGTTTCGTCAGCCAGAGGGAGCTCTCGGAGGCGGCGCGGGCGAAGGTGGAACGGATTCTCTCCGACGTCCTGTCCTACGACGCCGGCTCCTTCGAGTTCGAGGACGGCGTCCTCCCCAAGGGAGCGGTCGACCTCAAGTTGTCCACGGACAAGCTGGTCCTCGCGGCCGTGAGGCGCGTGGGAGATCGGGCTTTCGTGCTGCGACATCTCGACGGCCTCGACACGGTGCTTTCGCTTTCGGAGGACTCCGAGCGGCGCCTGGCTGAGGTTCAGGCCGAGACGGGACGACTGCCTGAGCAGCTCGATGGCCGGCGGACGCTGAAGGACGCAGCTGCCGCGGCTCGCGTGGACGAGTTCGAGGCGGCCAAGGTCGCCTGCGGCCTCGTCTTCCTCGGACTGGCTCGTCGAAGCGGCAGAGCGGCGACCCAGGAGTCGGGCTTCGCGATGGTCGAAGGGGAAGATCTCGATCTCGGCAGCACGGCGCGCTTGGCGTTCTCTCCCGGAAGCCCAGCTGCCGTCGCTGCCGACGGTGAGCCCGAGCTGGATCCGCTGGCCTTCGCCCCTCCCCCCGAGGCGGCGGCGGAACCCGATGCTCAGACTCTAGCCTCGCCGCGGCGTTTCGAACCCGAGACCATCTTCATCGAGCCGTCGGCCCCGGAGCCCACCGTCATCGGCGT
>JBGPYB010000119.1:0-14375 GCA_041493035.1 Vicinamibacteria bacterium | reverse complement strand
GGAGCCTCCACATCCGCCGATCAGCGATGCCAGTGCCGTGAGGGTCAAAGCTGAGGTCGAGGAACCGGGGCGCACCGACCGTAACGTTAGCAAAAGTATCCTCTTGATGCCACGCGGCGCCGGGGGCTATAGTCGTTTTGGCAGCCACCCCTGATGACCGACGCTGCGGCCCCCCCCCGCGCGAACCGCCGCATCTCCGCACGGCGAGCCTGTCTGCTGACGGTGCGTTACCGCGCCCAGAAAGCCTGGCACCCCGCGACGGCCCTCGATCTCTCGGCGGACGGCTGTCGCCTCCGGCTCGGAGAGGACCTCGCTCGAGGCAGCTCGGTCAGCGTGCTTTTCGAGGCGCCCCTACGGGACGGCGCGACGGCGCTTTCGGCCGAGGCGGCGGGGATCGTGACCTGGTCGCGCCTCGAGGGGCTTTCCCACTCGGTGGGGATCCAGTTCTCGGCCGCGCCGTCGGCCCTGTACGAGCTGATCGAGAGCATCGGCTAGCAGAGGCCTTGGCGGGCCCTTCCGGCCGCTGCGCAGGGTCTTGAGCGCCTGTGCGAAGTCGGCAGGCAGCGGGCTTTCGGCGCGGACCGCCGTCCCTGTGAGGGGATGCGTGAAGGCCAGGATCCGCGCGTGGAGCATGGGGCGACGGAGCGCCAGGGGGAGCCGTCGGGCAGCTTCGGACCGGTAGACCACGTCGCCCAGGACGGCGTGGCCGACGTGGGCGAGATGGACACGGATCTGGTGCTGTCGCCCGGTCCCAAGCTCCACGTCGAGCAGTGCGGCTCCCTGAAAACGCTCCACGACGCTGAAGCGGGTCAGAGCCGGACGTGAGGCCTCCCCCGCCTTGGCGACACCACGCTTCCCCCCGGCGTAGGAATCGCGGATCGGGAGGTCGACGACGCCCTTGTCGCTCCGCGGCTCACCCTCGACCAGTACGGCATAGCGTCTCTCCATGCGATGGTCCCTGAAGAGCGTGCGAAGCGCCGATCGCGCCTCGGGGGTGAGGGCAAAAGCGAGGGCTCCCGAGGTGCCGCGGTCGATCCGGTGGACGACCCCGACGTACGGGCGTCGCGGCGAGAGGTGGCGTGCGTAGTCCTCGACACGCAAGAGCGCCGTGTCCTCCTCGGTCGCGTCGGGTGAAGAGGGAACGGAAAGGAGCCCGGCCGGCTTGTCGACGATCACGAGGGCCGCGTCCGCGTAGAGGATGGGGAGAGAGAGGCGGGCGCGAGGACGAGCCTTGCGGTGAGGATCCCAGGTGATCACCGACCCCTCGGCGACCGGAGTGCCGGGCTCGACCACGGTGGCTCCCGCGACGGACACCTGCCCCTTCTCGATGACGTCGCGCGCGCGCCGCCGCGAGAGGTCCGGGTGAAGGCGGATCAGTGCGACGTCGAGGCGCATGCTTGATCATCCCACGCCGCCGGGTCCTGGACGAAGTACTCCGCCAGGAGCGCGTAAAGCTCGGCGTGCCGCCGCCGAAGCTCCCGCGGCTTCTCGAAGAGAGTTTCTACGGCCACGGCGAAGAACTCCACGGGATCGTTGGCTCCGTAGTCGTCGAGGATGGATTTTCCTTCGCGGAGGCGGCGCATCTCCGCTTCGACCAGGGCCGCCCAGTCGCGACGGCCCTTCTCTGTCAGGCCCGTCGGCGTTCCGTCGAACTCCGATCGCTCCATATCGAGGAGGTGCGCGAACTCGTGGAGGCCGACGTGGAATCCGTCGTCGGGGTATTCGAAGCTTTCGATCAGCGCCGGCGCCGAGAGGATCACGGTTCCCCACGCGTGCGTCTCTCCGGCGAGGTCCTGCCCCCCGAACTGGTAGTCCCGGTCGAAGTCGTCGGGGTAGAGGAGAACTTCGGTCAGGACGTCCCAATCCGCCTCGGGCCAACCCAGTGTCAGGGTGACGGCCGAGGCCGCGACGAGCACGCGCAGCTCCTCGGTCGCTTCGATCCCGACGCCCGTGATCCGCTTCTCCGCGAGGAAGACCTGGAGATCCCGCTCGAAGCGCTGTCGCAAGTCCTCCGGAAGCCGCTCATAGTGTTCGTAGCGCTCCGACAGGATGTCGCGCCAGGCGTCGGGGAAGGGACGCGACAGAACGGCGCGTCGGCGAGCGATCCGTCGCTCCGCGCGACCCGCGATCCAGGCTCCGGCCGCGAGGCCGGCGAGCCCACCAAGGACCGCGGCCGCGGCCCCTGCCATGAGCCCTCCCACGGTCGCGCCAAAGGCGACGAGCACCGCTCCGAGCCCAAGGGGGAACCAGCGGTCCGAGGAGCTATCGACCATCACGCGCGGTCGCGGAGGAGGCGGGACAGGATCCGCGCGTCGATGTTGGCGCCGGTCACCACGACCGCCACGGGCCCCTCGATCGTCCCAAGCCTTCCCGCGCGGACCGCGGCGACTCCCACCGCTCCCGCGCCTTCGGCCACGACCTGATCGTCGGTGAGAAGCGAGACGATCGCCGCCTCGGTCTCGGCTTCCGAAACCTCGACGACCTGATCGATGAGATCGCGATGAGCGAAGACGATGTCGCCGATTCCCCCCGCGATCCCGTCGGAGACGGTCGGGCCGTATTCGTATTCGTGGAGCGCCTCGCCTCGCCGGAAGGACTCGCGAAGCGACGGCGACACCTCAGCCTGCACCGCGACGATGCGCACCGAGGGCCTCACGCTCTTCACGTAGGCGGCGATGCCCGCGATGAGCCCGCCACCGCCGCACGGCACCACGATCGCACCGACGTCAGGGAGCTGTTCGAGGATCTCCGCGCCGACGGTCCCCTGGCCCGCTGCCGTTCGCGGATCGTCGTACGCGTGGACGTAGGTCGCGCCGGTCTCGCGGACCGAGCGCATCGCCGTCGCGTAGGCGTCGTCGTAGGTGGCTCCCGCCTCGCGGACAAGGACGGGGAAGGCGCGGAGCTTTTCGACCTTGGCGCGGGGGGCTGTCTCCGGCACGAAGAGCGTCGTGGTGAGCCGTCCGCCGAGGGCCTGGGCCGCGAACGCCACGCCCAGGGCGTGGTTCCCTGCGGACGCGGCGACGATGCCCCGGGCCCGCTCGTGAGGTGTGAGCGAAGACAGGATATTGATGGCTCCGCGCACCTTGAATGACCCGGTGGGCTGCCAGCACTCGAGCTTCAGATAGACCGGGTGCTCACGCAAGGCAAGCGAGCGGCGCAGAGGCGTGGGCGGCAGGTGCGGCCGCAGGACTTCTCGCGCGTGCCGCACATCGTCGGCCGAGAGCCGCCGCGGCGCTTCGCTCACGCCTTCAGGGGCCCCGCCGCCACGAGGTCGAGGCGCGGCTCGCCGCAATGGGCAGCGATCGCCGTCGCCACCCGATCCCGCAGATCCACCACGTCGCGCCAGCCCGTCCCCTCCGGCGAGACCGGCGCGCCGATCCAGATTTGGATCGGGCCCGGGCGTGGAACGAGGAAGCCGTCGCGCAGGACCTGTCGCGCGCCGCGGAGCGCGATCGGGACGACGGGGGTTCCCGTGTCGACCGCGGTCTTGAAGACCCCCAGCCGGAAGGGACGCAAGCCGGCGGCGGCGGTGAAGGTGGCTTCGGGGAAGGCGAGGACGGATTCTCCCGACTCGATGGCTTGGGCGACGTTGCCTGCCGCAGCCACACCGTCCTGAGCGTCGCCTCGATCGACCGTGAGGTGCCTCGCACGTTTCACGAAGAGCCCCACGAGCGGCCAGCGCAGCACCTCCCTCTTGGCGATGAAGATGAAGTCGCAGGGGAGGGCCGCCAGCAACGCGGCGATGTCCACGTAGGAGGTGTGGTTCGAGGCCAGGAGAAACGGCCCGCCTCCCCGAAGGTGCTCGGCTCCCTCGACCCTGAGGCGGCATCCGGCGGCGTAGAGGGCGGCGCGGAGGGCGACCTTTTCCAGGAAACGAGCGGCGCGTCGAAATGGCAGAATCGTCGCCAGCGGCCACACCAGGATCGCCAGAACTGCCAGGACGACGGCGAGGTAGACGGCGTACAGGCCTCGAAGGGCAATTACAAACCGGGGAGCCAGCTCAGCGACAAGGCCGGCGGCGACGAGACGAGCGCGCCGCATCGCCGAGGTCCGAGCCGGCCGGCCGAGCGCGCCGTCAAGATAGCGCGCGCGGGTGGCTCCACGGCGCACCTTGCCGCTCGACGTCTTGGGGATCGCCCCGGGAGGTGCCGCAACGACGGAATCGGGGGGGACGCCGATGGCGCCGGCGACGCGCTGGGTGACCGCCGACACGATCCGCTCCTGCGCTGCCGGATCCGTCTCGCGGGTCTCCGCCACGATCACCAGGCTCTCGGTGCCAAGGGCGGCATTGGCGACGCCAAAGGCCACGACGCATCCCTTGCGCACGCCGTCGACCGACGCCGCGATCTCCTCGATCTCCTGAGGCACCAGGTTCCGTCCTGCCTTGATGATCAGGTCCTTCTTGCGCCCCGCGATGAAGACCTCGCCGTCGGCCACGTAGGCGAGGTCGCCGCTGTCGAGCCATCCGCCGGGAAGGGTCACCTCCGCTGTCGCCTCTGGCTTCTTGTAGTAGCCGGTGGTCATCGAGGGACCGCGGAAAACGAGCCGCCCGAGAGATCGTTCCGGCAACTCCTCGCCCCCGGGGCCCACGATTCGTACCTCGTGCTCGGGGAGCGCACGGCCGACGCTCACGAAGCGCAAGGGCTTCTCCTCGCCTGCCGCCGCCGCGACCGCCTCCCCGCTATCCTCGAAGGCCTTCCGAGCCACGGTGTCGACCCGTGGACCGCGCCCCGGAGGCGGGAAGCAGAGGGCCACGGAGTTCTCGGCCAGACCGTAGACGGGCATCAGGGCCTCGCGGCGGAAACCGTAGGGTGCAAACCGCCGCGCGAATCGCTCGAGGGTCTCCGGGTTCACGGGTTCGGCTCCGTTCAGAGCACAACGCCAGGACGAAAGGTCCAGCCCTTCGATGGCGGAGTCCCGAATCTTGCTCGCGCAGAGCTCGTAGGCGAAGTTGGGAGCCGCGGACAGCGTGGCTCGCCGCTCGTGGATCGTCCAGAGCCAGCGCTCGGGTCGCGCCAGGAACGCGAGAGGCGAGAGGACGGCTATCGGGAGGCCGCGACAGAGGCAGAAGAGCCACGAGCCGATGAGGCCCATGTCGTGGTAGAGCGGGAGCCAACTCGCTCCGACGTCGGAAGGGCCGGCCGCGATCCCCGTCCCGATGGCACGTATGTTGGCCATGAGGTTCTCGTGGGTGAGCAGAACTCCCTTCGGATGTCCCGTGCTTCCCGACGTGTACTGAATGAAAGCCGGATCCGAGGGCGAGCCAAGGGCGGCATGCCACGAGGCGCCGATGGCCATCAGCTTGGAGGCTGTGGTGACCTCGGAAAGCGTCGGCACCGACGGGCGCAGCAGGCTCGCGACGCCCGAGGCCCGAGGAACGGTGACGAGGACGCGAACGCCCGCGTCGGCCAGGATCGCCGATTGCCGGAGGGCGTATTCCTCAAGTCGATCGAGACGGGCGGGAGGGTAGATCGGCACCGGGATGGCCCCGGCGATCAGGATCCCCTGGAAGACCCGGAGAAAATCCACTCCCGTTGGGAGCATCAGCGCGACCGTGTCTCCTTTGCCGACGCCCCGCTCGCGAAGACCTCCGGCCACCCCGGCCGCTTCGGTCCACAGGCCACCGTAGCGCACCTCGACCTCGGAGCCATCGTCCTCGCGGATGTAGGCGTGCGGCCGGTCAGGGTCGCTCAGGGAGCGCCGCCAGAGCGCTTCGTGAACGGTCGCGAAGGTGCCGTCGAGCGGCGCCGCCTCGCGCACTGATGCCGCCTGGACGCGAGGCATCGTCACAGCGCCAGCGCCTGCGACGGCAAGAGCGAGGGCCAACTCGGCCGGTGTATCGATGGCGAGGGCGTCGTCGTCCAGGCGGCGTCCGAAGGCCGCTTCGAGACGCAACATCAACTCGACGCGCTCCAGGCTGCCGAGGCCGACGTCGCGCTCGAGCGACGCCTCGGGCTGAACGGCGTGCTCGGCCCGGCGTCCGCCCAGCTCGGCGGCGAGGTTACGAACGACGTCGAGGACGAGGTCTTGCAGGTCGGCGCTGGCCTCGACCATGGGTCACTCTAACCGCCGTGGATGAGGAGCGCAACGACTTGACGAGGCCTCCTGAGCCTCGCCATGCTTGGCGCCGGAGGTCGAGAGATGTTGAGAGAGGTCACCCTCAAGGAAATTCAGCGGGTGTTCGAAATCACCGATCGAATGGGGATACACCGGGAAAGCCTCGTGATCCCTCTCGCCCCGCGTCACCCGGGCCGTGTCCGCTCCATGCCGGGAGGCAAGGTCGAAATCATCGTGGATTCCGAGGCCGAGTTCGAGACCTGGCTGGCGGGACTCGAGTCGGAAGTGCGGAAGGTGGTGGGCTAGAGAGAGCCCTCGCCGCCTGGCGGTTCGAGAGCACGGCGGGCGAGGCGCGAGAAGGCCTGGATCCTTCTCGCGCCCGTCCCGGGACTACTTGCTGCCCAGAGCCGCGTCCTTGGCGGCCTTGGCCACGACGAACTTCAAGCGCCGCTTGGCGGGGATCTTGATCGCCTCGCCCGTCTGGGGGTTGCGCCCCATGCGCGCCTTGTAGCTGCGGATCACCAGCTTGCCGACGCCGGGGATCGTGAAGCCGTTCTTGGCTTCCTTGTAGGCCAAGGTGGCCAGGGCGTCGAGGTAGGCGGCCGAGGTCTTCTTCGGGATTTCCACCTTCTCGGCCAGAGCCGCGACGATCTTCGACTTGCTCAACGCTTTTGCCATCAAGTCATTCCTCCTCAGACTGTTGCATCAATGTTGACGCGTGTTTCAGGCTTTCCTCAGAAATGAGCGTCATTCTACATGCCTTTTCCCGGCCGCTGTCAACAAGAATCCCCGCGCGGGGCTTGGCTCATGGGTGCGCGGAGCCCGAGTCGTCTCGGATCACGAACACGACTTCCCCGGGACGCGCGAGCCCGAGCTGCTCTCGAGCGAGGCGTTCGATGGCCCGCGGGTCAGCCTTGAGCGCCGAAATATCGGCGGCCAGGGTGGCGTTCTCGCCGCGCAGCTCCTCGAGCTGACGGTGCAGAGCCTCCGCCTTCTGACGTTGGGTCACGAGTTGGAACATCCCGCGGTCGCCGAAGAGCGATCCGACGACGAGGGCAATGAGTGCGATCACCGAAGCGAGGCCGGCGGCCTTGCGCCGCAGCCCCGAGTCTCCCACCGCGCGTCCATCCCAGTCGTTCATGACTTAAATCAACACTTTAGGTTTACGACGTAAGAGCCTATCACAACGCTGTTTTCTGTGTTCGTGCGACCTCGACCTTGAGCCGCCGGCCGCCCTTTCGCGTCATCGTCTCCTGATAGCGGCGGAGGAGGTCGACGAGCTCCAAGTTCAGCTTCTTGAGGCGGCGGAGGCCGCGACGGAACTCGCGATACCGCCCGACCAGAGTCCGTGCCTCGTCGAGCCGGGCCCCGTCGAGATAGGCAAAGGAGCCCTTGCCGCCGCTTCTCATCGAGAAGACGTAGTAGGGACCGTGCTTGCGCCCCTGCCGGCACGCGCACCCTTCCTTCCCGCATTCGCCGTACCGCGCGAACACCGAACCCTGGAGCAACTCGCGCTGTCGCAGCAGGGACCTGACGAGGGCCCGCTGCTCGGTGAGTCGAACTCTCACGCGCTTCCGAAGCCCTTCGGCGTCGCGGATCATGGCCATGGCTTTCGTGTCTTACAGTGCAATTGAAAAAAACACTGTAAGAATACGGACCGGAGGCGATGGTGTCAACCTTTTTCCGAACCCCCCTCTCGGCGGGGGTGTATCATCGCGGCGTCAGGAGCGGAGGTGCTCCAATGTGGCTGCTGAAGACGGAGCCGTCGGACTACGGATATGACGACCTCGAAAGGGCCGGACGCGCCGTCTGGGACGGCGTCACGAACCCGGTCGCTCTCAAGAACCTGCGGAGCATGAAGGCAGGCGACCGTGTCTTCATCTACCACACGGGGGATGTGAAGGCCGCCATCGGCGTGGCAGAGGTGGCCCGCGCCGCCTATCCCGATCCGAAGGCGAAGGAGGGAAAGCTCGTGGTGGTCGATCTGAAGCCGGTGCGCCGACTTGCCAAGGAGGTCTCCCTCGCGACGCTCAAGGCGATGCCACTCTTCGCCCTGAGCCCGCTGGTGCGCCAAGGACGTCTGTCGGTTGTCCCGTTGACGGCGCCCCAGTGGGACGCCATCGAAGAGCAGGGTGGCCGATGAGCCGCCTCGTCGTCCTCTGTACGGTGGGGAAGCCCGAGGACGCCGACTGGATCGCGCGGGAACTGGTGGAGCGCCGGCTGGCGGCTTGTGTCAACGTTCTTCCGGCCGTGACCTCAACCTACCGCTGGAGGGGCGAGATCGAGAAGAACGAGGAGATCCTCCTCGTCATCAAGACCCGACGCGAGCGCTTCGAGGCGCTCAAGGAAGCCATCGTGTCCATGCACACCAGCGAAGTCCCCGAAGTGATCGCTCTTCCCATCGAGGCCGGCCACGTCCCTTACCTGGAGTGGATCGACGAGTCGGTGGCCGACTAGACGGCGTCGAGCGCGGTCCGAAGGTCGCTGAGGAGATCCTCGGCATCCTCACAGCCCACGCTGATCCGGACGAGGCCGTCGCCGATGCCGAGGGCGTCGCGTTCGGCCTGCGTATACCCGGCGTGGGTCATGGTGGCCGGGTGGGAGATGAGGGTCTCGATTCCCCCGAGGCTCTCCCCGAGGGAGCAGAGCCGGACCGTCCGGAGCAACCGATCGGCCGCCTCCCGGCTGCCGAGATCGAACGAGATCATCGACCCGAAGCCAGTCGCCTGGCGCTTGTGGATCTCGTGGCCCGGGTGGTCGGTGAAGCCCGGCCAGTAGACCCGGCGCACCTTCGCCTGCTGCCGAAGAAATTGCGCCACGCTGCGACCGTTCTCCTCGTGACGCGGCATGCGCAGCGCCAGGGTCTTGGTGCCGCGGAGCACGAGCCAGGAATCGAAGGGAGAGAGGATCGCTCCCGCGGCGTTCTGGACGTAGCGTAGCCATTCCGCGTGGGACTCCTGGCGAACGACAGCGACGCCACCGACACTGTCGGAGTGGCCGTTCAGGAACTTCGTCGTCGAGTGGACGACGATGTCGGCCCCGAGTGCGAGGGGGCGTTGGAAGAACGGGCTCATGAAGGTGTTGTCCACGACGAGGACGGCCCCGCGGCGACGGGCCACGGCGGCGAGAGCGGCGATGTCGCAGACCTTCATCAGCGGGTTCGTTGGTGTTTCCATCCAGAGCAACGCGAAGTCGCCGGCGTTCCGGTCGAACTCCGCGGCGTCGCTGGCGTCGAGGAACGTGAATCCGATGTCGTAGCGCGAGAGGAGTTTCGTGAACAGACGGTGCGTGCCGCCGTAGACGTTGTCGGATACGGCCACCCGCTGCCCCGTCTTCACGAGGGAGAGCACGGCCTGGGTGGCGGCCATGCCTGAGGCGAAGCAGTAGGCGTCGGCGCCTCCTTCGAGAGCCGCCAGGTTCTTTTCGAGGGCCCTCCGCGTCGGGTTCTGGGTCCGGGCGTACTCGTAGCCCTTGTGCTTCCCGATCCCCTCCTGGACGTAGGTGGACGTCTGGAAGATTGGCGTGATGATGGCGCCCGTCGACGGGTCGGGCTCCTGGCCGGCGTGAATGCAATCGGTCGCAAAACCCATGATCACCTCGACTACAGGTTTTCGAAGACTCCCTTGCCGAGATAGCGCTCGAAGCCGTCGGGGAAGACCGTCACCACGACGGCGCCTGGCTCCATGCGGCGGGCTACCTCGCGAGCCGCGTGGGCCGCCGTCCCCGACGAGCCTCCCACCAGCAGACCTTCTTGACGAGCCAGCTCCTTGACGGCCGCGAAGGACGTGTCGTCATCCACGGTCACGATCTCGTCGATCAGCGAACGGTCGAGCGCGCCGGGCCAGAACGAGCTGCCGATCCCTTCCACCCTGTGAGGGCCCGCGGGGCCACCCCCCCAGATCGATCCCTCCGGCTCCGCGAGGATCGCCCGTACCCGGGGATTCCGCTCTTTGAAGTACCGGGCGACGCCGGTGAACGTCCCGCCGGTGCCGGCCCCGAGCACCACGGCGTCGGGGAGGCGCCCGAGCTGCTCGTGGATCTCCGCGGCCGTGGTTCTCTCGTGCACGTCCGGGTTCGCAGGGTTGTCGAATTGTTGGGGCACGAACGCGCCGGGGACCGTCTCGGCGAGGGCCTTGGCCTGAGCGATCGCCTCGGTTATTCCCTTTTCGGCCGGTGTCAGGATCACCTCGGCGCCGAGAACCCCCATCACGACGGTCTTCGGCCCCACGAACTTCTCGGGAACGACCAGGATCACGCGATATCCGCGGCTGACGCCGACGAGGGCGAGGCCGATGCCGGTGTTGCCACCGGTGGCCTCGATGATCGTGGCGCCTGGCTTGAGTCGTCCCGCCGCCTCGGCCGCCTCGATCATCCCGAGGGCCGCACGGTCCTTGACACTCCCGCCCGGATTCAGGAACTCGAGCTTGGCATAGATGTCGGCGCCGTCCTCGGGACTGAACGTCCCGAGGCTCAGGAGCGGCGTGTCGCCCACGAGATCGAGGACGCTCTCGGCAGCGCCCTTTGCCGCCGCAGCGGTCGCCAACGCAGTCCGTTTCATGTCCGAACGGCCAGAATAGCCGCGGGGCGGCGCAGGGTCAACGAAGGTGCTTCTTGCACTCCTCCGCGGGCATCGCGCGGCTGAAAAGCCAACCCTGGGCGCGGTCGCAGCCCTGTGCCGCGAGGAAGGCGCGTTGCTCCTCGGTCTCGACGCCCTCGGCAATCACTTGGAGTTTCAGCGTGCGCGCCATGGCGATCACCGCGGTCACGATCGCGGCTGCGTCGGCGTCGTTGGTGACGTCGCGGATGAAGGAGCGGTCCACTTTCAGCGTGTCGATGGGCAGCCGCTTCAAGTAGCTGAGAGAAGAGTGTCCGACGCCGAAGTCGTCGATGGAGAGCCCGACACCCACGCTCTTCAATTCCCGAAGGGTCTGGATCGCCGCATCGGCGTTTTGCATGGCGTAGCTCTCGGTAATCTCCAGGTCCAGGCGGTCGGGCGAGAAGCCCGTCTCCTGAAGGGCCCGGGTCACCTGCGCCGCCACATCGGGCTGCTGGAACTGTCGCGCGGAGAGATTGACGGCGAGGCGAAGGTCGGGGCGCCCCGACTGCTGCCAGCGCCTCACCTGCTCGCAGGCGGTGCGCCAGACCCAGAGGCCGATGGGAAGGATGAGGCCGGTGACCTCGGCGAGCGGAATGAAGTCGTCGGGCAGGACGAGCCCCTTGCCGGGACGATTCCAACGCAGGAGCGCCTCGACTCCGTAGGTCCTGCCCGTCGGAAGATCGATGAGGGGCTGGTAATAGAGGACCAGCTCGTTCTGCCCCAGCGCCTTGCGGAGGCTGTTCTCGAGGGCCAGGCGCTCCACGGCGCTGGCGTTCATGGCGGCCGTATAGAGCTGATACGTGTCGCGCCCCTGGTCTTTCGCGCGGTACATCGCGGCGTCGGCGTTCTTCACCAGGGTCTCGGGGTCGGTCCCGTCGTCGGGATAGACGCTGATGCCGACGCTTCCGGTCACGAAGAGCTCCCGCCCGTCGACGGGAAGCGGCTGCTTCAGGGATTCGAGGATCTTCTCGGCGACCTTGGCGGCGTCCTCCGCCTGCGCGATACCCGGCAGGAGCAGCGTGAACTCGTCGCCGCCCAGGCGCGCCACCGTGTCTCCCTCCCGGACCGATCCCTCGATCCGCTCGGCCACGGCCTGCAGGAGGCGGTCGCCGAGCGTGTGACCCAGCGAATCGTTGATGACCTTGAAGCGGTCGAGGTCCAAGAAGAGAACCCCGAGCTTCTGCGCCTGCCGGTGGGCCTGCGCCACGGCCATCGCGAGGCGGTCGGCGAAGAGCAGGCGGTTCGGCAGTCCCGTGAGCGTGTCGTGGTACGCGAGGCTCCGGATCTGCTCCTCGGCGCGCTTTCGCTCGGTGACGTCGAAGGCCGTGCCGAGAACGGCCGGCTTCCCGTCGAACTCGATGAGCCCCGCCGAATAGTCCAGCCAGCGGACTTCGCCGTCCTTCTTGAGGATCTTGATCTCGTAGCGCGAGGGGACGGCGGCGCCTTTTTGCCGCGCCAGCGCTCGCTCGCGGGCCGCTTCACGGAGGTCCGGATGCACCATCTCCCAGAATTCCATCCCGGCAAGCTCGGCTCGTGAGTAGCCGCTGATGGACGCCGTGGTCTCGTTGGCGTAGCGGAAGACCGAGCCCTGATAGATGAAGATGGCACAGGGCGCCGTGTCGGCGAGGGTGCGGAAGCGCTCTTCGCTCTCGCGGAGCGCGTCGGCCGCCGTCTTGCGATCGAGGGCCGTGGCCACGTGGCGCGACACGAAGGTGAGGAGGTCGCGTTCCGTCTCGGTGAAGCGCACGTCCTCGGTGTAGCTCTGGACGACGAGCACGCCAAAGGCCTTGTCCCCCCGTTTCAGCGGCACCCCCAGCCAATCCACCGAGGGCTCGCCGACCAGCTCGACGTGGCCGTGGGTCACGAGGTCCGCGAAGACCATGGGGGACGCGAGGAGCGGCTCGCCCGTTCTCAGAACGTACTCGGTGAGCCCGCGCCCCGCGGGCGCCTCGGGTGTAGCGGTGTCCACCTGGTCCACGAAGTAAGGAAAGCGAAGGGTGGCGGAAGCCTCGTCGTAGAGTGCTATGTAGAAATTGCGGGCGTACATCAGCTCGCCGACGATGGAGTGTATCGCGGCGAGGAGGTCGTCCATGTCCTGGACGGACGTCGTGGTCTCGGCGATCCGGTAGAGAGCCGACTGGAGCTTCTCCGACCGCTTCCTTTCACTGATGTCCCTGACGACGCAGACGAGGCCGCCCCCCTGAATGGCGTCGAGGGAGATGTCCTGGGGGAACGTCGTTCCGTTCTTCCGGCGCCCCTGAGCCTCTCCCCGCCAGCGTCCGGCGCGCCAGAAAGCCGGCATGATCTCGGCCTCGAAGCGACGCAGCTCGTCCCCTTCGTAGAGGGTCTTCCAGGACCGGCCGATCAGCTCGGCGGCGGAGTCGTAGCCGTAGATGCGGGCGTGAGCCTCGTTCAGGAACGAGTAGTTTCCGCGGGCGTCGAGAATCGCCATCCCGTCCATGGCCGCGGCCATGGCCTGGAGCTCCTGCTTCAGAGCCTCCCCGCCGCGGTCCTGCTCGAGGGTCTCGTGTCTCCGGCTCCCCTTCGCCAAGCCGTTGCGCCTCCCGTGGCCGCTGAACGTCAATGGGTATCTGAACAGATGTTAACGTATCGCGGCGGAATTCATCACACTGGGCCCCTGGTCGAGACAGAGGCCGACGCGGTGCCCGAGGCCCACCCCCGCCACCCGCCACCCGCCGGAGACCCTCGAGACCGTGGTGGCCGGGCTCGGCAAGGCGCCCCATCCGAGCCGCGCCGCGAGCGCGCGATGCGCGTCGTCGTAGTGCCACGATCGAGGCGAATCCCCAGCGCGCACCACGAGGGTCCACACACCGTCCGGCCAGTCGATCGAAAGGCCGTCGGCCGGGGCGCCGAACGCCGACCTGACCTCGGCCTCGGACCAGAAGCGATTCCAGGGGCGCGAGGAAGCACTGCCGTGGCGGGGACAGACGGTGACGCGACGATCGCCGTTCCCCCAGACCGCGTGGGGGGAAAGAGGCGCTCCTCCGCAGTGCCCCGTCCAGAACGCGGGTCCGTCTTCCGCGGCCATGGCCATCCCCCGCGACCATTCGATGTCATCGAGAGAGACCGGCAGCCGTCCCGCGCCGCGTCCCACGAACCACGCGCAGTGCGTCGTGTCGCAGACGTCGGCCCCCTCATGCCGCGGGCCAGCCGCGAGAAAGCGGAGGGCCGCCGCCGCGAGCTCACGCCGCAGGGGACCCGCGCCCCCCGGAAGCTCTGCCGCTACGACACCGTTGACGTACTCCCGCGACTCCATCGCGGCGATGATGCGGAGCATGTTCCCTAAGGGCGCGTCGCAGGAGAGGGATCCCTGGATCTGCCGGATCAGCCGGCGTTCCGGAAGCGCCAGTTCCCAGAGGGACGCGCCCAGACGGTCACCGGCCTTCAACTCGACTGACGATCCGGCACCGACGTAGCCGCGCGACGTGGCGACAGGCGACCCACCCGCGTTGCGGGCCGAGACTCGAGTGGGATGCAGTGCTTCGAAGAGCGCGACGCGGACGGTGTCCCGAGCGCCCGGGCCGGAGATCGGCCCGCGCGTGCGCTCCGACGGAGGGGTGGCGGCCGCTTCCTCCGGCCTTGATTCGTTCCTGACGGTGGGGGCTCCGGGACGCAGACGTGCGAGCGTCGCGGCCAGGAGCCGCGCCGCTTCGTGCCCCGTGCCGCGGCGAAGAAGACCCAGGATCCCCCACCCCGAGTC
>JBGPYB010000221.1:0-6073 GCA_041493035.1 Vicinamibacteria bacterium | reverse complement strand
CACGCGCCAATCGCCGATCCCGCGCTGCGAGGTCGGCTTGACCTGGGCCTGCATCATCAAAGGGACAAAGACGTCCATCGACTCCCCCACCTCGACGCCGTGGAACCCGGGAGGCGCTACGCCCACCACGGTCATGGGATGGCCATTCACGAGGACGCTCTGGCCGACGATCTTCGGATCCGCTCCAAACCGACGTTGGAAGAACCCGTGGCTGAGGACGATCACCGGATGAGCGCCGGGTGTCAGATCATCGTGACGGCTGAGGAGCCGACCCGCCGCCGGCTTCAGCCCGAGCACGTGAAAGAACGTCCCCGAGACGAGGTCGGCCGTCGCGTTGTCGGTCTGGCTCCCAACCGTCAGGTGGACCTGTGTCGTGAAGTGCGCCAGCACCCCCGCTAGCGAGGTGCTCCTGTCGCGCAGCCCTTCGAACATCGGGTGGGACATGGGTTCGAGGGTGTCGCTGTGGCTATGGGAGCTGCCGGAGAACGGGCCGGGAGCGTCGACGATCACCAGGCGGTCGGGCTCCTGGACCGGCAGGGCTCTGAGCAGCACCTGGTCCATGAGCGTGAAGATCGCGGTGTTGGCGCCGATTCCCAGGGCCAGTGTCAGAACCACGACGAGGGTGAAGCCGGGGCTCTTGGCGAAGACCCGGAGCGCGAACCGCAGATCCTGCCTGAACTCTTCCATCTTCACCGATGAAGCGAAGGGCATGCCAGGCGACCTTATATGGCCAAGCCGTTGAGCGTTCGTGAGTTCGCTCCTAGCAGGTGGTCGGCGGATCGACCGGATGCGAACGATGCGCGTCCCGGGAACGAACGGTCAGGCCACGTAGCGGTAGACGGCGGCGAAGTGCGCCAAGCTGCCGGCCAGGACAGAGACGTGGAAGGCGCCATGCCCCCAGCCGAGGCGCTTGTCGAAGGCATAGAACGGAACACCCAGGGTGTAGAAGACACCCCCGAGGACGACGAGGACCAGACCGGGAGCGGGAAGTGCGCGAGCGAGGGGACCGATCACCAGGACGGCCAGCCATCCCGTCCCCAGGTACAAAGGAACGGCGATCCAGGGGCGAGGGTGCGCTGCGATCGTCTCGTAGAGGATCCCGGCGATCGCGAGCGACCAGACGGCGCCCAGGAGCCAGAAGCCGCGGGGTCCTCGGAGCGTCACGAGGGCGAAGGGGGTGTACGTCCCCGCGATGAAGAGGTAGATCGCGCTGTGATCGAGCCGGCAAAAGACGGCCTTCGCCGGTCCGCGGAGGGCGTGGTAGAGCGAGGAAGAGGTGTAGAGGAGCAGGAGCGTTGCGCCGTAGACGCTACACGCGACGACCGACCACGCGTCCCCTCGCGTCGCCGCGCGCCAGACCACAGACACGAGGCCCGCGATGGCGAGCCCCGCACCCACGATGTGGGAGACGGCGTTGAACCTCTCGCCCGCGCGCATCACACGCCACGCTACGCCCGACGCCCTGCGGCGTCAACGGCGACGGCGGCACGGCGATGGCGGCAGGGTGGACGTAGCCGAGGGTTCGGAGGCGCTCGAGATCGCCCGTGTTCAGGGTCTTACGTGGGAGGATAGGGTCCCATGAGCCGCCTGCGCTTTCCCCATCCGCTGACGCTTCTGTTCTCCTGCGTTCTCTTCGCGGCGTTGCTCACCCATTTGCTGCCGGCGGGGCGCTTCGAACGGCGAGCTGATCCGGTCACGGGGCGCAACGTCGTTGTGGCCGGAACCTATCGCGCCGTGGAGCCCTCGCCCGTGGGTCCGTTCCAGGCCATCGTCGCCGTCCCCAAGGGCATGGCCGACGCAGCACCGGTCATCTTCTTCGTCTTCCTAATCGGCGGAGCGCTGACCGTCGTCGACGCCACGGGCGTTCTCCTCATGGCCATCAACAGCCTCGTGCGCCGCTTGGAGGGTCGCGAGGCCATGGTCATACCGGCGATCAGCCTGGCCTTCGCCGCCGGAGGAGCCCTCGAGGGGATGGCCGAGGAGGTGATACCGCTCGTCCCGATCCTCCTGGTCCTGAGCCGCCGTCTGGGATACGACGCCGTGACGACGGTATCGATCAGCCTGGGTGCCGCTGCCGTGGGCGGCGCCTTCAGCCCCATGAACCCCTTCCAGGTGGGGATCGCCCAGCGCCTCGCCGAGGTGCCGCTTCTTTCGGGCTCGGGGTTCCGCTCAGTGCTCCTGGTCGCGGCCGTGGCGGTGTGGATCCGAGGGACGATGCGCCATGCGGCTCGAACACGCCAGGCCCAGCCCGCCGAGGAGACCGCCACGCACGGAACGATGTCACGGCGTCAGGTCTGGGTTCTCGGCCTGGTCCTCGCGACCTTTGCCGTCTTCGTCTGGGGCGTCGTGGGTCTCGGTTGGGATTTCGACCAGATGGGGTCTCTCTTCCTCGTGATGGGTATCGCGGCCGGGCTTCTGGGCGGCCTGGGGGTCGAAGGGACGGCGACGGCGATGACCGACGGCTTCCGAGGGATGGCCCTGGCCGGGATCCTCATCGGCGTCGCGCGAGCGATCTACATCGTCCTCGACCAGGGGCAGATCGTCGACACGATCGTGCACGGCGCGTTCGCGCCCATCTCGACCCTGCCCCGCTACCTGGCGGCGGTGGGGATGATGGTGGGCCAGGCCCTGGTCCACGTCCCGCTGCCCAGCACGACCGGACAGGCCGTCGTGACGCTCCCGATGCTGTCGCCTCTCAGCGACCTCCTGGGCTTGACGCGGCAGGTGATGGTGCTCGCCTACCAGTACGGCGGCGGGCTCTGTGAGCTGGTCACTCCCACCAATGGCGCCCTCATGGCCGTGCTCGCCGCCGCGGGTCTCCGCTTCGAGACCTGGCTGCGCTTTGCGGCTCCTCTGTACCTGTGTCTGGTCGGCCTCGCCGCCGCCGCCCTGGGGGCGGGGATGCTGCTCGGCCTCTAGAGGTGGGCGCTCGAGGAGAATCCGAGGGGACATGAAAGCGCCCGTCGCGGGAGCACAAAGAGCCTGGACGCGTGGCTTCCGCCGTCTCTGGCTCCGACTTCATACGCGAGGCGTGCCGGTCGTCTATCACCCGCTGTACGCGAGCCACGTGGCGGGGGTCCCCCTCGATCCGCTGCGGGGCGAGAAGATCCTGGCCGCCATCGAGGAAGCGGGGTTGCTGCGCCCCGAGGACGTCTCCAGGCCCCGCCCAGCGTCTCTCGAAAACATTCTGCGGGTGCACACGCCGGAATACCTCGAGAGCCTCCAGAAGCCGGAGGTCCTCGGTCGCATTCTCGGCGTCGAGGTTCCGGCCCGCGACGCCGAAGTGACCCTCGACCTCCAGCGCTTGATGGTAGGTGGGACCATACAGGCGACGCGGCTGGCTCTCCGCACCGGTGGCGCGGCAGTTCACCTCGGCGGTGGCTTCCACCACGCCCTCCGCGACTCGGGTCAGGGGTTCTGCGTCTTCAACGACGTGGCCGTGGCCATCTCGCGGCTTCGCGCCCGCGGCTATGCGGAGCGCATCCTGGTGGTGGACCTCGATCTCCACGATGGCAACGGGACGCGCGCGATCTTTGCCAAGGACCACACCGTCCACACCCTCTCGATCCACCACGCGCACTGGGGACCGACGGAGGCCGTCGAGTCCACGGCCGTGGCACTGGGTCCGGGAGCGGAGGACTCGCGCTATCTCTCGGTTCTCGCGGAGACGCTGCCGCCGATCTTCCACGCCTTTCGCCCCGCCTTGGTCTACTACCTCGCTGGAACCGACCCTGCGGCCGAGGATCCGCTCAGCAATTGGCGTCTCACCGCCGAGGGAATCCGACAGCGCGATCGCCAGGTCACGGCATTGGTGAGCGAAGCCCACCGGGCGCTCCCCATGGTGGTGCTTCTGGCCGGCGGCTACGGCCCCGTGGCGTGGCGCCACTCGGCTCGCTTCGTCCTCCGCCTCGCTTCCGGGCGTGACCTCGAGCCTCTTGGAGACGAGGAGTTGTCCCTCTGGCGCGCTCGCCGTCTCACACGTGCCACCGGAACGCTCCAGAGCCAACAGGGCCCTTATGGGTTCTCCTTCACCGACGCGGACTTGATCGGCCTCTCTCCCGGCCTGCCTCCGCCGGTGCGCTTCCTGGGGGACCTCTCCCGCCACGGTGTGGAACTGCTCCTGGAACGCCTGGGCATCCTCGCGCAGCTCCGAGCCAAGGGCTTCCGGCGCCTCCGGGTCGATCTCGTCATCGACGGCGGCCTCGGCGACACCCTCCGAATCGTCTGCGAGGATCGCGCCGAAGAGGAGCTGCTGGTGGAGCTTCGGGTGAGCCGTAGCCGCAGCACGATTCCGGAGATGGAGATCCTCGCGGTGGAGTGGCTGCTGCTCCAAAACCCCAGGGCGTCCTTCTCGGTGGAGCGTCCGCGCCTCCCCGGGCAGCAGCACCCCGGGCTAGGGCTCCTCAAGGACCTCCTGGGATGGCTGGTGGCCGTCTGCGAGACCCGCGGCCTCGACGGCGTCCATTTCGTCGCCGCTCACTACCACGTCGCGATGCAGGGCCGCCGCGTGATCCGCTTCCTGCGCCCGGAGGACGAGGCTCGCGTGAGCGCCCTCGCCGCGGCCTTCAAGGGCCTGTCTCTCGCGGAAGCCACGCTCGCCCTCGAGTCGGGTCGGGTCCGCGACGATCCCGGAGGTCCCGTGATCTGGGAAGCCGGGCCGGTGGTCCTACCGGTGTCTCCCCGCCTCAAGGCGCTGGTGAGCGGCCCCGAATACGAGGCTCGCGTTGCCGAATCCGCGAGTCCTCTCCGATTCCGCCTGGACCCAAAGGCCGTATAGCATTCCCGCCATGGCGGCGAACGACTTCGACTTGGACGCGTACTTCGCGCGCATCGGTCACGCGGAGCCGTCCGCTCCGTCTCTCGGCCTGCTGGTCTCCCTCCACGAGGCCCACGTCGGGGCGATTCCGTTCGAGAACCTGGACGTGCTCCTCGGACGGCCCATCTGTCTCGATCTGCCGGCTCTCCAGGCCTACGCCTTTACCCTGGAGCGTCAATTCCCCGTGGACTTCGAGATGGCGAGCCACTTTACCAGCACCTACCCCAAGTCACCGTTCCTCCAGACGCTCACGGCGCAGCGCTCGTGGCCCGGGCGCCGGGTCATCCTGCGGAATCGCGAGCTGACGCTCCGGACCGGCCGCAAGGCGGAAACGACGACGATTCGCGATCCAGAGCACCTGCTCGAGATGCTGGACCGACATTTCGGGCTGACCTTCCCCGCCGGCACGCGCTTCCCCTTGCCCGAGTTCTGAGAGCCACCTTTTCGTCAGAACTGCGGCGTGATCCGCACCATCGCGACGTCGTGGGGCTCGACCTTGGCCTTGAACCCGCCGGCGAAGGAACCCAGATCTGTCTTCTTCCACAGATCGCGAACCTTCGCCTGGCCACCCGGGAAGAAGCCGATGTCTTCCCACGGCACCGAGATCTCCCCCGCTTCAGTCCCGCGGTTGAACAGGATGACGGCACGGGAACCGTCCGCCAGCGGCTTCATCCAGACCTCTTGCGGGCCGTTGTCCCGGACCTTGCGCCCCTGCATCCCGAGCGCATCCTGGTCGACAGCGATGACCTCGCGATTCGTAAGGATGTCGAGGGTCTCTTTGCTGACGCTCCGGAGATCGTTCCCGGCCATGAGGGGGGCGGCGAAGAGGGCCCAGAAGCTGAAATGGGACCGGGACTCCGCCGGCTTCAGCCCTCCATTCCCGATCTCGAGCATGTCGGGATCGTTCCAGTGGCCGGGACCCGCGTAGGGGTAGAGATCGGCCATGAGGTCGATGATGTGGGAGACCCCCATCCCGCCCCAACTCGTCCCACAATCCCAGCAATCCTGGATGTCGCCGGTGGCGCGCCAGAGGTGGCCCACACCCTGCCCCCAGAGCCAGGGCTTCGAACTTCCCCATTCACACATGCTGAATACGATGGGGCGGCCGCTCGCCTGGAGGGCCCGGCTCATCTTCGCGTAGGAGTCGCGCGTGTCCTGCCCCTCGGCGTTGCACCAGTCGTACTTGAGGTAGTCGACCCCCCACTCCGCGTAGCTCCGGGCGTCGATCTCTTCATGGTCCCTGCTCCCAGGGCGCTT
>JBGPYB010000253.1:0-4617 GCA_041493035.1 Vicinamibacteria bacterium | reverse complement strand
CGACGCGGACCTCCACGGCCCGAGCGTCCCGAAGATGCTCGGGATCAAGAAGCAGACTCGTCTGAACGGAGCGTTCTGGCTCGATCCGGTCGTGACCGTCTCCGGCATCAAGGCGCTGTCGGTGGCGCTCTTCTGGCCGGGCGACATGACGCCGGTCATGTGGCGGGGCCAGACCAAGAGCCGCACGATCCGCCAGCTCCTCTCCGCGGCGAAATGGGGCGGGCTCGATTTCCTCCTGGTCGATCTTCCGCCGGGAACCGGAGACGAGCCGACCGCCATTCTCAAGTCCATCCCCGATCTGGATGGCGTGATCATCGTGACGACGCCCCAGGAGGTCTCGACGCTCGTCTGCTCCAAGGCGATCAACGCGTCGCTCACCCTGGGCGCCAAGGTCCTGGGGCTCATCGAGAACATGAGCCTCTACACGTGCCGCTGCTGCGGAGACGTCGTGCACCTCTTCGGCAACGACAAGGGGCAGGGTCTGGCTCGCATGATGGACGTGCCTTTCCTTGGATCGATCCCGATCGACCCGCTCTTCTCCGAGGCCGCCGACGCGGGCGTGCCGGTGGTCAACCTCCACCCGGAGAGCCTCACCGCCAAGGCGTTCGTGAAGATCGCCCAGGCCCTGGCTCAGGGGCTGCCCCCGAAGGTAGTACCCGAGGCGCCGGTCGAGGTGAGCAAGCCGTGCCCGGGCTCGGGCGCGGGCCATCACCACCACGGACAGCACGATGAACAGCACGGACAGCATGACGGGCAGCACGGACAGCAGCAGCACGAACAGCACGACCACCACCAACACGACGAAGGTGGCCATCACCATCACCATAAGTAAGAGCGCGCTGCTCGCCAGCGGCACAACTAAGGAGAACAGGACAATGGCTGAAGAAGTGAAGATGGGAACCAATTACGTCCGCGAGATCGCCGCATACTTCCGCACGGCAGCGGCGGACTGTAAGTACCCCGACCTCAAGGGCAAGCTCATCGCCCTGGCCGACGAGATGGAGCTCCACGCCGGTAAGCTCTTCTTCAAGACGCAGAAGGGCACGGAGGACATGCAAGCTCTGGAGAAGAAGCTCTCGGGGTTCGTGAGCGAGTTCGCGAAGTGCGGCGATCAGGGCGCCGCAGAGAGCTATGCCACCCCGATCCTCACCGACATCGAGAAGACCGTCACCACCGTGAAGAACATGAAGGTCCGGATGACCTGACCTCGTCTACTCCTCTCTTCCGGGAGGGGGGGGAGGGGTAAGCCTGAACACGAGCAAAGGACACAATGGCCGCAGATCGAGAGATGATCGAGGAAATCACGAGCCTGGGCGTGCGCGCGGCCGTGCTGCTCAGGGGCGTGCTGGTCAAGAAGGTGGATCGGGAGACGCTGGAGTGGGGCCTCGCGGAGCTTCACCCCGTAGGGCTCCTGGAGAAGTACTTCGCGCGCCTCGTCGAGGAGCCGGAGCATGCGCATCTGCTCAACATCCTGTACTTGGTCTACAGCCTCGAGGGCCAGCTCGACTTCCAGATCCAGGAGTACGGTCTCGACTCGGTGAAGGACGATCTGCAGGAGATCAACGTGAGCCTGCAGCAAGTGGCCAAAGAGCTACCGCCCGAGTTTGACGAATTCGTCAAAATCGGCGCAGGCGATGTGACGCGCTAGGCGCCAAGCGTGAAGCGGCGAGCGAGAGCTCGACGGTTTGCGTTTGACGCTCAACTTTCGACGATTGACGAGGGGAATCAATGAAACTCAAGGATCAGGTCGCCATCATCACCGGAGGAGCCCGGGGGAACGGGTTTGCCACTGCCAGGGCGCTCGCCGCCGAGGGCTGCAACATCGTCCTGACCGACATCTGTGAGGACATGGCCACCGTCCCGTACAAGCTCGCGACCAAAGCCGACCTGGACGCGGCGGCGAAGGAGATCGGGGCGACGGGCGTGAAGGCCGTCGGGATCGTCTGCGACGTCCGCTCGAATACGGCCACGAAGGCCATGGTCGAAGAGGTCATGAAGACCTTCGGCAGGATCGACATCGCCGTGGCCAACGCCGGGGTGACGAGCCTCGTACCCGTGGCGGACATGGATGAGGCCACCTGGGACGACACGCTGGACACGCACTTGAAGGGGACCTTCCTCCTCTGCCATCACGTCGTCCCCCTCATGATCAAGGCCCACTCCGGCAAGATCGTGGCGATCTCCAGCGTGGGCGGTCAGCGCGGCTTCGGCATGGGCAGCCACTACTGCGCCGCAAAGCACGGAATCCTGGGGTTCGTGAAGAGCCTCGCCATGGAGGTGGCGGACCACAACGTGAACGTCAACGCAGTCTGCCCGGGCACGGTCTGGACCGCCATGATGTCGGGCCTCGCCACGCACTTCGGGATGGATCAGGACGAGGCCAAGGCGCAGTTCACCGAGGGCCATCTCTTCAAGGATCGGGAGATCACCCCGAAGGACATCGCCCAGGCCGTGGCCTGGCTGTGCCTCCCCGAGAGCAAGTGCGTGACCGGGAACATGATCACGGTCGACAGCGGGTGGACCGCAGCGGCCGGGTAGTTGGTGATAGCGCATTTCGAAATTGAAGACCGCCGACATGGACCAAGCCCTCGAAACCAAGAAGCAGGAACTGATCGATCTCTTGAGTGAGATGGGCGGGTGCGTGATCGGTTTCTCAGGAGGGGTCGACTCGACCCTCCTCTATGCCGTCGCCGTCCGAGTCCTCGGCGAGCGCGCGCTGGCGGTGACCGTGACCTCCGAGATCCACTCGGAGCGCGAGCTTCGGGAGGCAAAGGAGCTCGCGGAGAAGATCGGTGGCCGCCACCGCGTCCTCGCCGTGGAAGCGCTCGGTATCCCGGGCGTTGCCGACAACCACGAGGATCGCTGCTATCACTGCAAGACAGGGATCTTCACCCAGCTCCGCGCGGTGGCCGACGAGGCGGGCCTGCCCCATGTGGCCGACGGGAGCAACGTGGACGACCGGGGCGACTACCGGCCCGGCCGGCGGGCCGTGAAGGAGCTCGGCGTGAGGAGCCCGCTGGAGGAGGCAGGTCTCAGCAAGGCCGAGATCCGGATACTCTCGAAGGAGATGGGGCTGCCCACCTGGGACAAGCCGTCCTTCGCCTGTCTCGCCTCCCGCTTCCCCTACGGGATCAAGATGACCCGGGAAATGCTGGCCCTCATCGGGCGAGCCGAGGAGGCCCTGTGGGACCTGGGCCTCCGCACGCTGCGGGTGCGCCACCACGGCGACGTCGCGCGGCTCGAGCTCGGGCCCGAGGAATTCGGCCGAGTCGTCAACGGACTCCGGGAAGAGGTGGTTCGAAGAGTCAAGGAAGCCGGCTACACCTACGTGGCATTGGACCTTCAGGGCTATCGAACGGGTGCCATGAACGAAGCGCTGAAGGCAAGGTCTTCGTGACGAACGACCACATTCGCCACCTCCTGGAACGTCACGCCAGCGGTAACCTTTCGACCGAGGAAGTCCTCGGGAAGCTCCAGACGCTCCCCTTCGAGGACCTGGGTTTCGCCAAGATCGATCACCACAGGCGGATCCGAAACGGGTATCCCGAGGTCATCTACGGCGAGGGCAAGACGCCCAGCCAGGTGGCCGAGATCTTCGCCCGCCTGGCAGAGAAGAACTCCAACGTGCTGTGCACCCGTGCATGCGAGGCCTCGGCCGAAGCCGTGCGGAAGCGGGTCCCCGAAGCGCGTTACCACGAGCTCTGCCGGCTGGTGGAGCTTCGGCGGGATCCGGCTGAGCCCGTGGGCCTCGTGGCGGTAGCGGCAGGCGGGACGTCCGACCTGCCCGTCGCCGAGGAAGCGGCCATCGCCCTGGAGGTGTTCGGGAGCCGGGTCGAGCGGTTCTACGACGTAGGCGTCGCAGGCATCCACCGCCTCCTTGCCCACATCGAAGCCCTGCGCAGGGCCAACTGCGTGGTGGCCGTGGCTGGAATGGAGGGTGCCCTCCCCTCGGTGGTGGGCGGCCTGGTGGACGTGCCCGTGCTCGCGGTGCCGACCAGCGTCGGCTACGGTGCGAGCTTCGGCGGAATCACCGCGCTCCTCGCCATGCTCAACTCCTGCGCGTCGGGCATCAGCGTGGTGAACATCGACAACGGGTTCGGTGCGGCCTACCAGGCCGACATGATCAACAAGCTGGCTGCCGGGGGGCGGAGGGAGAGCTCAACGTGACGCGCATTCTCTACTTCGACGCGTCGGCAGGGGTGGCCGGCGACATGTTCGTCGGCGCTCTCCTCGATCTGGGAGCGAGCCTGGACGAGATCCGGAACCACGTGGCCTCCCTCGGGGTGGAGGGGATGGAGCTCCGAGCGCGAAAGGTGAGCAGCCACGGCATCACGGGGACCAAGTTCGACGTGCTCGATCCGGCCAGCGGCCGTCCGGTTGACGACCCCGGGGAGCACCATCACGACCACGGGCACCATCACGACCACGGGCACGCGCACGACCACGGGCACGCGCACGACCACGGGCACGCGCATGACCACGGGCATCATCACGGCGATCACGATCACTTGCGCGATCATGATCAGGCCCACCTGGGCGACCGCGCAGCCGTTCGCGAGCGGGTTCTCGACCCTGAGCACACGGCCCCTGAAGCGCGTCGCGCAGGGCAACATGATG
>JBGPYB010000217.1:0-6283 GCA_041493035.1 Vicinamibacteria bacterium | reverse complement strand
GCATGCATCCTCTACGCGATGTCATGCGGGTTATCGGACCGAGATCTGGCGGATGGCCACGACGTCCTGGTCAGGACCGGCGGGACAGGCGCGGAGGAAGAGGACGAGGAGAGAGAGTTGGAGGAAGCGGAGGCGGTGGGTGAGGTGAGCGGGGAGGGGACTAGTAGTAAGTTCAAGCTCAGACCCTGGGCCCACCGGGCTCGGAACAGCCTGGGCTACGATGCTGAAGGTCGCCCGGCGCCTCTGATCGACCAGGTGCACCGCCTCATGCATCTTTGGAAGGCGGGTGATGTGACGAGTGTGGACGAGTACCTCGACGCGCAAGGGCTCAGGCGGAGCGCGCTCTTCCAACAGTTCCTTCAGGCCTTGATCGAGCTGGCTGAGCCGAGGTCAGACGAGCGTGGGCTTCTCGAGAGCCTGAGCAACCACGTGGCGGCCCGCGGCGCCGCGCGCGAGGACAAGCAGGTCCCCATCACGGCGGACGGCTAGAGGCGAGGAGGGGAGAATGGCGAAGCTGGCGTGGAAGCCATGGCACAAGGTAGTCGGCCTGCGGGACGATGTGCGGTCGGGTGAGCTATCGCTTGCGGCCTTCGCCGCCGACCTTCATGCCGTGTCGGTGGGTACGGCCCGCCCGGTGTACCAGGATCCGCGGGAGTTCTTCGCGCTTACCTACCCCACCTTCAATCTGCGCGAGCTGGCCAAGGACGTGGTGCTCCGCCTGGCCGGCCGGAATGACAAGGCTGTTCGCCAGCTCGAGCTGACCTATGGAGGCGGAAAGACCCACGCGCTCATCACGCTGTTTCACTTGGTCCGCGACCCCGCCTCGCTCCCGGACATGCCGGCTGTCCAGGAGTTCGTCCAGCACATCGGGATGACGCCGGCCAAGGCACGGGTGGCAGTGCTGTCTTTCGATCAGCTCGACCCGGTCACGGGGATGGACGTCCAGGCCCCGGACGGAAGCCGGGGCCGCTTCCGCTACCCGTGGTCAGTGCTGGCGTGGGCTCTTGGTGGTCGCGACGGACTGGTGACGCTGGGTGTGAAGGGGGATACCGAGCGGGAAGAGCCGCCTTTCGTCAACGTGATGGGCGATCTCCTCCGGCTACCCGCGCGAGACGGACTGGCCACCCTGGTGCTGATCGATGAGGTTCTCATGTGGGCGCGGACGAAGATCGGGTCGGATCCGGTCTGGCGCCACCGCGTGCAGGATTTCTTCCAGTGCCTCACTCAGGCCGCCACTGGCGTGAGTACATGCGCCGTGGTGGCCTCGCTACTGGCGACCGATCCGCGTAAGAGCGACGCCCTCGGCAAGGAGATCGCTCAAGAGCTCTATGCCATCTTCCGCCGCGAGCGGGAGGAAGGCGTCCAGCCCGTGGTGAAGGAAGACATAGCCGAAGTGCTGAGGCGGCGGTTCTTCAAGACCGAGTCGATTCGAGACCGGGAGGCCTTCCGGCCCCACGTGGTGGCCGCCCTCAAGGGCATCGGAGAGCTGGACGATCAGACGCGGAAGGACGGCGCGGTGGCCGAGGAGCGCTACCTCCGTAGCTATCCCTTTCACCCGGACCTGACCGAGGTTCTTTACGGCAAGTGGACCAGCCTCGAAGGGTTCCAACGGACACGCGGGGTGCTGCGGACATTCGCGCTCGCGCTTCGCGACTCTGAGCGGTGGGATGAGTGCCCCCTTGTGACGGCCAATGTGTTCCTCGGAGAGTCGGGCAAGGCCACGCTGTCCGAGGCCGCTCGCGAGCTGACTACTACGGCCTCGATGGAGGAGTACGACGGCAAGAAGTACGACTGGTCGGCTATCCTGGACGGAGAGCTGACCAAGGCGCAGGAGGTCCAGAGCCAGGCCCCAGGGCTCCGCTTCCGTGAGGTGGAGCAGGCGGTGGTCGCCACGTTCTTGCATTCTCAGCCCATCGGGCAGAAGGCTATGACGCGGGAGCTGCTAGTGCTCCTCGGCCATAGCCGGCCCGACCGGATCGAGCTGGAGAAGGGCCTGCTGCGCTGGATCGACGCTTCGTGGTACCTGGACGAGGCGGCGGTGAGCGAGGCAGCCCCAGGTTCGGACGGCCGGCGCCAGCTCCCGAAGATATGGCGCCTTGGGCCCACGCCCAATCTCACCCAGATGCATCACGAGGCCTGCCTCCGCGTTGCTCAGGAGGTGGTGGACAGCCGGTTGCTGGACGACATCCAGCGGACGAAGAGCCTTACCGCCGCGGCCGCGGCCGCCGGGGCGCGGGTCCACAACCTCCCCCCCAGGCCCAGCGACATCGAGGACAACGTGGAGTTTCACTATGCGGTGCTTGGCCCGAAGGCCGCCTCGGACCCAGGCAAACCCAGCCCCGAAGCGCGCCGTTTCCTCGACGAGACCACGGGAGCTGACCGGCCCCGCGTGTATCGCAACGCCGTCGTGCTTGCCGTCCCCTCACGGGATGGCCTCGATGCGGCGAGGTCGCGCATCAAGGAACATCTCGGCTGGGAGGAAGTGCGCCACCAGCTCCGGGACAAGGAGTTGGATCCGATCCGCGAAGCCATGCTGACGGTCGCCCTTGAAGGGGCCCGGAAGAAGATCCCGGAGGCCGTCCAGCAAGCCTACTGCCTCGCGGTCACCGTGTCGGAGAAGAACGAGGTTCAGGCGTTCAAGGTTGCGGTGGGGAGCGAGGCGCTCTTCGTCGCCATCAAGGCCGACAAGCGGGCGCGCATCCAGGATACCGCGATCAGTGCCGAAGCCCTGTTGCCCGGCGGTCCCTACGACCTCTGGCGGGGCGGGGAGACGTCCCGGCGCGTCCGAGACCTCGTGGGCGCCTTCGCTCAGTTCCCCCATCTGCCGAAGATGCTCAACGCGCGAGCGATTCTGGACACCCTCGTCGGCGGATGCCTCGACGGGTCACTCGTGCTGCGTCTCACCCGTCCGGACCGGTCGGTGCGCACGTTCTGGCGCGAGACCCCGGATGATCCCGCACTTCGGGATGCGGGCCTCGAAGCGGTCTTGCCCGAGACCGCACACCTTGCCTCGCTCGAGCCCGCGCTGCTGATTCCGGGCGCGCTCCCAGGGCTGTGGCAGCGCGCCGAGTTATCGGCTGGCGCGCTGCGGACTTACTTCTCCGGTGGCCACGTCGTCCAGGTCAAGAAAGACGGTTACGAGGAGCCCCGGGTCATCCCAGGGGCAGAAGCTTCGGTGGTCGATACGGCGATTCGTGCCGCTGTCGATACGGGCAAGCTCTGGCTCACCTCCGGTCCGGCTAGCCTCCTGGCCGAGGAGATTCCGCCCGGTCTCTTGACCGACGATGCCGAGCTGCATGCGCCGCCTGGTCCCATGTCTCCGACCGATCTCCTGCCCACTGCGCTGCCCGACGCGTGGGCAGGCGACGCGACTACCGCCCTCTCGTTGGCCGTCGCGCTATCCAAGCGAGCTGGCAGGAACCTGCCATGGGTGACCATACGGGACGCGCTGGATGGAGCGTTACGCGTCAGGATTCTCGAGCTGACGCTGGACTCGGCTCCATGGCCCTCAAGCTTCGTCGGCGCGCAGGCGGTCAAGCTGCGTCAGTCGAAGGAAGCGCCCCTGGCTACCCCACCGCCCCCAAAGGGAACGCTGATGGCCGAGTCCGAGCTCCGGCCCAACGAGATCCAGGACCTTGCAGATCAAATGGGAGAACTGGCAAAGCTCGCCATCGGCCTCGAGCTGAAGTTCGCTCTCCGGGTGGAGTTGGGCGGTGCTAACCGCCCGTCGAGCGATGTGGTCGCGAAGATCAACGAGATCTTGCGCGCGATCCGGGCGGAGCTGGAACTTCGGTAGCGGCTTCTCACTCGCTCGGACACTTCCGTGAGGTCGTTGGTGGAAAAGACCACGAGGCAGGCGGTGTTGCGTTGCTACCGCCTGCCTCGTGTGCACCTGCCTGATAAGTTGGTGGAGCTGAGGGGGCTCGAACCCCTGACCCCAAGACTGCCAGCCTTGTGCTCTCCCAACTGAGCTACAGCCCCACGCCTCACCGAGAGTACCGTCCGCTTGTAAAGTTGTCAAGGTTGGCTGCTACTTGCGCGGCCCCCTTGGCTCAGGGCCGAGATCAGGTATGCTATGGTGGGCGACGCCGAAGTGGCGGAACTGGCAGACGCGCACGACTCAAAATCGTGTACCCGTGAGGGCGTGTGGGTTCGACTCCCACCTTCGGCACCACGCGTTTCGTAACCGCGTGAATCTCCTGCGCGTGTTACTTCGCGCGTTGCTCCGCGCCCCGTAAATCCCCCGTATCGCTGACGGGGCCTTCGACGAGTTGCGACGCCGTCTCGAGGAGGGCTCATGACCGCCGCCACCGAGGCCCCGCGCGGTAGAGCTGGTGGGAAAGAGTAGTGCCATGAGCGTCTGGTCCGGGATCGAGTCCAGATAGGACGAGGCGAGAACTCGAATGGTGCTCCCGATCATGCCCTGGTGCCGCATCGACCGGGAATACCAAGTCGGCGACGTCACGATCACCCCCTACCGCGGGCGGATCGAGGACGTCGATGAAGACGTGCAGCGGTGTCTGGCCCGCGTATTCGGCACCTACCGGGACATCGAGGGTCGCCCGGTGGACCACGCGGCCGTCGTCCGCTACGCGGACACGCCCTTTGGCGCGGACCTGGCGTCGGAGGAGATCGAGCGCGCCTACGAGTGGGTTCAGCTCGCCTCCTTCGTGGGCCTGGCCGGGCGCAAGTTCTTCACGCCGGAGGCGCCGTGTAATAGCGACGTCTTCCTTCTCTACATGCAGCGGTTCAAGGACGACGACTTCGTCACCATCCGCCCGCGGCGACGCGAGGGCCAAACGTGGAGCGCCTGGCGCTGGACTCGGTCGTGATGAATGTGCCGACGCACGTCAGCCCGGTGAGGCTTGTGGCGCTCGACCGACGCCTGCTCGACGCTCTCGTGGCGTTCGCCAGGCGTGGCGGTCCAGAGTGGGGCCGCTGGCAGCACGCGCTCTCGTGCTTCAACCAGGGCAATACGGACAGCGATGCCTTTCAGTGCCAGGTGGAGTGGGGACTCCTGTGCAGCGCTTTCGAGCGCCTACTCGACGCCGAGTCGCACTACGACGACGTCGCGAGAAGGTTCGCCCAGGCAATGGTGCCGTCGAGGCCGCTGCTGGCGCGGGACGCGCGGCGCCGGATCGACCTGTGGAGGGATCCCGACGCGCCCGTTCGGCTCGAGTGGCTCAGGGAGTTCTATCGGGTCCGTGGCGACTTCTCGCACGGGCGGCTCGAGACGCGCCAGCCGATGGCCTGGAATCCGATCGAGCATCTGATGCTGGCCGCGATCGCGTTCCCGATCCTGGTCAGCTGCCTCCTGCAGGGCGCTGGAACGTATGGCCCTGACGCGCGACGACCTTGCCGCGATCGAAGCGTTCGAGCCATTCGCAGACCAAGTAGGCTTCCTCGCGCCACCTTCTGACTCCCGAGACTCGATGGACTCGTGGTGGACCAGGGTTTTCGGCCGCGCGAGGCCGAGGTCCTAGCCAGCCGGCGCGGTGTCTAAACTGGACGTGGTCTAGCGGGTCATGAGAGAGTGGAAACGAGCTGTGCACGTGGCCGCGCGGCCTTGGTCCAATTGACGGATCGCGCGACCGGATGCTAGAGTCCCAGCCGTGAACCTGGGCGCAATCTCGTGGGTCTAGATCCGGCCGTGGTCCACCATGGCAACCCAGGAGGTCTTGTCGCAGCGGTGAACCCCACCCCGAAGTTCGGGAATCCGCCGGTCGTTGAGACGCTGCTCGGCGTTCAATTCGCCCCCCTGGCTTCGTTCTCGTTGCCTCACTTCGGGCTGTTTTGGGCAGACATCCGGGGCGACTACCCGCATCAAGAGACGAAACCGCCGCTCGGCCCCCAGTTTGAGGAATTCGGGACGGGGATGCTCTCGCCGGATGCGGTGAGGGTGATGCTGTTGCAGGATCCCGAGGCCCGGTGCTGGTTCATCGACTCGTCACGGAGCCAGCTCATCCAAGTCCAGCGGGATCGCTTTGTGCGCAACTGGCGTAAGGTGACGGGGCAGGAGGCGTATCCCGAGTACGAGTACCTGAAGCCGCGCTTCGAGGTCGATTGGCGCCGTTTTTGTGACTTTCTGGTCAACGCCGGTATCGAAACCCCCGAGGTTAACCAATGTGAAGTGACATACATCAACCACATCCCCCTTGGGATCGGGTTCGAGTCCCTTGGGGAGATACACAAGGTGCTGTCCGTAGTGGCTCCGCCGTCTGTTGGGTTCCTTCCGGAGCCAGAAGTTGTGACGCTCAACAACCGGTATCTCATGCCAGATAAG
>JBGPYB010000232.1:0-5731 GCA_041493035.1 Vicinamibacteria bacterium | reverse complement strand
TCCACGACCGCGCGCCCGAGGAGCCGGCGCAAGTCGAGTCGCTGAGACTCGAGCTTCAGAAGATCATGGCCACGACGACGCCCGTCGCGACGCGAGCGATCGACGCCGAAACCGCGGCACGGCTCGACGCCCTGGGATACCTGGGGGGCGGCAGGGGGAAGAGCGCCCCGGCACCGACCGGCCGTGATCCCAAGGACGGCATCGGCCTCGTGACGCGCCTGGGACGCACCGGCATGTCCGTTGCCCGAACAGAGCCCCTGAAGGCCATCCGCGAGCTCACGGCCCTCCTCGCCGAGGACCCGGGGATGCTCGTGGTACGACGGACGCGAGCCGTCGCCTACGAAACGGCAGGGCAATACGAGGCGGCCGTCCGCGATCTCCGTGCCCTCGAGAAGGAAGGAGCCCTGACTGCCGAGGACAGCGTCGTTCTGGGCGACAGCCTTCGCCTGGCCGGCCGCACGAAAGAGGCGGTGGACGTCCTCGAGTCCACGGCTCGCAAGAACCCCCGCTTCGCCCAGCCGTGGCTATCCTTGGCCGCCGTCTTCGTCAGCCAGAACAGGATTGCCGATGCGGCTGCGGCCTATGAGAGCGTTCTCAAAACCGCGCCCGACCAGGTCGAGGCGCTGCGCGGGCTGGGTGATCTCGCCCTGATGCGCGGCGATGTCGCCGAGGCATCTCGGCGCTACGCCCGTATCCTGGAGATCGACTCCGCCGATCCCGGCGCGCTGTCGAAGCTGGGCGTCGTGCGCGTCCGACAGGGGCGTGCCGGAGAGGGGATCGGGCTCTTCCGCAAGGCGGTGGAGCGTGAACCAAAGAACGCCGAGACGCTCCTCTACCTGGCGGGAGCCCTAGCGGCCAACGGGCGGGGTGCCGAGGCGGTTCCGTTCTTCGAGCGGGCCCTCGCCGCCGGCCCCCCGTCCACCATGGCGCTGAACGGCCTGGGCCTGACGCAACTGGGTCTCGGGGACCGAGCGGGGGCGGCGGCAGCCTTCAAGAAGTCCCTCGCCCTCGACCCGCGCCAGCCCGACGTGGCCCGCACCCTCGCCGAGATGGGCGGAACGCCGCCTCGTTGACCTTCGTCCTACGGGGCCGCCGAGCCGATCTCGAACGGCTCGCGCGCCTCGGCGGCCTGGCCGGCCACGAGATCGGTCACGACCACGATCAACTCGTACTGACCGGCAGGAGCGCCGTCCAAAGGCGTTCCCTGGGTCCGGGCGAGGGCGCCGTCGGAGGCGGGCTTCAAGGGGGTCTCGGGGGCCGCCGCCAGGAACTTCCCGTCGCTGCGGCGAATCGAGAAGCCCGCAGTCACCTTCGGCGCTCCCGTCTGCGGGTCCTTCGCGGCGCCGTACACCTCGAAGCGGCAGTGCAAGAGACCAGCCGGGGCAAAGGTGCGTCGCGCAATCGGCTCGGGCGTGCGTGGCGCGTCGGCTGTGGCATCGCGGAGCCGATCGCTCAGGATCGGCGTGGAGATCCGCAGACCCGCCAGCGACGGGACGTCGAAGTCGTGGGTGAGGCTGCCGACGCGACCGCTGTTCTTGTCGCGCGCCACGATCCGCGCCTGGTACGAGCCGGGGACGAGGGGGACCTCCCGGCTGACCGGGAACCATGTCTTGTCGTAGCGCGCCCGGGTCTCGCCTCGGAAGCGCATGTCGAACTGCTGGTCGAACCGAAAGAACTCGCCGGTCGCGCGATTGGCCACCACGAGCATCGTCTCGAGAGTGTCTTTCGACGCGCCGCCGCCTTCGTCGAAGGCCAGGTGGCGGATGTCGGCCTCGGTTGTCACGAGAACGCGGGCCTTGTCGGGCTCCCCCTCGCCGAAGACATGGGCCGCGGCCCGGAGCGGGACGTCGGCCAGGTCGAAGGGGGAGTCGAGGGCGCGCTGGATCGAGGCGTCGCGAGGCTCCGGGGGCTTCTTTTCGGCGCCTTTCGCATCCCCCGGAGCGTAGTAGCCGCGCCGCGCCCGCACTGTGTGTCCAGCACCCGCCACCTTGACCTGGATCTTGCGGAAGCGCCCGTCGGTCCGCTTGTCGGTGGGAACGTAGCCGAGCAGGTAGTAGCTCGCGGACTCCCGTGCGATGCGCGAGATTCCGCCGGCGAGGTCGTTCTGGTTCTCGATGGAGAAGCCGCCGGTGTCGGCGGCCAGGGAGGCGGAGCCGTCGCTGCGCTCGTGGGCTTCGCTGAGGCTCGAACCCAGGTCGTTGAAGTCCATCGGCGCCCCGGTGTCCGCTTGAAGGCCCGTGGAAGCCGCGCTCAACCCACGCGCGTCGAGGAAGTAGAGGGCCACGTTGGCGCGGCGGGATTCGGTCACCACCCGCCGGAAACCCGAGAGGTGCGTGTCGGACACGAGTCCCCCCGATACGAGAATCAACGACTTGCGTCCCCGCACCGTCGTGAGGGAGGCGATGGCTCGCTCCAGGATCGTGAGGGTAGCCTCGTTCTGCGCCGACGAACGGGCGTAGACCTCCGAGGCCCGTGCCCGCGCCTGGTCCCTTTGGCTATCGAGGTCCCCGGGGTCCGCGGCCTCTCCCGGAAGCCGAGTCACCTGGAGTATCGCCCCCTGGGCAACGAGCCGGCGGGCCACACGATCGGTGACGATTGGGTCGCGATCGCGGTCGATCCGCATCGCCTCATAGTCCGACATGTCGTCCTTGGCGATGTCGCGGACCCGGCGCCCCTGGAGGCGAGCCACGACCTGGAGGAGTGCCTCGCGGCCGTCGGGGATGCGGGCGGTCCACCACGCCGTGCCCGCGGTGCCGATGAGGGTGACGCGGTCGCCGTCGGTGACGCCCGTCTTCAGGAACTCGGCCACGGCTTCCCGACCCCGCTTCGCCTCGGCCGGCCCGAGGTGCAACTCGTCGAAGACGAGGATGAAGCTCCGGTCCCCGCGCGCAGTGGCGTCGACGTTCGAGGACGTGCGAGAGGTGGAGGCTGTGCGCCCCGCGGCCGATGGCGTGCTGTCGGTGGAGCGGTCCACGGCTTCGAAGGCGACGACCTCTTGCGGCGTCCCTTCCTCGGCCACGGTGAAATCCTGCCGGCGGAGGCCGCGGATCGGCGTTCCCTGGTGGTCGAGGACCACCACGTCCACGGTCACGATCTCCGTGCCCGCGGGGAAGGACGGCCGCGTCTCGGTTTGCGACGCGCCCGATGTGGCCGACGCCAAGACCAACGCGAGCGGCAGGCCTTTCCTCATCCGAACTCCGGGCCGAAGACGGCGAAGGACTGCGGTGGGCACTGCCGCGGGGCGCCACGGTACATGCGGGTGAAGGGCCTCTGCTCCCGAAAGCCGAGGCGTTCCAGGGCTGTTCGCCACTCGGGCCAAGGAGGGGCGTCGAGGAAGAAGCGCTCTCCGGGGTGGCGGGCCAGGGACGCTGCGACGATGTGGAGAGCCGCAGCCGAAGAGTCGGCGACGACCGGGCCGATGTGGATTGCGTTCGCACCGCGGCGCCCAAAGCCGTAGGCCGCGACCGCCCTTTCGTCACCGACGCTCCACGCAAGCTCGGGAGCCGCGGCCAGGGCGCTCCGGAGGAGGCGCCCCCGGTCCGCGCCGAAGACCTCGCGGTCGCGGGCCAGAAGCGCCTTCAGATCGGCTTCGGTGATCGGCCGCGCGGAGGCCGGGACCTCCAGCCTCGGCGCCGTGGCCTCGAGGCGCGCGAGCGTCGACGCCGCCGCGAAGCCGAGCTTGGCGTAGACCGGCTCGCCCTTCGGTGTGGCGTCGAGACCGACCGAGTCCACGGCGGGAAGCCTGTCGAGGACCTGGCCGACGAGCTGGTTCGCCAGGCCGCGCCCCCGCTCCGTCGTGTCGACGAGGACCATGCATACCCAGGCGAGGCTCTCCCCGTAGATCATCGCTCCGGCGGTCCCGACGATGCGATCCCGAACGAGCGCCGCCCTGAAGACCGAGGGCGGTTCGAGGAGAAGGCCCCAGTCGATCTCGGTCTGGTTCCAGCCGCTCTGCCGGGAGAGCGCCACTCCGGCCTGCACGTCGTCCGCGGTCATGTCGTGGAAGGTCGGGGCGTCGGTCACGTCTTCGAGGTTACTCCCCGCGCGGGGCAAAAACGAAGTCGCGGAACGCCTCGGGCATGTGGAAGCTCTCTCCCGGTGGCGGAGACCACGCCACTTCCACGGCGCCTGCCTCGGGCGCCGCCTTTCCCCCGGGACGCTTCACGCGAAAGACATTGAAGCGCCACGCGTCCCGCGCCTTCGGCGGCAAGGTGATGCTCTTGGCCGAGGGCAGCGACCGGAACCCGGTCCAGGGCAGGAACGCCGTCGCGGTCCAGCCGGTCGTCTTGCCGGCGGCGTCCTTGGAGATGAGGACGCGGGTCTCGAGCCCTTCCAGATTCCAGGCGAAGTCCATCTGCTTGTTGGGCGAGGGCGCGACCATCCGCACGTCGCAGACGACGTTGCCGGGGCTGATCTCGATCTCCGCGTAGTCGTGGCCCGAGCGGTTGATGTCGAGGAAGATCTCGACGACCTCTTCCTCCCAGAGATGCTCGTCCCGCTTCGTCATCGTGTGCCACGGGCTCGAGTCCGTGGCGTCGAAGCGCAGCAGGAGGCCGGCGTCGCTCCACAGCGCGCGGAAGCGCGTCTCGTAGGGAGCCGGTCCCCAGGCGATGGCCTGCGCCTTGGCCCACGCTTTCTCGTCCGCCCCGAGGAGCGCGGCCCGATCGGCCGCCGCGCGACTCACACGGTAGCCCGCTCCCGGTGCGGCAGAGGTCGCCAGGGGCACCGCGAGGAGAATACCGACGGCGACGGAAGCAGAGAGGCTCACAACGTCAGGCCCAGGAGGCGCGCCGCGTTGTCGTGGTAGACCTTCTTCAGGATCGTCTCCGGGAGGCCGAGGCCGTAGATCCGCCAGCGCCCTTGCGGCGGAACGGCTGCGGGTGCGTAGTCGAAGTACTCGTCCTCGGTCTCCAGGAACCTGTAGTAGATCTCGTACAGCTCGTCCTTGAAGACCTGCTGCGGGTACTTCTCCCCCTCGGGGGGCGGGACGGCGTCGGTCCCGAACAGGATGCGGTCCTGGTATTTCTCGAAGAACTTGCGAGACGTGCGCGGCTGCCGCCCCAGCTCTCCGATCCGCGCTCCCAGCTCGACGGTCATGTTGGGGAACTTGTTCATGGACTCACCGACGGCACCGAGGTTCTCCGCATCATGGCCGACATGGAGCGAACAGAACTGCGTCTTCGGGTGCCGGGCATAGACTCGGTCGCGGGCCGCGATCAGGTCATTGAAGCTCGGGAAGTCCTTGCCGTGGAACGACCAGTCCGGGTGGAATCCCAGCTCGTCGTACCGCTCGTTGAAGCGGTCGGTGGGCAGGAAGAACGCCTCGGGGTCCGCGATATGGATGAAGACCGGAAGCCTCGCCGAAGCACACGCCTCCCACATCGGGTCGAAGCGCTTGTCGTCCACCTTCACGAGGGCGCCGGTCGTGATCCCTTCGCGCAGGTAGAGCCCCAGCGTCTTGAGGATCTTGAAGCCCTTGGCGCCGGCTTTCGCCGCCGCCTGGATCGCGTCGGCCTGGAGCTGGGGAAACTTGGGGTCCTGGAACTTCTCGTACGAAGGCTCGGTGCAGGTCAGGAATCGTCCCGGCGCCGCGCGGTCGAAAGCCGCAATGGACTTCTCGAGGCCGGCGCCGTGGCCTCCCGTCAGGTTCACCATCGTGCGGACGTTCTTGCGATCCATCAAGGCGATGGCGTCCTTCGCCGTGATCCACAGGCTCACGTCTTCGCCCCTC
>JBGPYB010000133.1:0-12805 GCA_041493035.1 Vicinamibacteria bacterium | reverse complement strand
ATCTCGCGCGCCACGTGGGCCATCTCCTCGAGTGACGGCGTGATGAGCCCCGAGAGGCCGATCATGTCGGCGTTCTTCTCCCGCGCCGCGTCCAGGATCTGCTCGCACGAGACCATGACGCCCAGGTCGACGATCTCGTAGTTGTTGCAGGCCAGGACGACGCCCACGATGTTCTTGCCGATGTCGTGGACGTCTCCCTTGACGGTCGCCATGACGATCCGAGCCTCGGCCCTCAGCTCCCCGCCCGCCTTCTTCTCGGCCTCCATGAAGGGCTGGAGGTAGGCCACGGCCTTCTTCATCACCCGCGCGCTCTTCACCACCTGCGGCAGGAACATCTTCCCGGAGCCGAACAGGTCCCCCACCACGTTCATCCCGGCCATCAACGGTCCTTCGATGACCGCGATCGGTCGGCCGTACTTCTGCCGCGCTTCCTCGATGTCCGCGTCGATGTGATCGACGATCCCTTTCACGAGGGCGTGGGTGAGCCGATCCTCGACACTCCCCTGCCGCCACGCCGCCTCCTCGACCTGCGCCTTCCCCTTCTGCTTGACCGACTCCGCGAAGGCCACGAGCCGCTCCGTGGCGTCCGGGCGTCGATTGAGCAGGACGTCCTCGACCAGCTCCAGCAGATCCTTGGGAATCTCCTCGTAGACCTCGAGCTGCCCCGCGTTGACGATCCCCATGTCGAGGCCGGCCTTGATGGCGTGGTAGAGGAAGGCGGCGTGCATTGCCTCCCGCACCGCGTTATTGCCGCGGAACGAGAAAGAGATGTTGCTCACGCCGCCACTGACGTTCACATGGGGAAGCGCCGCCTTGATCCGGCGCGTCGCCTCGATGAAGGCGACGGCGTAGTCCGCGTGCTCCTCCATCCCCGTCGCTACCGTGAGGATGTTCGGGTCGAAGATGATGTCTTGCGGTGGAAACCCGACCTCCTCGGTCAGGATCCGGTAGGCCCGCGTGCAGATCTCGACCTTCCGCTCGACGGTGTCGGCCTGCCCCTTCTCGTCGAAGGCCATCACCACGACGCCGGCGCCGTAGCGGCGTACGAGACGCGCGTGGCGCCCAAAGACCTCCTCGCCCTCCTTGAGGCTGATCGAGTTGACGATCCCCTTCCCCTGAAGACACTTGAGCCCTGCCTCGATCACGCTCCACTTGGAGCTGTCGATCATCACGGGAACCCGGGCGATGTCGGGTTCCGAGGCGATGAGGCTCACGAAGCGCGCCATCGCCGTTTCGGACTCGAGCATCCCCTCGTCCATGTTCACGTCGATGATCTGGGCGCCGCCTTCGACCTGTTGCCGCGCGATCGCCACGGCCTGCTCGTACTCTCCGGCCAGGATCAGCTTCGAGAAGCGGGGCGAGCCCGTCACGTTGGTCCGTTCGCCCACGTTCACGAAGTTGGTGTCGGGGCGGATCGTGAGCGCCTCGAGACCGCTGAAGCGCGAGTGCGGCTCGGGATTCGGACGGACCCGCGGCGGCAAGCCGCGGACCGCGGAGGCGATGGCCGCGATGTGGGCCGGCGTCGTGCCGCAACAGCCCCCGACGATGTTCAGGAACCCGGCCTCGGCGAACTCGCGCAGCACCGGCGCCATCTCTTCCGGGCCCTCCGGATAGCCGGTCGGCAGCAGCGGATCGGGGAGCCCCGCGTTCGGATAGCAGCTCACGTAGATCGGAGCGATCCGGGACAGCTCCTCGATGTACGGCCTCATCTGCTTCGGCCCGAGGGCGCAGTTGAGGCCGACGCTGAAGAGAGGCGCGTGGGAGATGGAGGTCCAGAAGGCTTCCACCGTCTGACCGGTCATGGTCCGGCCCGACAGGTCGACGATCGTCCCCGAACCCAGCACGGGAACGCGCCCGCCGTGCTCCGCGAAGTAACGATCGATGGCGAAGAGCGCGGCCTTCATGTTCAGGGTGTCGAAGGCCGTCTCCACGAGAAGCACGTCGACGCCGCCGTCGATCAGCCCTCGTGTCTGCTCGTAGTACGCGGTCTCAAGCTCGTCGAAGGTGACGTTCCGTGCGCCGGGGTTGTTGGAATCCGTCGACTGGGCCGCCGTCTTGTTGGTCGGACCGAAAGCCCCCGCCACGAAGCACGGTCGGCCCGCGCGCGCGGTCACACCCTCTGCCGCGCGGCACGCGACGCGCGCCGAAGCCAGGTTGACCTCGTAGGCGAGGCGGGACAGTCCGTAGTCCGCCATGGAAATGGACGTGGCGTTGAAGGTGTTGGTCTCGATGATGTCCGCCCCGGCCTCGAGGTACTCGCGGTGGATCCCCTCGATGAGCGCCGGCTGGGTGATCGAGAGGAGGTCGTTGAGCCCCTTCAGGTCCTTCGGGTGATCGGCGAAGCGCTCGCCCCGATAGTCGGCCTCGCTCGGCCGATGGGCCTGGATCATCGTCCCCATGGCGCCGTCCATGATCGCGATGCGCTCGGCCAGGAGCGCTTCGAGGGCTGTGGCACGATCGGGCATACACGGTGAGTTTAGCAGGCTAGTCGAAATCACCGCGGCCGTATGACGGACTCGCCAGGATCGTGGCCGGAGGGGCGCGCCGTCCGGTCGGCACGCTCATGGGGTCCAGGCTGGTACGATGACCTTGTGGATCCCGGCAGCACGTCTGCCGCCGATGCCGCCACAGGAGATCCCGTCATGCTCGCTACGCTGCTCTCGTCGATGATCCTCGCCGCGCCCCCGGCTGACGCCCGGACGAAGACCAAGGCCCCTCCCGTCGGCTACCGCCTCCATCGCACGATCCCGCTTCCGGGCAACGAGGGATGGGACTACCTCACCGTCGATTCCGAGGCGCGGCGTCTCTACGTGACGCGGGGCGAACGCGTCGTGGTCCTGGACCTCTCCACGGAGAAGGTCGTGGGGGAAATCCCGGGCACCGCGGGCGTGCACGGGGTCGCGCTGGCCAAGGAGCTGAAGCGGGGCTTCGCCAGCGATGGCCACTCCGACAGCGTGACCATCTTTGATCTGGAGAAACTGACGGTCCTCGGCCAAGTCCCGGTCGGCAAGAAGCCTGACGCCATCCTGTACGACCCCTTCTCGCGCCGCGTCTTCGCGTTCAATCGAGACTCGGACAGCGCCACGGCCATCGAAGCCGCGGACGGAAAGGTGGCGGGAACGGTGGACCTGGGCGGCGGACCCGAGTTCGGAGTCTCGGACGGAAGGGGAACGGTCTACGTCAACATCGAGGACAAGAACGAGGTCGTCGCCTTTGGATCCCAGGATCTCAAGGTCCGCTCGCGCTGGCCACTGGCGCCCTGCGAGACCCCGACGGGACTCGCCATCGACAAGGCGAAGGGGCGCCTGTTCGTGGGATGCCGGAGCCAGGTGATGGCCGTACTCGACACGGGCAGCGGTAGCGTCCTTGCAGCGCTCCCGATCGGCAAGGGCGTCGACGGCGTCGCCTTTGACGCCCAGCGCGGCCTCGCCTTCGCCTCGAACGGGGAGGGCACGCTCACCGTCGTCCGCGAAGACGCGCCGGGGCACTTCGTTGTGGTCGAGAACGCGACGACGTTACCGGGGGCGCGCACCCTGGCCCTGGACCCGAAGACCCACCGCATCTACCTCGCGACAGCGCAGTTCGGGGCGGCGCCAGCGGCCACCGCCGAGAACCCTCGCCCACGCCCTCCCATGGTCCCGGGAACATTCGTGATTCTCGTCCTCGGCAGGTAATGCTCTCGCGGGCGACCTCAGGCCGAGGGAGGCGTGGGCGCGCGGCCGCCGACGGAAAGCCTCCGACGTGGTCCGAGCGCCTCGAGGCCCTGAAATACGTCCCGCCGCTGCTGAAGCTGGTATACGAGACCCACCGCGGGTACACCGTCGCGATCCTGGCCCTCCGAACGGTCCGCTCCCTCGTGCCTCTGGCCGTGCTGTGGGTCGGCAAGCTGATCATCGATGCCGTGATCGGCGCGGTGCGCCTGCGCGCCGACGGCGGCGTGGTCGACTGGTGGCGCCTCAGCGGTCTCGTGGGGCTGGAGCTCGCCATTGCCGTCGGCGGTGAGGCGCTCGCGCGCCTTTCGGCGGTCCTCGAGAGCCTTCTGGGCGACCTCTTCTCCAACCGCATCAGCGTGCGCCTGATGCGCCATGCGGCCGCTCTCGACCTGGCGCAGTACGAGGACGCCGAGACCTACGACCACCTGGAACGCGCGCGCCGCCAGACCACGGGCCGCATCGGCCTCATCTCGCTCCTCCTGTCGACGGCCCAGGACCTGGTCACCCTCGCGTCCCTCGCCAGCGTCCTGCTGCTCCAGCTCCCGTGGTTGCTGCTCCTTCTGGTCGTGGCCGTCCTTCCCTCGTTCCTCGGCGAGACTCACTACGCGGCCCTCGGCTACTCCCTGCTCTTCCGGTACACCCCCGAGCGCCGCCTCCTCGACTACCTGCGCTACGTCGGGGCCTCCGACGAGATGGCCAAGGAAGTGAAGCTCTTCGATCTTTCCGACTTCCTGGTGGGGCGCTACGAGACGCTCTCGGAGAAGTTCTACGACGCCAACAAGCGCCTCGCGGTCCGGAGAAACCTCGTCTCGACGGCCTTCGTGACCCTCGGCACCCTCGGCTACTACGGCGCCTACGCCATCACCATCGCCTTCACCGTGCTCGGGCGCTTCTCGATCGGAGCCTTGACGTTCCTCGCTGGATCATTCCGACAGAGCCGTGACCTGATCCAGAGAATCCTCTTGTCGTTCTCCCAGGTCTTCGAACAGAGCCTTTACCTGGCCGACCTGTTCACGTTCTTCGACGTGCAGCCTCGCGTCACGTCGAAGCCGGGAGCCGCTCGCTTTCCGGAGCCCATCCGCGCGGGCTTCGAGTTCCAGGGCGTCGGCTTTCGGTATCCAGGCTCGGACCGTTGGGCGGTTCGCGGCTTGAGCTTCAAGCTCCACCCCGGAGTTCGCGTCGCTCTCGTCGGCGAGAACGGGGCCGGCAAGACGACACTCGTGAAGCTCCTCACACGTCTCTACGACCCGGACGAAGGACGGATCCTCCTGGACGGCGTCGACCTGCGCGACCTGGACTTGGGCAGCGTGCGGACGAACATCGGCGTCATCTTCCAGGACTTCGTGCGCTACGACTTCATCCTTCGCGAGAACATCGGCGTCAGCCGGGTCGACGCGCTGGACGACGAGGCCCGAGTGCGGGAAGCCGCTCGGCGCAGCCTCGCGGACTCGGTCGCCGCGCGTCTCGGCCAAGGCTACGACCAGATGCTGGGGCGGCGTTTCGAGGGGGGAGTCGACCTTTCGGGAGGCGAGTGGCAAAAGGTGGCGCTCGCGCGCGCCTACATGCGCGACGCCCAGGTCCTCGTCCTCGACGAACCGACGGCATCTCTCGACGCGCGTGCGGAATACGAGGCGTTCCTGCGCTTCGCGGAGCTGACGCGGGGACGGATGGCCGTTCTGATCTCTCACCGGTTCTCGACCGTGCGAATGGCCGAGCGGATCCTGGTCCTCAAAGGGGGCGAGATCCTCGAGAAGGGAACGCACGAAGAGCTCGTGAAGCACAACGGGCTCTACGCCGAGCTCTTCGCCCTTCAGGCGGCCGGCTACCGCTGAGAGTCAGCCCCGGACGCTGGCCGCCGGGATCCTCCCGATAAGGCCGTTCAACTCCGTACGGTTCTCGGCGCCGATGGTGAAGCCGTCGAGCACGTCCTGAGCCAGGGCGTACTGGAGCGCCTCGTCGACCTTGTCACGCAGGTCCCCCTGGGCCAGGATCTTCATGCCGAGGATCCCCTTGCCCTTGGCCTTCATCTCGCCGAGCACGCCGGCGACGGTCTTCGGATTGGCGTCCATGTGGGCGCCGATCGGGTTGAGTCGCGCGAGGTCGATCTCCACCCAGTCGGTCGCGGCAGCCGTCTTGAGAGCGGCCAGGGTGTGGCACGAGGTGCCGTGGGCCCGGATGATTCCCTTGTCCTTGGCTTCCGACAGGACCGCCATGGCTCCCTGCTTCTTCTGGGGCCAGTCGGCGTCCATCATGCAGTGGAGCAGGACGATGTCGATGGTGTCGACGCCGATTTCCTGACGGTAGCGGTCCAGGTCCGCGCGCATCTCTCGCTCGGTGCTCGCGGGCGTCTTGGTCATGATGACGACCTTGTCGCGCTTCACCGTCTTCAAGGCTTCCTTGGCGTGGGGATGGCTGCCGTAGCTGTCGGCAAGATCCCAGAAGGTCAGCCCCTGGTCGACGCCGGCGCGGAGCAGGTCCGCCACGCCCGTGAATCCGAGAGAGCGGATCTGGTTCGAGCTCTTGGCAAAGCCGCTCGTTCCCGTTCCCTGGGCCATCCGGGAGATCTGGATCCCCGTACGGCCGAGGGTCACGACGTCGGTGGCGTGTTTCTTCTGGGCGCCCGCGTAGAGCGGATACGGGAAGCGGGCCATGTCGACGAACGCGGCCCCTGCGGCGAGGGATCCATATCGCACGAAGTCGCGACGCTTCATCACGCACCTCCGAGGCGGCGCCGCGGAGCAAGGGAGAGGCCCCGCCCGTCGCAGCGAGAGTCTAGCACGGGAGGCAAGGGTCGCCCGATAGACACCGGGGAGACTCTCGCCTATCATGAATCCGGATCCCTCGCGCACCCTGGAGGCAGTCCGCCCTTGAGTAGGCCTCTCGCGTCCGGAAACCCAGAAAAATTCGGCCGGTACGAGGTCGAGGGGCTCATCGGCGATGGGGCCATGGGGCGCGTCTACCGCGGCTTCGACCCCCTGGTCCGTCGCGCAGTAGCCATCAAGACCTTCAAGGCCGACAACCTCGACCCGAAGACCGCCGAGGACTTCGTCAAGCGCTTCTCGCGGGAAGCCCAGCTCGCCGGCGCCCTTTCCCACCCCCACATCGTCAGCATCTTCGACGTCGGGGACGACTACTTCGTCATGGAATTCCTCGAAGGAAAGACGCTACAGGACCTCATCCAGGAGAAAGGGAAGCTGGACGCAAAGGATGCCCTCAAGCTTTTCGCCCCCATCGCCGACGCCCTGGATTACGCGCACAAGAAGGGCGTCATCCATCGGGACATCAAGCCGGGGAACATCATGGTGCTCCCCGACGGCCGGCCGAAGTTGATGGATTTCGGCGTGGCCCACACCGAATCGTCGAACATGACGAAGGCGGGCGAGGTCCTCGGCTCCCCTTCCTACATGGCCCCGGAGCAGATCGCCGGAGAAGAGATCACGACACGGGCTGATCTCTTTTCGCTGGCGACCGTCGCCTACCAAACCCTGACCGGCCAGAAGCCGTTCCAGGGAGCGACGGTGACGACGGTGATCTACCGAGTCGTCCACGAAGACCCTCCGCCCCCGCGCCAGTGGAACGACACTTTGCCGGCTCACTACGACGACGTCTTCCGCAAGGCGCTTTCGAAAACCCCGGCGGGACGTTACCCCACGGCCCAGGCCTTCACCGCGGCCCTCGAGCTGCGCGCTTTCGAACTCGACTCCGACGCGGCGTTCCGCCCCCCGATCCGGAAGGTCCAGGACCCCGCTGACGAGACGGTCACGGTCGAGATCCAGGCCGCCCGTGAGAAGGCCGCAACCACGCGCGCCGCGGGCAGTCCCGCCAAGGGGCCGTGGGCTGTTGCCGCAGCCGTCGTGCTCGTCGTGGCCGTGGCCGGTGGACTCTGGCTTGCGCGTCGACCCACCGCGGCTCTTGGAGCTTCACCCTCGCCGGCGCCGACAGGCCTGCGGATCGAGACCGATCCGGCGGGGGCCACCGTCTCGATCGACGGCAAGGAGGCCGGCGTCTCGCCCCTGACGATTCCCTCCGTGGCGCCGGGCTTGCGCACCGTCCGCGTAGCTCGCGACGGCTACGCTTCGGCGGAGTTGAGCCTCGAGATCGCGGCGGATGCCCCGCTCGCTCCGCTCCGCTTCTCGCTACAGCCCACCGAGGCGAAGGCGGCGATCATGTCGGACCCCCCGGGAGCGTCAGTCATCGTCGACGGTCGCGAGGCCGGCAAGGCGCCCCTCGCCGAGGTCCGTCTTTCCCCAGGAATCCACGACGTTCGCGTCCAGGCGGCCGGGTACAGACCCTGGCGCCAGCGCGTCGAGGCGCTGGCCGGACGGGCGATCACCCTCGACGCCAAACTCGCCGCTATTCCTGCCGAACGCAAACCCTCGCCAGAGCCCGAGCCCACGCCGGTCCCTCTCAAGGAAGGGGACCTCGTAGAGCTGGGGGCCGACGTGATCCCACCCAAGAGGATCTCCGGGGAGACCGCGAGCTATCCCGCCCGCGCGCAGAAGGCTCATATGCAGGGACTGGTGGTAGTCGAGATGATCGTCACCGAAAAAGGCGAGCCCACCGGCCTGCGCGTGATCGAGTCCGCCGGCGAGGTTCTCGATCAGGCGGTGCTCGACGCGGTCAAGACTTGGCGATTCGAACCGGCCCAGAAGCAGGGCCTCAAGGTTCGGGTCCGCTGGCCAGTCCGGCAGCGCTTCCAGATCGGGCGGTGACCCGCATGGCTCTTCTGAAGCAGGAGGCCGTGGGGGCCCACATCCGCCAGTTGCGCGTGTCCTCCAACATCTCCCTTCGGACGTTGGCCACGCGCACGGACTTCTCTCCGAGCTTCATCTCCCAGGTCGAGAACGGGCTCGTGTCACCATCCATCAACTCGATGCAGAAGATCGCCGAGGCGCTGGGGGTGACGCTGGGCGAGTTCTTCGCCGCCGCTGCGTCCGCGGAGGCCGGCTCGATCGTCCGGGCTTCTGAACGCGAGACGCTCTCGAGCTCGTGGTCTCACGCCACCGTCGAGGGGCTGGCACCGATGGACGCGCGCCATCCCCTCGATGCGATGCTCATCACGCTCGAAGCGGGCGGCCGAAGCGGAAAGCATCCCTACCCACGGCAGCAAGGAGAGTTCGCATTCGTCCTCGAAGGAGAGGTGAGCCTGACCCTCGGCCCCGAAATCCACGCGATGGCGCACGGAGACGCGGCGACGATCTTGCCACGAGAGCTGCGCCTCTGGGTCAACGACGGCTCGTTGCCGGCGCGCATCCTGGTCGTCTCCGCACGGGCCGAACCGGGGGGTCGCTCTCCCGCGTCCGCGCCGAACAAGGCCGGTTAGCGGGCTTAGGACGTCGGGCGCGCCACGCCCGGACCCCTGGCCATAAGGCCCCGTTCCGTCAAGACGTCGTGGATGATCTCCGCGGCGACCTGATGTCCCTTCACGCTCAGGTGGCCAATGCCGTCTAGAGCGACGTCCCTGAAGAGAAGGCTCCGCCCTCGAAAGCGCTCCGCCATGTCGACGGTAGTGACGCCATGCAGAGAGGGCGTCGCTCGCAGCTCGTCCAGCCAGGATGTGTCGCCCCTGAACGTCGGCTTGTCAGGGAAAGCGAGGACGACGAACTCGACGCCGGCCTTTCGGCAGTCCTCGGCCATCTGACCCAGCAGCCGCGCGGTCAACCCGACGGCTGCTGCGCGATCGTCCAGGGCCTCTTTCATCCGCCGGCTCCAATGCTCGACCTCGGCGACGGGTGTGGCGACCGCGGCGGCCCTTCTTGCGGCGACGAGGCCGTAGAGACGGGAGTGCTCGCTGAGGGCGAGGCCCAGCCTATGGCGGAGCGACAAGCGGAGCTGTTCGCTGTGCTGGACGAGGGCTCCGTCCTCGATGCGAAAAAACGGCTTCGGATGACGGCCGTCGTACAAGAACACCGGAAGTGCTGCATCGGCGAAGTCGTTGTTCAGGCAGAGAGCCAGCACGACGACGTCCGGCTTCAGGGGGAGCGCCTCGCGCTCCAACTTGATCAGCTCCTGCCCGGGGTCGTAGCCCTGGACGGCCAAGTTCGCGACCTCCACGTCGTTCCGTTCATCGAGGACATTGGAGAAGGTCTGCTCATCCCCCACCTCGAGGCCGAAGCCTATGGAGTCGCCGAGAACCACGACTCGAGTCTGGACGTTCTTCTCCGCTGGCAGCGCGCGGCCACGATAGCCGTGGGCGTTGATCGTCGTGACGCCGCTCTCATCCGCCATGCGAAAGCTCTTGCGCGGCGTCCAGCCGTAGACGTCGGAATAGACGTGAAGCGGACCGAAAGTCCCGGCCTCGGCGGCGCCGATGTCGAAGAGCCGCAGCGTCCCCTCCACCGCTCCCAACATCAGAACGAGCACGAGGATGGTGGCGGTGGCGAGCAGAACCTCGAGTCTCGGCAGCTTCCTGAGACGGGAGGAAGAGGCCGGCGAGGTAGGCTCCGGGGAGCTACTGAACGGCGGGTTGCGCGAAGAGATCGAGGCCATCGTGCCACCGGCGCGGGTGACGGAGCCTCTACCCGAGGGGTCGGGAGCGCCATCCACCCACGACTGCTAGGGTAGCGCTCGTCATGAACAGCTGTCAATCTTTACTTAACACACTGACCACTGCCCCCGGAAACCGCCTCATTGGCAGGTCAGGCCCCCGGCTTCGGCAAAGCGTTGCAGGAAGATCCCCTTGGCCTCGGCATAGGCGCTGAGGGCCTGGTTCTGGGTCTCCCCCAGCATGCGTCGACGTCTCATGATGCCGCCGAGGTGGTCCATGTAACGGGCCCAGTAGCAGGCGTCATTGGCCGAGGCGCGGACGGGCTTCGCGTCCACGAGGACGTAGACGGGGTTCGTGAGGTCGTGGGCGCTGCGAGCCACGACCCAGGAACTCGTGGGCAACGTCAGCGGGATCGACGCGGCCTGGGGACCGACGCCGACGGGGATGGTGGCGACGACCGACCCGTTGGCCAGAATCTCGACCTGGTCGCCGGTGACGAACCGCCCGTCGATCGCCACGGTGACCGGCGTGCCTGCCGCCACCTGAACTTCGGACCCGAGGCGCCCTCCGTCGATCCGCAGGTTGAGCTGATCCCCCGCCGCCAGGGTCACGACCGCATGGCCCGTGCGCAGCGCCTCGAGCCACTTGTCGTAGGTCGCGTCCCCGTCGATGAAGATGCGCGTCCGCGGCGTCTTGAGGGCATACGTGCCTTCGACGCAGGGATAGTCGGCTCCGCCCACCAGCGTGAGGCGAAAGCCGGAGTTGAGAAGCTTCGACCAGATGCGCCACGTCGCCGTGTCGACCGGTCCTCGCGTGTCCCCGTGCCCCTCGGTGATGAGGAAATCGAGGCGCCCGCGGGCGGTGTGAACCGGCAATTCCCAGGGAACGCAGCAGTCGTCCGGAGGGAGGCAACAGTTTGGAATGGGGAAACTCGGGTAGTCGTTGTTCGCGTTCCAGAATTGGCCGTGGGCGATCCCCACGGCCACCTTGTCCCCCTGCGCGCGAGCCCAATCGACCACCGGCACGCCCGACTTCGGCGTGTAGAAGATGTCGTTGGAATAGGCCAGGGAATTGAGACCGAGAAGCACCAGGTGACCGGTCTTGCTGGGTCCCATCGCGGAGGTCTCGAGGTCGTAGTGCAAGATGTGGCCCGGGAGCGAGGCGGGATTGTCCTTGCCCGTGAAATAGGCGCTGTCGACCTCGTAGCCGTGCCCCCAGACGAGGGCGCTGCCGATGTCGAAAGACTGCTCCTCGAGAAGCTGGACCAGGTTCACCGGCGCGCGGAGCCCGCTGCACCCGTGGCCGTGGACGTGGGGCTCGCCCGTGACCCACGCCAGCGGCTTCAAGCACGTCGTGAGGCAGGCGTCCCCGTCGTTCGAATTGCCGTCGTCGCATTCCTCGCGCGCCTCGACGATGCCGTTGCCACAGACCGGATCGTGGGCGACCGGCGGAGGAGGTGGGCTTGCGCATGAGGCGGTGAGCATGAGGAGCAGCGTGGCCGGCCGGAGGCGAGGTTGCATGGATTCCGGGCCGAGTTTATCGCCTCGCGCTCGGAAATTCCGATGGAACCCGCGGCCACGCTTCGGTGAGGAAGACCGAATCCTGGGGCGTCCGGTCCTGCTCCGGCCGAACCATGGACGCTCCCGCGCCGTCCAAACCGCGGCTGCTCGACCGCGACCCCGGGAAGATCCAGGAAATCGAGCGGGCCAAGCGGAAACGCCCGTTGCCCATCGTGCTGCGCCGCGACGAGGTCAATAAGAAGGCCCTGCGGGAGCACCTACGTGAAGCAGCTCCACAAGGACGACCTCAGCCAAGGTCTTGGAAGAGCCGTGCTGCCCGAAGCGCTGCTGCGGCATCAGCCCTCCATGGATCGTGAGTGGATCTCACAATACGTCTTCCCCGCAGCGTCGCACTACCGTGACCCCGTCACCGGAACGCGACGCCGGCATCACGTCCACGAGACGCTGATACAGAAGGCCGTGGATCGGCATTCCTTTGCCACCCACATGCTGGAATCCGGGTACGACATCCGTACCATCCAGGAGCTCCTCGGCCACCAGGATCTGACCACCACGATGATCTATACTCACGTCACCTCCATCGGCTGCAAGGGAGTCCGTAGCCCCCTGGATCAGGACCGGTGAGACGCCGGCCAGAGGTGAGATCGGTGACCAGAGACCCCTCGCAAGGGATACCCAATTGGGCAGCGAAGCTCATCCCCCGAGCTCACGCCCCGCCAAATCGTTCACCCAAGGGTCGTTCGGACCATCGTGTCCCCTCCCGCCAACGCCCTCCCGAACGACTTTCGCAACGAATAACGAATTCGCGAGTTATGCAGACTAAGTGTTAGCCAGGCCATAGGATGATTCTCGAAGACCTGGATCTGCATGGCGCCATACTTGAACGGGTTGGGGCGCGCCCTCGCAGCGAACTGCAGCTCGATATCTCTCTCCCCAAGCAGGCTGTGCAGGCGATGCCCGGAGAGGGCCGGACGCTCACGATTCGGTTCGGCGCCATCCAGAACTACGCTAACCTGCCTTTTCGCATAGCGTGATTCGCTAACTCCGGCCCAATCGGCCGAGCTCCAGATTTCCGATTGCCCGCT
>JBGPYB010000270.1:0-2837 GCA_041493035.1 Vicinamibacteria bacterium | reverse complement strand
GTTCGGCCGTGTGGCAGGAGAGATTCCGCTCGCAGCTCTCGCGATCGTCTCGGTTCTCCCCGGCCTTCTCGCCGCCCGATCGGTCCGGGGGTTCGCTCTGCCCGCGCGCCTCGCTCAGGCTGGGGCCTTCAGCGTGCTCTTCTGGCGCCATCCAATCGCCGCCCTCTGGGTCTTCCTGCTCCCGAACCTCCTCCCGCGCCTCACGGTCGCGGCCGCCCGCCGCTGGTGGGCCATGCTCATCGCCCTCACGCCGGCCCTTCTCCTGGCGGCCCTCGGCCTCGTCGCCTGGCGGCGCGATTTCGTGACGGGTTCGTTCGTGGCCGCGTGGGAAGCGGCTCTTGCCGTGGCTGCCCTCGTTCTCCTTCTCGTGGGTCGCGTCGGACCCCCGCCCCCCAAGTTCCGGAAGACGAAAGGCCCTGCTCGCTGAGCGTCCGACGGGTGTGATAGGTTTCCAGGGCATGCGCCGCCCGACCGCCGTCGTCGCGGCTTTCCTCGCGTTTGTGGCACCGTCCCTTCGCGGAGAAACAAACCGGCTCGGTTACCACGCCGCTGTCCGCAAGGACGATCGAGACTTTCTGGCCAAGATCGATGCCGCGGTGCGCGACCTCGCCTCCTCGGGAGAGATCGCGACGATTCGGACAAAGTGGGAGGGACCCTGAGCGCCATCCTCCTGGCCTGTGCCGCGCTGCTCCTGGAAGCGCCCGCCCAGGAAACCCTGCGTGTCGGCGTCGATCCCCGCGAGGCTCCGGCGGCGTTCGTTCCCGGGGGAAACTACTCCTACGACGAGACACGAATGCCCCCGCTCATGGGCGAGGAGGCGCTCAAGAGGATCGAGGGATTCGACGTGGACGTGATGAACGCCCTCGCTCGGCGCCTCGGAGTGGCGCCTCGCGTCGTAGCGACGTCCTGGTTCGACCTCGAGCGCGGCCTCCTCGAAGGCCGGTACGACGTCATCCTCGGTTCGTGGACTCCGAGCGACAAGACGCCGAAAGAGATCGTGGCTTCGATTCCGTACTACGACTGGGGTCTCCTGGTGGCCGTCCGCGCGGAGGACACGTCCATCCGCTCCTTGCGCGAACTCAGCGGGCGACGTATCGGACACATCCCGGACCCGTCGGTCGAGCGAGCCCTGGCGGAATTGTTGAAGGGCCTCGGAGCGCGATCCGTCGTCCTTCGCGATAACGACGCCCTTCTCTTCGACGATCTAAGAGCGGGGACGATCGATGCGCTCCTCTTCGACTCCCCCTACGTCCGCTGGCGGGTCGCCCGTGAGCCGCGCGCCTTCCGCATCGTGGGCGAGCCCCTGAACCGCCTCGGGTATCACGTCGGGTTGCGTCGAGCGGACACTTCCCTGCTCGCCCGTGTGAATGACGCAGTACGGGACTTTCGGGACTCCGGCGAAATGGCCCGGATTCAGCGGCGGTGGGAGGGCGGACCCTAATAGACTCTGCGGCCGTCGACAGGAGAGCATGAAGCGACCTCGACGACTCAGCAGGGCCGGGGCGAGACCAAGATCGCGCGGGAGCGCGATCCCCGCGAGTCGCCCGGCGCTCCAACCCGCCGCGCCTCGGACGATGGCCCTCGGCTGCCTCTCCCTCTCGTTGTTGATCGTGGCGCTCTACGGACGCACCGCCGGCTTTGGCTTTACCCGCACCGACGACAAGGTCCTCTTGACCGACGACGCGTCCTTCATTCTGGACGCGGCGAACCTGACGAAAATATTCGGACGCCCCTTTTTCCCCGCGTCTTCTCGCGGCGAGACGTACTACCGGCCGGTGGTCACGGCATCCTTCATCGTGGACGCCCAATGGAACGGGATCGCGCCCGGGCAGTTCCACCGGACGAACGTCGCTCTTCACGCTCTGGCGGTTTGTCTCGTCTGGCTCGTGCTCTTCTAACTCGGGTTCGGCCCAGGGGAGTCGTGGCTCGCCTCCGCCCTCTTCGCGGTGCATCCTGGCCTGACGGAAGCGGTCGCGTGGATACCGGGTCGATGCGACCTCCTCCTTGGAGTGGGCGTCCTCACATCGATGCTCTTCTTCGCCCAGTACTCTCGGGCTCGATCACAAGCCTGGCTGTTGGCGCATCTCTTGGCGTTTGCCTTCGCCCTCTTCTCCAAGGAAGCGGCCCTCGTCCTTCCCGTCGTGCTCGCCTGTTGGGCCCTGTGGGTGGGCGGGGAAGGAAGGCCCTTTGCGCTCCGGGACCGAAAGCTGTGGCTTGGCTGGTTCGTGGTCGCCGGCGGCTGGTTCTGGCTCCGGTCCTCCGTCAGCGGCGCCAGCAATGAAACGGTAGCCGACCGCCTCAGCAACCTCGTCAACCACCTTCCGATCCTGGTGATGCACTTGGGCAAGATCCTCCTTCCCTTCAACCTGGCGGTCCTCGCTTCGGCGAAGGACACCAGCATCCTCCCGGGGCTGATCGCTCTCGGCGCCGTCTGCGTCACTCTGGTCCTCCTGAAAGAGCGCCGGCTCTTCCTCTGGGGAATCGGCCTCTTGGCCCTCTTTCTCCTCCCCAGCCTACCGGTGTCAGATTTCCTGATCCTCGAGAACCGACTGTATGTTCCCGCCTTCGGCGCAGTCCTCGCGGTTCTCGTGGCGAGCAAGGCGCTCGCGGCGAGACTCGCGCCACCAACAGGCAGTGTCGTCGTCGGGTCTCTCGGCGTCGCTGGCGTCGCCCTCTTGTTCGCGGAGAGCTGGAGCTACAGCGAGTCCTTTCGGGAGCCCCATGCCTTCACCGAACAGGCGGTTCGGACCTCACCCCACCTGGGCCTCGCTCACTTGAATCGCGGGATCGTCCTGCAAATAGATGACCGGATGGCAGACGCCGAGAGGGAGTACCAG
>JBGPYB010000021.1:0-40914 GCA_041493035.1 Vicinamibacteria bacterium | reverse complement strand
TGGGCTGAGACGCCCAAGTAGCACAAGAGCAGCAGCCCAGCCAACAGCACGTATTTTCCCGATGTCATCGATAGCCTCTCTGGTTCGTAGTGTTTGGGGTGAGTTTCGAGATGTCGCTCGTTCCTGACCCCGCGCCTGGGCGATTCATAAGCCACTTCAGGGGTCATAGTGATGAGGGCCCTTTAGGAGGCACTGTGCCGTATCTCCATCGTTCTCATTATGCGAACCATTTCTCTGGGGGAATTGGGATGTCGTCGAGACTTCCTCAATTCGACCTTGCTGGCTTCAGGCAGCTTACTACTGAGTCTCATTATTAAAGGGAGATGGGGGCGGCTTCCACGGGCCAGTCTCCACGGAGCGAGAGACACCATCCCCTGGGTGCCGGCCGTCAAAGTCGACGCAGTGGAACCGACGGCTGGTATCGGGCCCGCGGGCCCGCCCTGCGCACGCCCCCCCAGTCGCCGGTCTCTGCGGCGTCTGATACCCTGACGGCGTGCTCGCCTTTACGCCGCCGGAGCGGCTGACCGACGCTCAGGGTCGCCCCTACTTCCTGTGGGACTGCGACCTGACGATGGACCAGTTCCGACAGGGCCTCCAGGACCCGGACCCTGAGGTCCGCGCCTACCTCGTGGGCAAGCTGATGCGCCAAGCGAAACCCGACGACGTCTTTCTGTTCGTTCGGCCCCGCGTCATTCGCGAGCTATGGCCTCGGCTCACCCGCTATCTGGGTCGCATGCGCGAGTTCTGGACGTGGCTCTTCGACACCTGGGAGGGCCAGGGACGTGCCTGGAGATAGACTCACCCCGCTGCAACGCCAGATCCTCGAGGCCCTGGCCGGCCTGGCGCCGCCCTGGACCCTGACGGGCGGCGGCGCTCTTGTGGGTGTCCACCTGGGGCATCGCGAAACGCGGGACTTGGACCTGTTCTGGCGCGACCGAGCTGAGCTCGGCCCGCTGATGGCAGAAGCCGTTGCCGCGCTGCGGGGAGTAGGCATGGATGCCCAAGTCCTTCGGACAGCGCCGGCCTACGGCGAGCTGCGCGTCTCGCAAGGAGCGGATACCTGCATCGTCGACCTCGTGGCTGAGCCTTTCGGCTCCATCGAGCCTCCGTTGCACGCCGTCATCGGAGGCAAGACGATCGCCGTGGACAGTCCGCACGAGATCCTGGCCAACAAGCTGGCGACCCTGCTCGGGCGCTCGGAGATTCGCGATCTCGTGGACGTCAAAGCCCTGCTGGCCGCCGGTGGCGATCTCGAAGCGGGCCTGCGCGACGCGCCCAAGAAGGACACTGGGTTCTCGCCGCTGACGCTCGCCTGGGTCCTGAAAGGCTTCGACCCGCGCCCGGCGGCGAAGGCCCTCGGCTGGGGCGCCTCGGAGGCGGAGGAGTTGAACTCGTTCATGCAGTGGCTGATCGATCGGCTCACGGCCGGCGCCCGCCCCGAGTAGCCCCCGACGAACCGACAAGCGCCAGTGCCCGGATCTGGCGGCGGGGCCACGCGTCCGGGAGCGCGCGCACATAGCCCCAGCCTCGGCCAACGGTGTTCCGGGACCGTAGATAGCCTTGGCTACGTTGGGGAGAGGGGTTCCTTGGCGTGGAAGAGAGCGTGCTGCTCGCGGAGAGACGGCTCTCCGCCGCCGAGACCGGGACTTTCCGGGCCGAGCGCGACCGCATCTACGGAGAGATCGGGAGCTGGTATTGTTATCGATCGTCGGACACGATCCGCGTGATTCCTGCTTTGTGCCGCGCAAGCAGCCGGTAGCTGACCAGGTCGTCCTCATCGAGCGCCCTTGGTGCACTCTGGTCCGATCCTGCAACCAGGTGCGGCGCAGCCCCCAGCGCGATCGTGGTGCCGACTCCAGCGTATAGATAGCGCTCGCCAAAGGCTCGCTTGAGGGCCGCAAACGTAGGCTCGCCCGTGCAGTGGCCTGGAGCCACGTGCTCCACGCGCCACGTGTCGCGCAAGACCGAAACGATCCTCTCGATCTCTTCATCCTTGGCTATCACCAGGTGCAACCCGCCAGCGGTTAGGTGGATGTGCGTGTTGATTGCGGCGGCGGCTTCGACGATCTTGTCGATGCCGGGATGCGAGCAGCCGACCACGAGCACGATGCCTTCGGGGGTATCGATGGCAAGCGACAACTCGCGCAGCTCCAGCGTGGTGGGCTTGTCGGACACCAGCGCGATCAGGTGGATGCCACGGGCGATCTCGGTGGTCTTCTCGATCAACTCGAAATTGGCTCGGGGCCAGGCGCTGCCAAACCTCATTACCGACGGAGGCACACCATCGTAGTAGCGTTGCTCCGCCGCCAGGGACGGGTCCCTGCGGTAGAAACTGCTGGGTAATGAGAAGCCATACACCCCGAAGTTCTCCTTGGGTGCGTAGATCTTGACGTTGGGGTTGAGGCTCAGCAGGAACTCCATGCCCCCCATGTGGTCGCCGTGCCGGTGGGACAGGACGGCAAAGTCCAGCTTCGACAAGTCCACGCCCTTGGCTTTGGCGTTGTTGGCGAGGATGTCAGGGTTGTCGCCGGTGTCGAACAGGATGCGCTTGTCACCGTACTCGATGAACGCGGCGAAGCCCCAGTCCTTCTGCATGGCCGAGGGCTTGCCGAAGGCGTCATAGAGGATGGTGATCTGTGCCTTTGATGGTTCGGCACCGGCAGTCGAGGAAGGGAACGGCGCGTATCCGGCCAGCAACAGGGTCGGAGCTGCAACACAGAGGGCGAAGCGAGTCTCGGCTTTCATTGTTTCTTGGCTCCTCGTGCAGGAGGATCCGGCGCAATACGAGTTGGCGGTTGCACCGTTCTATCAGCGTCGTCGTTCGTGGCGGAGAAGCGGGCCTGTCCTGATGGGCGCCACAACGCACTGCGCGTGTAGGCTACTAGAACGCAAAGGGCAGATCGAGCTGGACGATGTCGTAGGCCTTCTTCGCCATGGGATCGTCGAGGGCGCGGGTGTAAGACAGGCCCGGGCGCAGCCAGTGCTTGCGCGCCACCTTGAAGTGGAAGCGCGGGCCGATGCCGCACGTGAGCTGCTCTCGGGCTGCGCCGTCCTTGCGCACGGGCGCCGCGTTCGTCATCCAGCGCTGGAAGTGCATCTCGGCGCCGACCGAGACACGCGGCGAGAAGAAGTGGCCGGCGTGCAGGCCCGCGGTGAGATTCGTTCGGCTGCCGTCCTGCGTCTCGGGCCCACGCGCGCGGGTGAGCTGCAGGACGGTGGCCTCGACCTGGAGCGTGAGGCCCGAGGTGACGCGCGCGAGGCCCAGGCCACCGATCACCGTCCAGTAGTTGACCGCGAAGAGCGCATTGTCCATGGCCGAGCGCGCCGGGATGGCCGCGGCCATGGCCGCCGCCGCTCCCTTGTCCGGCGAGTCGCCTCCTCCTCCGCCGATCGGGATGGCGATCGCGAGGAATCCGGAGCACCGCCATCCCCGGCCGAACGGCTGGAGGTAGTTGATGCCCAGGAGCGGGTTCGAGAAGCCGCTGCCCGAGGGCTCCTTGCCCCCGGAGGGCGCGTTGTTGCGGACCCAGATCTCACGGAAGAGCGGCACCCATTTCGGGCTGGCCTTCCAAGTGGCGATGAGACCCGTCAGGTAGGAGCTCCCCGAGGTCCGGGAAGCGGCGTCCTGATAGAAGGCCATTGTTTCATCCAGGCGAACGACCGAAGCGGGGACGGCCGGGCGCAACAGCCAGGGTAGCGAGTAGGGTGCGGGCTTCAGCGCGAGCTGCGGAGCCGCGGTCTCGGCGGTGGCAGGTAACGTCAGGCTCAGGAAGCCACCGAGGGTGCCTCCGAGAAGGATGATCTGGCGTAACGACCGGTTGAGGGTCATCTCGATCACGCCTCGTCGGTTACGAACCGGCTCGGGGTGGTCCGGTGGCGTTGCCAGCCCGCGAGCAGGGTGCGCACGATGCGCAGGATAGCCCTCTGTGGGCCTTTGATCATCCATTCCATTGCATCAGATGTCCTCGGCGATCTTGCAGCGGAACGCGCGGCCGCGGGTCTCCGGATCCCATCCGGCCTCCATGGCGGCGCGGATGGCCGGCTCCAAGGCGCGCGCCAATCGGGCCTCGGAGGGTGTCGCCTCCTCGGGGCCGACCTTCAGGGTAAAGTCCAGGATCAGCTCGCGGGTGCGTTCGGGATGCAGGGAGACGGAGATCGAGATCGCCTTGACCCCCTTGCCCCAGACGAGCCAGTCGTGCCGATGGAACCAGCTGTAGTCCACCCCTTCGACCGCCACCGTTTTGGCATCCGCTTCCACGCGGGCCGCCTTGCCCCGGAGCTTCCCGGAGATCATCCGGTCCTTCGCGTCCCGTGCGCTCTTCTTCACCGCGCCATTATCGCGCGCAGGCGGCCGTCATGGCCATGAGGCGCGAAGGGGTGGGCGCCGCAATTCTTGATAAGATCCACCAATGGACGCGGCAGGCATCCAGGCGCCGGGGCCAGGCGAGCTGCGGGAGTGGGAAGCCGAGTTCGAGGCGGCGGCCCGCAGGCCGCTGGCCACGCGCTTCCGGTACGCCTTCATCCACACCTACAAGCCGGTCCTGGACGACGCGCCTTTCCGGGCCTTCGACACGATGGCGGACTATCGCGAATGGTGTGCCACCAACCTGCCGGAGTGGCTAGGCTATGGCCCGGCGGTTTGAGTACGCCCAGGCCGAGGAGATCCGCGAAGCCTTCCGGCGCCATGGCGTTCGCTACCTCTTCATCGGCAAGTCGGGGGCGATCCTTCTCGGCTACCCCGACACCACGCAGGACGCCGACGTCTTCGTCGAGAAGACGCCGGAGAATGCGGCCGCGGTCGCGGAGGCGCTTCGGGACCTTGGCTTCCCTCTGACCGAGCCACAAGCGGACGAGGTGCGACACGGGAAGGACTTCGTCCAGATCCGCAGCGGTCCCTTCGATCTGGACATCGTGTTCGCGCCCGACGGGATCGAGACGTTCAACGACGCCTGGGCCCGCCGGGTCGAGGTCGAAGGCTTCCCCGTCTGCCACCTCGACGACATCATCGCCAGCAAGAAGGCCGCCAACCGCGTGAAGGACCGGGAGACGTTACCCCGGCTCATCGCCTTCCGCGAGTACTGGCTGGACCGGAGGCGCTAAGCCACCACCCTTGGCCCCCCCGGGGCGACCGACAGCAGGCTGAAGGATAGAATCGGCCCTGACTCCATGAGCCTTCCTCCCGGCGCGCGTCTTGGGCCGTACGAGATCGTCGCGCCGCTCGGGGCCGGAGGCATGGGCGAGGTCTACAAAGCCCGCGACACGCGGCTCAACCGTGCGGTGGCCGTGAAGGTGCTGGCGGCGCACCTCTCGGAGTCGCCCCAGGCCCGGCAGCGCTTCGAGCGCGAGGCGAAGATCGTGTCGCAGCTCTCGCACCCACACGTCTGCGCGCTGTTCGACGTCGGCCACCAGGACGGGACCGATTTCCTGGTGATGGAGCTGCTCGAGGGCGAGGCGCTGTCCGAACGCCTCGCGCGGGGCCCACTCCCGTTTGCCGACGTGCTGCGCTACGGCGTCGAAATCGCCGACGCGCTCGACAAGGCCCATCGCGCGGGCATCGTGCACCGCGACCTGAAGCCCGGGAACGTGATGCTGACCAAGTCGGGCGTGAAGCTGCTCGACTTCGGCCTGGCAAAGGCGCTCGAAGCCGCGGCGGCTGGCCCGGACATTTCCCGAGCGGTGACGGCATCGGCCCAGGCCGATCTGACGCAGGAAGGTGCTGTGTTCGGGACGCTCCCATACATGGCACCGGAGCAGATCGAGGGCAAGGCGGCGGACGCGCGCAGTGACATCTTTGCCCTCGGCGCGGTGCTCTACGAGATGGCCACGGGCAAGCGGCCGTTCAGCGGCGAGACACGCGCGGCCCTCGCCTCGGCGATCCTGTCGGCGGAGCCGAAGCCGATCTCCGCGACAAAGCCGCAGACGCCGGCCGCGTTCGACAAGCTGGTGCGGACCTGTCTTGCGAAGGATCCGGATCGACGCTGGCAGTCGGCGCACGACGTGGCACTGCAACTCCAGGCGATCGGCGACCCGGACCACCCGGCGGCGCCCGTTGCCGCGCGCTCCGGAACGCGCTGGCTCCCGTGGGCCATCGGCGTCGTCGCGACGGTTGCCGCGGTCGCGGCCTTCCTGCACGCGCGCCGATCGCCGCCGGCCCCGCCCCTCGCGACCGTGCGCTTCCAAGTGCCACCGCCCGCGGGCCGCACCTTCCTCAAATCGGTGGAGGTGGTGTCGCACGCGCTCTCCCCGGACGGCACGAAGCTCCTCCTCGCCGTGCCCGAGCCGGGCGGAGGGACGCGTCTGTGGCTCCGGCCGCTGTCGGCCGCGGAGGCGCACCCGATCGAGGGAACCGACGGCGCCTTGTCCGCGTTCTGGTCCCCCGACAGCCGCTCCATCGGCTTCTTCACGCTCGGAAAACTGAAGCGCCTCGACCTCGCCTCGGGGGGACCGGCGCTCATTCTGTGCGACGCGCGGCAGGGCGTGGGCCACATGGGGAGCTGGGGGACCTCCGGGCAGATCGTTTTCGCTTCGATCGATGGCGACGGAATCTTCGGCGTGCCGAGTGGGGGCGGCACGCCGGTGGCGCTGGTCAAGGGCGACCGGGCGCGTGGCGATGCGCGCGTCGCCTGGCCGTCGCTCCTTCCGGACGGCAAGCGTTTCTTCTATCTCGCACGGGATGCGACGGGCGGCGGCCAGCTCATGCTCGGGCAAGCCGGTCAGCCCCCGCGCGCGATCCGGCCCGGCGTCTCCCCCGCGTACTACGTGGAACCCGGCTACGTCGTGTTCGTTCAGGAAGGCACCCTCGTGGGCCAGCGCTTCGACGTCAGGGCCGGGGCGGTGGTGGGTGAGCCGTTCCCGATCGCCGAGCCCGTGACGTCCTTCACCTCTTCGGGATGGGCCGACTTCTCGGTGTCGCAGAACGGTGTCCTCGCCTACGCGTCGAGCCGCGACCGTTCACGCCTGGCCTGGATCGACCGCTCCGGACGGGAGCTGGGAAGCGTCGGGACGGCGGCGAACACCAAACGCATAAGCCTCTCGCCCGATGGGCGCCTGGCGCTCTTCGACCGAGCCCAGCCCGCAACGGGCACCCTCGACTTGTGGACCCTCGACCTCTCCCGCAACATCGAGACGCGTCTCACCTCGGATCCGAGGTCCGAGATCTCGGGCGCGTGGCTTCCGGACCTGAGCGCCGTGTTCTTCTCCGCGGTGCGCGGTGGCCCGCCGCACGTCTACCGCAAGGACCTCGCGAGCGGCGCAGAGGAAGAATTGACGCCGGCAGGGGCGATCCAGTTCGTCCGGGCCGTATCGCCCGACGGCAAGACGCTGCTGCTCGACCAGCGCTCCGAGCGCGGCGACGTGGACATCGTCGCCCTGCCCCTCGAGGGCCCGCGCACGCCTTTGCCCTTTCTCGCGTCGGTCTCCAGCGAGCGGGACGGGGTCTTCTCGCCGGACGGGCGCTTTGTGGCTTTCGTGTCCTCCGAATCGGGAGCGCCGGAGATCCACGTGAAGGCTTTCCCCGGCGGCGGACCCAGCACCCGCGTGTCCACGGGCGGTGGAGAGGCCCCGCGGTGGAGCCGAGGGAGCCACGAGCTCTTCTATCTCGGCGGCCACGGCGAGGTCGCGGCCGTTTCGGTGCGCACGACGCCGAAGCTGGAACTGGGCCGACCGGTCACGCTATTCACACCGAAAGGATCGCCCTGGGCCGGCTACGACGTCGCCCCCGACGGCTCGAAGTTCCTGGCGATCGTGCCGGAGGTGGTGGCTATCGAGCAGCCGCTGACCGTGGTCGTCAATTGGCCAGCGGAGGTCGGCGGGCACACAGGCGAGGCCGCGCAGTAGCTCTCAGCCCGCACCCGCCGCCGCTAGTCGCGGCCCTCGAACCACACGACCGCGCCCTTCTGGACATCGGGCAGGGTGAAGACGAGCTTGCTGGCCTCCCGCTGGCCCCGGACCTCCTGCGCCTCGGCGAGGAAAGGCAGAAACGAGGCTTTGCCGGTGTCGGCGGCGGGGACGGTGACGCGGACAATGGAGGCAACTCGTGACCATGAGCAGCCCGATCCGTCCACCCTTCACCCTGGAAACCGCTCTCGCGAAGGTGCAGGCCACCGAAGACGCGTGGAACAGCCGCGATCCGCAGCTTATGGCGCGTCGGTGCGCCAGTATCAACGACGCGCCCATCCGCGAGGACGAGCGACGCTTGTTCGGATCCCGAACGGACGGCGGCGTGGGTTGAGGTAGGCCTACCGCTCCGCTATCTCTCGCCGCAGCACGGCACCCAGGCGCGCGATACCCTCCTCGATCCGCTCCGGCGCGCAGTACGAAAAGTTCAGGCGCAGCGTCCGGTCGCCGCCGCCCGAGGGATAGAACGAGGTCCCTGGAACGAACGCCACCTTCTGTGCCAGGGCGTGCTGCAGCAGAGCGGTGGAGTCCAAGCCTTCGGGGAGCGTGACCCACAGGAAGAGCCCGCCTTCGGGTCGCGTCCATCGTACGCCGGCGGGGAAGTGCGCCTCCATCGCGCGCAGCATCGCATCCCGCCGCGCACGGTACACGTCGCGGATCACCCGCACGTGGCGATCGAGGAAGCCGCCGCGGGCCACCTCATGGGCGAGCATCTGCGTGAAGGTGCTCGTGTGCAGGTCGGTGCCCTGCTTGAGCTGCACGAGCTTCCGGATCACCTCCTCGGGTCCCACGATCCAGCCGAGACGCAGGCCGGGAGCAAGGGTCTTCGAGAGCGTGCCGAGATAGAGGACCGCGCCCCGGAACGCTCGCTCGCCTTTGGCACACCCGTGGAGGGACGCGTCGACGTGAACGAGCGGTGGCAGGTGCTCGCCCTCGTAGCGGAGTTGGCCGTAGGGGTCGTCCTCGACGATGGGTGCGCCATAGTGGGCCGCCAGCTCCACGAGACGGGTGCGCCGCTCGAGGCTGAGGGTGACGCCGGCCGGATTCTGGAAATTGGGGAGCACGTACAGGAACTTCGGTCCCGAGCGCAACACCTGCTCGAGCTTGTCCACGCACAGGCCGTCGGCGTCGATCGGCACCGTGGCGAACTCGGGCTGATACGCCGAGAAGGCCTGGATCGCTCCCACGAACGTCGGCTCCTCGGTCAGCACGCGGTCGCCCGGGTTGATCAACAGTTTCCCGATCAGGTCGAGGGCCTGTTGTGAGCCCGAGGTGATCAGCAGGTTGTCCGGCGTCACCTCGATCCCGTAGCGGCCCATGTGGCGGACGAGCAGCTCCCGCAACGGGAGGTATCCTTCGGTGGTGCTGTATTGAAGCGCGGCCGGCCCGTGCTCGGCCAGCACGCGGCCAGCGGCCTCGGCGACCTGCACGACGGGAAAGACCTCGGGCGCCGGCAGTCCGCCGGCGAACGAGATGATTTCGGTCCGTTCGGTCAGCTTGAGCAGTTCCCGGATTGCCGAGCTGGTGAGGCCGTGGGTGCGCTGGGCGAAGCGCGCGGACCAGGGTGTCTCGATGTCGATCTCGGGAAGCGTGAGGACCGCAGTCATGGCTCCTCCTACAGCAGCGTGCGCTCCGCCAGCCGGCGCAGGATGGCGTTCGAGGGTTGGCGGCCCCCGCGCGACACTCCCGCGACCGCGCCACGCCTGCCGCTCAAGAATTCCGCGATTGCCTTCAGGATCTGCCCCATCACAAGCCTCTTCATCCACCTTCTAGGCCGGAGCGGGCTCCGCTTCGGGTGCCTCGGTCGATGCCGGCTCCATCGCGGGATACGCCGGATCCCACATCGCCGCCGCAACAGCGGCAGCCACATCTGCGTCCTCGATCGCGCGTCCGACGCCGGAGTGGCGCGCCTCACGCACGACCGCCTCCGCGACCCGCGCCGTCACCCGCCGGAGGTCGCGTACCGGGGGGAACAGGCTCCCTGCGTCCAGGTCCTCGTCGCGAACTTCGGCAGCCAGCGTCTCCGCCGCCACGGCGAACATTCCGTCGGTGACTTCCCGGGCCTGCGAAACGAGCACTCCCAGGCCGATGCCTGGAAAAACGAAAGCGTTGTTGCCCTGACCGCTGCGATGGGTGCGGCCGCCGTGGTCCACGGGTTCGAACGGACTGCCGGTTGCGACCAGGGCGCGACCGTCCGTCCACCTGATCACGTCCACCGGCTGCGCCTCGGACTTGCTCGTGGGGTTGGACATCGGGAAGATCAGCGGCCGCTCGACGTGGCGCGCCATCTCGCGCACCACATCCTCGGTGAACGTCCCGGGTTCGCCCGACGTGCCGATCAGCATCGTCGGCTTCACGGCCTTCACGACTGCCATCAGGTCGCGTGGCCGTCCCTCTCCGAGGCCCAGGCTTCGGGCAAGCGCTGCCGGCCACGCGAAATCCCTCTTGTAGGCGTCGGCTATGGGCCGGTCATCGACCAGGAGCCCGTGGCTGTCGAGGCTTGACGTGGCGCGGAGGAGGGCCGCTCCGTCCAATCCCGTCGACCGAAGGGTCTCGCGCATCAGACGGGCTATGCCGATGCCCGCTGCGCCGGCGCCCAGAATGGCCACGCGCTGGTCTCTCACGGGGATGCCCGTCAGGCGAGACCCCGCGAGCATCCCGGCCACCGCGACGGCTGCCGTGCCCTGGATGTCGTCGTTGAAGCTCGCGATCCTGTTGCGATAGCGGTCGAGCAGCTTGAACGCGTTGCCCTTCTTGAAGTCCTCCCATTGCAGTAGCGCCTTGGGGAAGCGGAGCTTGACGGCCTGCACGAACTCTTCCACGAGCGAGTCGTAGTCGGCGCCCCGCAGCCGCGGGAACCGCCAGCCGAGGTAGAGGTCGTCCTCGAGGAGCGCCTGGTTGTCCGTGCCCACGTCCAGGCTGATCGGAAGCGTCTGCCAAGGGGGGATCCCCGCGGCGGCCGTGTACAGCGCGAGCTTGCCGATCGGAATTCCCATGCCGCCGGCGCCCTGATCGCCGAGGCCGAGGATGCGTTCGTTGTCCGTGACGACGATCAGGCGCACGTCGCCGAAGGGTGCGTTCGAAAGCACCTGCTCGATGCGTCCCCGGTGCTCGGGGGTGATCCAGAGCCCCCGCGATCGCCTGAAGATGTGGCTGAACTCCTGGCAGGCGCGGCCCACGGTCGGTGTGTAGACGATGGGTAGTAATTCCTCGATGTGGTCGACCACTACCCGGTAGAACAGGACCTCGTTGCGATCCTGAAGGGCGGCCAGACCAATGTACTTCTCGAGCGCGTCCTGCTTGCGCGCGATGTTGGCGTAGACGCGCTTCTCTTGCTGGTCGAGGGTGCTCACCGCGTGCGGGAGCAAGCCCTCGAGGCCCAGCGCGACTCGCTCCTCGTCCGTGAACGCGGTGCCCTTCGTGTACATCGGATTCCGCAGCAGCCGTGTCCCTCGATCGAGCACGGCGAGCCGCACCGCCCGCCCGTCTTGCTCGAGCCTGAAGCGGTCCATGGCGCTCTCCCTTCCGATCCGCGGGTGCTGGCTTAGCTCAACCCTCGCCCTTCAGGATGACGAAGGGGCAAGAGATATGCCAGAAGACGCCAACCGCTGCATGCAGGCCTGACGAAGGGATCAAGCAGACGGGGGCCGTCAGAGTTGCGTCGCGCGCGGCTCGCCTGCGCGGCATTTGCGTATGGGCTTTTTGGCTCAGCAAGGCACCAGGCTCGACTCCTTCAGCGGCTTCGTCCGCCCGGCGGCGCGCTTCACGGCGGACCCCGCCCTGGCTCGAGCCGATCGGACGGTCAGGACGGGGCACGGAGCCTCACGCACGACGTGACGTGCAGTCGAACCAAAAAGCGCGGCCGCGAGGGCGCTGGCACCGTGAACGCCGAGGACGATCAGTTGGACGTCCCTCTCATGAGCGAGCCTGAGGATCTCCGTGTGAGGCTCTCCGGCCCGGACGACCTCCTCGAAATGGCACCACCCTCGCGCACTGACCGGCACGACCTTCTCGAGTTGCTCGCGCACGGCGTTCTCGACGTATCGCCGATGTTCCGGGGTGTTGAAGGGCGGCGGCGGCAGGTCGTCGTCCATCACGTGGACCAGCGTGAGTCGCGCGTCGCCTTCTTGAGCCAGGCCGAGAGCGTAGTGGAGGGCGGCCCGCGAGGGCCTCGCGAAGTCGATGGCACAGAGGATTCGCTGGAAGGGCGCCTGGTGAGCCGAAATCGGCGCGTCTCCATCTGGGTGGACCGTAAGGACCGGACAGGGAACCGCACGGAGGACCCTTTCGGTCACAGAGCCCAGCGCCCAGCCCCTGAACCCTCGTCGGCCGTGTGTGCCCATGACAACGAGGTCCGCAGCGGTCTCTTGGGTTGCCGCGAGGATCTCGGTGACGGGGCTTCCCCCGCGAACGAGGAGTTGGACCTCGAGTGGCGGATCGAAGATGGGCGCGGCGAAAGCCTCCAGCTCAGCCAGCAACTGGTCGCGGGTGGCCGACTCCAGCGTGAGAGGGTTCACATAGGGAGGGAATTCGAGGGTTGTGGGCCAGAGAGGTACCGCGTGTAGCAAGGTGATGCTGGCCTTGTACCAAGCCGCGAGCGTCGCCGCTCGTCGCAGAGCCTGACCGGAGCATTCAGAGAAATCGCAAGGCACCAGGATCCGGCGAACCTCGAGCATCGCGCACCTCCACCAAGGCTCCAAAAATAAAGGTGCAACGTGGATGCCAGCCTCGGGCTGGAGTGGCGTACCGCGAACCCCTGCACCCGGCCGCACCGCATGACGCGAGCCTGCAAGAAGTGCGCGCGCCCGGCCGCGCGGCGCAACCGTCTCGTTGGCGCAGAGGGGAATCTGTGTGAAGGCTGCGTTTGCAGGCTGGCACGCCTCGTGAAGATCCCAACATCGGGCGGGGGCGGTACGCCTGGGGAGTGGAGCACCTTGGGGGCGGAGAGGAGGCCCCCCCCTGTGGGTGCGGCGAGGAGGTCGGCGTGGTCCGGCCGGCTCAGTCGCCCCGCGAATCCGGCGGTTCGTCGCCAGAGGGGAAGCCGCGACGCATCTTCTGGAGAACGGGAGGACCTTTTGCGGCGCGAAACGATCGGTTTGTGGTTGCTAGTCGCGCTGGCCTTCTGCGCGGCGCCAGTGTTTCCGCCGGCCGCGCACAGTCCCGATGCCGCGGCAGCGGCCAAGGGGGAGGTCACCTACGAGCGCTACTGCGTGTCGTGTCATGGCCCCTCCGGCAGGGCGGACGGGCCCTTGGCGGCAGATCTTCGCGTGAGCGTGCCTGACCTGACGACGCTGGCCGAGCGCAGCGGCGGGGCATACCCGTACGATCGCGTGGTCCGAGCTATCGCCCACGGCGAGGCGCTGAGGGGACATGCGACAGCGGACATGCCGGCCTGGGGCGAAGTGTTCAAGAACACAGAGGGCACCGAGGACAAGAACGTCGACGCCGCCATCGGGAGGCTCGCCCAGCACCTGTGGATGCTACAGCGCTCGAAGACCTAGCGCGCGGGCCGTGTCGACCGCGCACGTCGTCGTCAGCGGTCAAGACCACGAGCGCTGACGAGTAGCCAACATCGCCGCCAACCCCCTGAAGCGCTCACGCTTCTCGAGAGTGCAGCCGGCCTGGTCGCACGCGTCGCGTGCCGCTTGGACGCCGCAGGTGAACTCCGCAGGGTCCTCGAGTCCGTCGGCCAATGCGCCGCAGAAGAGGCGCATATAGAACATCGCACGGCTCGCCGCCGCATACCGGGCCCAGTAGTCTCCCCAGTGGTGGTCTTGTTCATAGCGCGAGAGCACCATCGTAGCGAGGGAACGCGGGTGCCACCCGAGGCCCCAAAGCCCGAGCGCGACGCTGTGCAGGTGCACCGGGCGGAGCAGCAGCGGGTTTGGCCTGGCCAGCGGCAGCGCAAGGCAGGGAGGGAGCCATTCGTGCCCGAGCGTGTCGTAAGTGAACGGCCATGCGGCCCGGGGCTGACGGGGGCCCAGGTCGAAGTCTCGGTGGAACCGCGCCAAGCGGCTGGCGCGATACAGTCGCAGCCAGTCCGCGCCGTCCTCCACGGCGGGCAGGGACGCTGGGGCGTCCTCGGCCAGACATGCGGCACGGGCGGGGTCGAGCCGAGCCGCCAACAGTTCGCCGCCCAAAGGCCCGACGCGCGGCACGCAGATGAAAAAGGGCCACTTGCAGTCGAGGCCCTTCAGGCTGACCTTCTGATGGCTGGAGAAGGCACAACGGGCATACCGCTGGAAGAGCGGATCCGCGTACGCGGTCATGTCCAGGCACACGAACGGACCGCCCTCCGGCGGCGGCAGGTCGGCCAATGTGACCGGGATTGCCGCGCGACCGCGCAGGGCGCGGACGACCTCGTGGGCCAGCTCCTCGAGCAGGCGGCCGGCGCCATCGTGGGCTGTGCCCATGGCCTTGGCCCAGGGTCGCTCCTGCGCTTCGCGCCGGTATCGACCTCGGAGCGCCTCCTCCGGGTTCCCAATGTCCAGGAGGCCGCGGTGGAGCGCTCCGTTCCACGGAGCGCGGGCCGTGTAGTGGTAGCCGCGCCCCGTCATCAGCACGAACGGGCGCACGCCGCGGCGCTCGAACGCGTCGAGCACCGCCTCGTGCACCGGCTCGAGCTGGCCAAAGCAGGCTTGCGGATCGCGATAGGGCCCACCCGGGTCGGCCGCGTCGCAGTAGTCCACGTCGAGCTGTACGAGAGTGCCCGACCGGTCGGCGAGCGACCGGCAGATATCGGCGCCCTCGCCCAGGAGGGTCAGCCATTCGCCGTTCGGAACCGTCACAGGGGCTCCATCGGGAGTGTGTCGTCGCTGCGCGCCGCCATAACCTGCAAGGTCGTACGTCCCGAACGACTCCTGTGCAGGACCGGCCGCGCCGCAATACTCGGCGATGCGCGCCCTCACGGCGGGAGAGCGGTAGTAGCTCACGAGCGGCTCGAGCGAAAAAGCCATCGTCAGAAGTGCGAGCTCACCTGACGGCCGCTGCCGGCGGCGGAGGCGCAGGCGGCCAGCCACAGCCCAGCGTGCGGCGCACGGAAGCAACGACGCGCTCCAGGTGCTCGCCGAGGTCGCCATCCCCGGCCACCTCGAGCATGAAGAACCCCTCGTAGCGGATGCGCTCGAGGGCGGCGACGACGCTGTCCCAGTCGATCACACCGTCGCCGGGAGGCAAGTGGTCATCCGTCACGCCGCGGTTGTCGCTCGCCTGGATGTGGCGGATCCTGTCTGCAAAGCGATCAATGTACTCGTAAAGACTGCGCCCGAGGGACGTATGGGACGTATCCAGACAGACGCTCGTGCCCGACGAAGGCAGCCGCTCGAGGATCCAAGCGAAGTCCTCCGGTTGGCCGCCAAGAAGGTGAGGAAGAGGCGTCTCGACCACGAGCTTCAGGCCGCGCTCCTGACAGCACGCCCAGACCTTCGTGAGGCTCTCAACGCTGAAACCTAGCCGTTTTTCCCGCTCCCAGATCCAGCGCTGGTCCTCGTCACCGGGGTGGATCACGTAGAGGGCTCCACCCAGAGCCTGGAGCGCGTCCGCCGCGCGGGTCAGCCTGACGAGGGCGTGCTCTCGGAGCGAAGCGTCGGGGCTGGTGAAAGCGACGTCGTGTCCGAACGGAGCGTGCAGGGAGGCGACGTGCAGGCCCAGCGTCGTCAGCGAGCGTCGCAACTCCGCCCAGCACTCCGGGTGCTCGAGGTCCAGATGGCGCGGGGCCGTCGACACCTCGATCGCGCGGAACCCGGCCCGGCTCACAGAAGGAAGCACGTCGTCGATGGGATGGCGATAGCCGATCCCGGTCGACAAGCCGACTTCCCAGCGCAGCAAGGTCGCCCCCGCCGTCGGGCAACTGCAACACTCGAGCCGGCAGCCTGGCGGCTTGTTCAGCGCGTCGCAGCGTAACCCTTGCGCGCCCGCAGCTCATGGCAGCGCAAGGCTGGCGTTCGCGAGGTGGAAGCCGTTTGCCTCCCGGTCGGCAACTGAGCAATTCGCACCGTTGACACCGTTTTCCCGCGGCGCATAGCATGCTCCTACGTGGCGATCGCCTTGCCGGGATCGCAGGAGGCCTTATGTCTAGCAACGACTCCCTCAGCCGCAGGCAGTTCCTCGAGAAGTCCTCCCTCCTCGCCGCGGCGGCGACGGTCGTGGGCGGCGCCCGCAAGGCGAGCGCCCAGATCAACAACTCGGCCGCCATCGTGGCGAAGCCGGTCCGGCTCGGGTTCATCGGCGTGGGGATCCGGGGCACGCTCCTCATGGAGGCCGCCGGCGGCATTTACGGTGTCGAGATCAAGGCCGTTGCCGACTGCTACAAGGGGCATCTCGACCGCGCCCAGGAGCTCATCTCGCCGGCGCCGGCGGTCATCGGTGACTACAAGGAGATCCTCTCCCGGGCCGACATCGACGCGGTGGTGATCGCGACCCCCGACCACTGGCACCTGAAGATGACCCAGGACGCGCTGGCCGCCGGAAAGCACGTTTACATCGAGAAGCCGATGACCCACGCCTGGGAGGAGGGCGAGGCGTTCGTCTCCGCGGTGGAGAAGAGCGGCAAGGTGCTCCAGGTGGGGAGCCAGTACATGAGCATGGGCTGCGCGCAGAAGGCAGCTGAGCTCATCAAGAGCGGGCGGCTCGGGCAGATCACCCTCGTCGAGGGCAAGTTCCACCGGAACACCGCGACTGGCGCCTGGTACTACCCGATCCCCCCCGACGCCTCACCGGCCACGGTGGACTGGAAGAGCTTCCTCGGCTCAGCCCCACCCCACGACTTCGATCTCCGGCGCTTCTTCCAGTGGCGCCTCTTCTGGGACTACTCGGGCGGTTTGCCGACCGACCTCTTCGTGCATCTGGTCACGGCCACCCACCAGCTCATGGACGTTCAGGAGCCGGAGAGCGTCGTTACCTTCGGCGACGTCTACAACTGGAAGAACTACCGCGAGGTGCCGGACCAGATGACCTCGATGGTGAAGTACTCCGAGGGCTTCGTCCTCCGCCTCTCGAGCACCGCCAGCAACGGCCATCCGGGGCCGATCCTTACCTTCTACGGAAGCGAGGGGACGCTCGAGTATGGCGGCGGGTCCTTCAAGTACTTCTACGAGCCGCGCTCGGAGAACTTCGGCTACTCGACCCACTCCTGGCCCAAGGCCACGACGGAGAAGTTCAAGCAGCTCATGAACCTGAACGACGACTTGAGCCCTCTCGACGGTCCCGCGGTGGCGGACCCGGTCGAGTACAAGTCGCCGAATGACGAGGACGCGACGCGGGCGCACATGCGGAGCTGGATCGAGGCCATCCGCACCGGCGGCAAGCCGATCGAGGACGTACGCTTCGGCCACCACGCCGCCCTCGTCGGCCACATGTGCAACGTGTCCTACAAGGCCGGCAAGCCGGCTCGGTGGAACAAGGCGACCCGCAAGGTCGAGATCTGAGCCGGTCGCCTCCCGGCGCATGACCGGTCAGGTGGGGCACCAGCTCGGGGAGGGCTTGTGGCGGCGCTATTCGCGCTGGTGAGCCGTCCCGCGAGCGGTCGCGCCCCGGTGATCGCCCGGGATTCGAATCCGGGCCAGTCGAGGCTGTCGCGCTGAGTTGTTGATCTTGATTTGGTGCGCCCGGCAGGGCTCGAACCGGCAACCTTCGGCTCCGGAGAGTCCCGCCGCGCCCCCCCCCGCGGCCTGCGCACGTGGACAGCAGTGCTATCATTTCACTAGCAGGGAGGTGGCGGCCAGTGGCACAAGTTCTTGTTCGTGATCTCAAGGCAGACGTCGTTGCTCGGCTCAAGGCGCGGGCGAAGCGAAACGGCCGTTCCCTTCAGACCGAGCTCAAGGAGATCCTCCAGACGGCCTCCCGGCACAGCGCCGTCGACGCCCGCTTCCTCGCCGATCGAATCCGTCGACAGCTTGGTCGGCGTGCGCACACCGACAGCGTCGAGCTGCTCGCCGAGGATCGGGCGCGTTGAGTCTGTATGTGGTCGACGCGAACGTCGTCGCGAAGTGGTTCGTTCCGGAGCGCCTCTCAGAAGAGGCCGTTCGTCTTCTCGACGAGAGGCACGAACTGGCCTCGCCCGACCTCCTGTGGCCGGAGCTGGGCAGCGTGCTCTGGAAGAAGGCCCGCGCTGGCCAGCTCACCGGGCAGGAGGCCGCTCGCATCGTCCGGGCGCTGGACCAGTTCCCCCTGACGGTCTTCCCCTCGCGCCTCGTTCTCGAGGGCGCGCTCGAGATCGCGCTCGGGACTGGGCGAAGCGTCTACGACTGTGTCTACGTGGCCCTCGCGGTCGCGTTGGAGTGTCCGCTCGTAACCGCCGACGAGCGCCTGGTCAACGCGCTTGCGGGAGGCCCCCTGGCGTCGCACGCCCTCTGGATCGGGGTGCCCGGACAGTTCGACTAGCTCGGGAAGCGCTGAGGCCCCTCGACCGCGGGCGTTACCCCTGGAGGCGGTGCGCTCAGGTACGTGCCTGTACGTGAATTGCGTCGTCCGCACGGTAGACGCTATCCTCGACCCTCGCGCCATGGGCACGGCACCGATCGTCACGATCTACCTCCCGGGGCCGCTCCGCACGTATTCCGGGGGCGCGTCGGAGCTTTCCATTGCCGCACGCACCGTGAGGGCGGCGCTCGAAGACCTGGAACGGAGCCGATCCACCCTTTATCGCAACATCTGCGACGAAACGGGCGCGGTGCGACGCCACTTGAACGTGTTCGTCAACTCCGACAACATACGCGATCTCGACGGCGTCGACACGGTTCTCGCGGCGGGGGACGTGCTCACGTTCCTGCCCGCGGTCTCAGGAGGTTGAAGATGCCGGATCGGGTGCTGGTCACCATCGGTACGAGGAAGGGCGTGTTCGTCGGCGAAGCGGCCAAGACCCGGCGCAGCTTCACGCTGCGCGGGCCCTTCGGCCCCGGTGTCCCGGTGTACTCCACGCTGATCGACGCTCGCGGCACGCCGCGCCTGTACGCCTCGAGCTGCAATCCGTTCTTCGGCATGAAGGTGTTGCGCTCGATGGACCTGGGGAAGAGCTTCAAGGAGACGAAGTCGGCGCCCGCGTTCCCGAAGGACGACGGCCGCGCCCTCGCGAACATCTGGTCGCTCGAGGTCGGCCACGGCAAGAAGGACCTGTGGTGCGGCGTCGAGCCGGCCTCCCTGTTCCGAAGCCGCGACGGGGGCGATTCGTGGGAGATGGTGCCCGGCATCAGCAATCACGAGCACGCGCGCAAGTGGCAGCCGGGTGCGGGCGGGCTCTGTCTCCACACGATCGTGCGCGACGGCGACCGCGTGCACCTGGGCATCTCGACGGGCGGCCACTATCTGAGCGAGGACGGCGGCGAGACCTTCCGGGCCTCCAACAAGGGCGTGGGCGCCGGCTTCGCGCCCGACCCGTATCCCGAGTTCGGGCAGTGCGTCCACAAGATCGTGCGCCACGAGGCCGCGCCCGGCCGGCTCTACATGCAGAACCACGGCGGTTGGGCCGACTGGACGGGACCCGGTGGGCCGAGGCCGAACATCGGCGTGCTGCGCAGTGACGACTACGGCCGCTCCTGGCGATCGATCGCCGCGGGCTTGCCCACGGACTTCGGGTTTCCCATCGTCGTCCACCCGCGCCACGCCGACACGGTGTATGTGATGCCTCTCGAGCCCGCGACACGCACGTGCCCGGGGGGCGCCCCCGCGGTGTGGCGGAGCGAGAACGGCGGTGACTCGTGGAGCCGCCTGGCCCAGGGCCTGCCGAAGAGGGAGACCTACTTCACCGTCCAGCGCGACGCGATGACCATCGACCGGCTGACGACGCCCGCCCTCTATTTTGGAACGACGACCGGCCAGCTCTGGATCGGGAGGAACGGCGGGGAGCGCTTCGACTGCTTGTTCCACTCGCTGCCGCCGATCCACAACGTCAAGGTCGCGATCGTGTGACCGCGGACGTACCGCACCCGTTCAACCGCAGTCCGCGTCGGGGTCACTCCATTTCACGCGAGCCCTGGACGACGATGTGTGTCACCGTGTCCCAGGCGTTGTGGATTCCGACGAGCAGCAAGCCGAGCGTCGCCCCTGCGACAACGAACAGCGCGAGCTGAATCATCGCCGCTCAGCGACCGGTCATTTGCTCCAGGTGCTTGGGGTACCGAGCCCCTTCCACCGTGATCTGCGAGGCGGCGCCGTCGATCTCACGGAGATCGTCGAGCGTGAGTTCGACTGCAGCCGCTCCGATGTTCTCGTCCAGGCGCTCCAGCTTCCGGGTGCCGGGGATGGGAACGATCCACGGTTTCCGGGCAAGCAGCCAGGCGAGCGCTATCTGAGCAGGCGTCGCCTTCTTCCGTTCCGCGATCCTGCCGAGCAGATCGACCAGCGCCTGATTCGCTTTCCGAGCCTCCGGCGTGAAGCGGGGGAGGGTACTGCGGAAGTCGGAACTATCGAACGCGGTGTTCTCGTTGATCTTGCCCGTGAGGAAACCCTTGCCCAGAGGGCTGTACGGAACGAAGCCGATTCCGAGCTCCTCCAGGGTCGGGAGCACTTCTGCTTCGGGGCCTCTCGTCCAGAGCGAGTATTCGCTCTGGACTGCAGTGAGCCGCTGGACGGAGTGAGCACGACGAATCGTCCCTGCTCCTGCCTCGGAAAGCCCGAAGTGCTTGACCTTGCCTTCCTGGATCAGGTCCTTCACCGCCCCCGCCACGTCTTCGATCGGCACGTCCGGGTCGACGCGGTGTTGATAGAACAGATCGATGGCATCGACGTGGAGCCGCTTGAGCGATCCCTCGGCGACCTGCTTGATGTGCTCCGGCCGGCTGTCCAGGCCCACCCATTTCGGACCCCCGTTGGGATCGAGCTTGAACCCGAACTTGGTGGCTATCACCACTTGCCCACGGAAGGGGGAGAGGGCTTCGCCCAGCAGCTCTTCGTTCGTGAACGGGCCGTAGACTTCAGCGGTATCGAAGAACGTGACGCCGCGGTCGACGGCCGACCGAAGCAGCGAGATCATCTCCTGCTTGTCTGCAGCCGGACCGTAGGAAAAGCTCATTCCCATGCAGCCGAGCCCGACCGCCGAGACTTCCAGGTTACTGCTTCCCAACTTGCGCTTCTGCATTTCTCCTCCTAAAACTGCAGCCGTGATCCGGCCTCGTACTGTTGACCGCCTTGCCGTTGAGTTGTTCCACGATGGCGATGTGCGTTCATGCATGACCAGCGTAGCGGAGAGGGCATCGGATGAGTAGACGGAAAGAAGCAAATGGGGTTATGAATAGCATTCAACAATGCCGCGTGACGATCTCAGCGTGCTCGTGGCGTTCGCCGCGGTGGCGGACGAGCGTAGCTTCACGCGGGCCGCGGTGCGGCTCGGTGTCAGCACGTCAGCCGTCAGCCATTCGATCCGGGGCCTCGGCGTCAACAGCCCACGGCTCTTCAGGCGCTCGTCGACGCGCTCCGAGTCTGACCGAGGAGAATGGTGCGCCCGGCGGGGCTCGAACCTGCAACCTTCAGCTCCGGAGGCTGACGCTCTATCCAATTGAGCTACGGGCGCATTGGACCAAAAGATACCACGATTGGCGGAAGGCTGCGCGCCGTCAGCGGCGCGCCGCTCCTACCGTGCCTTGCGAACAAGGAGCGCCTCGGCGTTCTTCTGGTAGACGCGCTTCAAGACTCCCGGCGGCAAGTCCATGCCGTAGCCGCGCCACCACTCGGCGTCGGCGGGCCAGAACCACTCGTCGTGGGTTTCGAATTGCCGCACGTGGGCAAGGTACATGGGCAAGTCGGGATTGTTGTCGGTGCCGAAGAGGATCCGGTCCGCGTGCTTCAGAAAGAAGGCGCGGGCCGTGAACGGCTGGCGCGCCAGCTCCCACATCCGCGCGGCGAAGTCGATCTCGACGTTGGGGTGGCGATCCAGCAGTCGTTCCACCGCCCCGAGATCGTTCGCGAGGTTGAAGCAGTGGACGGCGACGAAGCGCGTCCGCGGATGGCGCCGCAAGACGCTCTCGAACTTCTCGAGCAGAGCGGCGAAGCCGGGTGTCCCCTTGCCGTATAGCGACCAGTTGCCTGAACGCCGGAGGTCGTTGTGCTCGTCGGGGGGCTCGTAGAAGGCGGCGGGCTCGGCAATGTGGATGAAGACCGGCACCCCGAGGCGCCCGGCCTCGTCCCAGAGCGCATCGAAGCGCTCATCGTCGATGAAGTAGGCGTGGTCGCCGACACGCACGAGCCCCTGGCCCTTGTCGTGCAGCTCGCCCACCCCCGCCGCGCCGGCAGCGACATCCTCCTTCAAGCGGCGCCGAAGCCGGTCACCGTAGTCTGCCGCCTCGATGTTCTCGGTCTCGAATCCGGCGAACATCACGAACCGACCGGGATATGCGGTCGCGTATTGCGCCGTCAGCTTCTTGAACGCGTCGCCTGTGGAGTCGGTCAGGATGAAGCTCGTCCGCACGTTCACCTGGTCCATCAGTTTGACCCACGTGGCTACGCCTTCGGGAGTCTCTCCGTAGGCGTGGGTGTGGGCGTCGAGGGCGGGGAACCGGAAGCGCGTGACCCGCGTCTCGGGCACCACGAGGGTGGACTTGAGATCGCCGGGGCTGAAGCGGTCGTTCGGCGGAATGTCCTGCGGACCCGGGTAGACGACCTCGGGAGGCTGGGTCGGCTCCTGCGCTATGACGACGGAAGCGCCCAGGATCAAGGCAAAGACGCCCTCTTGCAGCACACGACCTCCTATTCCGGCGCGCGTCGAAACGGCAGCCTCAGCATGAACGAGACGTCGAGGCTGCGGTCGTTCTGGAAGCCCTCGAGGCCGGGCCTCATGCCTTCGATTCCAGCGATCGGCGCCGCAACGTAGGTTCGAAAGATGCGATCCCACAAGGGGAAGAGGTCGCCGAAGTTGCTTCCCTGTTCCCGCCTCCGGTCGGAATGATGGATGCGGTGCATGCCCGGCGTGACCCAGAGGAAGCGGAGCGCCTTCTCGACTCGTGCGGGAAGCGTGGAGTTCGCGTGGGAGAAGAAGCTCTGGAAGCAGAAGAGCAGCTCCGTGAGGAGGACAGCCCCGACTGGGGGAGCGCAGGCCGCGATGGCCGCCAGGTATGCGCCCTGCGTGACGATCAGCTCGATCGGGTGAAACCTCGCGCCGGTGGACGCGTCGAGATCGGGGTCCGAGTGGTGCACCTGGTGAACCCGCCACAAGAGAGGGACGGCGTGATGCGCCACGTGGACGCCGTAGCGAACGAGATCGAGGGCGGCTACGGCCAGGATCCACCGAGCCGCGACGGGGAGCCATGCCTTGTTCAGCAGACCGAACTTGCTCCCCGCGACCGCCGCCGCCGCAAACACCGGCGTGACGCGATAGAGGCCCGCGCTCATGACGAAACCGACGGCGGCGATCACGGCGTGACGACTCCACCGGCGTTCCTCGCGGACCGACAGAGCAAGCGCCGGGCGGTACGATTCCCAGACGGCGACGGCCATGAAGGCGCCGACGAACACGAGCCAATAGGCGCGGCCTTCCCATTGTATCCAGGGCAAGAAGACCTCTCGAAGCTGACGCTACGCGTTGGCGCTCGAGGCTGTCAAGGTCGCCCTTATGCCGATTGTGGCGAGGGGTGCGGGGCGGGCGACGACGGATTTGACAAGCCAATGCGAAAGGTGGATAAGCTGACGCCCTATCCGCTCAGCGCACGAGAATCCTCCCTCGAGACGCCGAGAGCTTGGAGTAGCACGTGAAGAGAATCACGAGTGCCGTTCTGGTCTTGTTGGGGACGGCGGTGTCTGTGTTTGCTGGAGGTCCAGTTCCGGAGATCGACCCCGTTGGGGCGCCTGGCGCGCTCGCCCTGCTCGGCGGCGCGCTGATGGTCATTCGAGGCCGCCGCAGACGCTAGGTCGGTCCCTCGCCCATCGCGTCGCCCTCCTCGCCTCGCTCCTCGCACTGGAGTGGGCCCTCATCGTCGGGCCTTTCAGGCCAGGCCTCGGTGGAGTCCGAGTCGCCTGGTTCGCGGTACCCTTCTGCTCCGTTTTCCTGGCCCTCGGGTATTCGAGGGTTCGCACGCTCATCCCAAGGATCTCGGAGGACCTGAAGGCCGCTGCGCTCGGATGGGGCTTCCTCGTCGGCCATCTGGCCGCGTTCTCGACTTTCCTTGCTGTGTGTTCACTCGTCCTCCCGCCGGGTCCCCGCAACCCACTCCTCGTGGCACTGCTCTATGTGTCGGCGGTTCTTTCGATTGCGCTCGCAGCCCTTGCGTTCGTGCCAGCGAGATCCATCGCCGCGCTGGTACGCGGAATGGGAGACGTCTGGATCTACGCGTCGATCGGCGGCGCCGTGACCGGTGGAGTCATCCTGGGCCTGGTTTCGTACTGGAACGGCGTGGCCTCGAACCCTCTCGAGGTTCTGACGTTTCGGTGCGTCAAGACGTCCGTCGGGCTCTTTGTCTCCGACGTCTCGTTCGACGCGCAGACCTGGCGGATCGCAACCCCGAACTTCCGCGTACGCGTTCGCGGCGGGTGTTCCGGAGCCGAGGGGCTTGCGCTCATGCTGGTCTTCAGCACGGCGTGGCTCTGGTTCTTCCGGCGGGAGCACCGCTTTCCCCGAGCGCTGCTCCTCGTTCCGGCCGCGCTTGCGGCCATATGGGTGGCCAACGTCGGAAGGATCACGGCGCTGATCCTCATCGGCCATGCCGGCGCGACGGGTGTAGCCAGAGGAGGGTTTCACTCCCAGGCCGGGTGGATTCTCTTCAACGGAATTGCCCTCGGCTTCGCCGCTGTCGCGGGGCGTCTCCCGTGGCTCGCTCGTGAGCCCGAGCGATCTTCTGGCGAGCTGGCAGCGGAGAATCCCACGGCGGCCTACCTGGCCCCTTTCCTCGCGATACTGGCCGCGTCGCTCGTCTCCAGGGCCGCGTCCGCCGGGTTCGAATGGCTCTATCCTTTGCGGTTCGTCTCGGCCGCCGCGGTGCTCTGGGCCTTTCGCTCGGCCTACGCGGGCCTCGACTGGAGCTTCGGGTGGTCGTCGTTGTGGGCCGGCGTGGTCGTGTTCGCCATGTGGATCGGCATGGACTCGTGGAGCGGCACCCAGGCGCCCACCGACATTGAAAGGGGGCTCGCGGCCCTGCCGGCCCTGGCGCGTTCCGGATGGCTTGCCGTTCGAGTCGCAGCGGCGATCCTCACCGTGCCGATTGCCGAAGAGATGGCGTTCCGAGGCTATCTGGCGCGCCGCCTGATGGCGTCCGACTTCGAATCGGTGACGTTTCGAGGACTGACACTGCTTCCAATCCTCGTGTCTTCCCTCGTCTTCGGCGCCTTGCACGGCGGCCAGTGGGTCGCGGGGACGCTGGCCGGTGCGGTGTACGCACTTGTCCTTCGGCGACACGGCCGTATCGGTGATGCGGTCGCGGCCCACGCCACGACGAACGCGTTGCTCGCCGCTTGGGTCATCGCCCGTGGCGACTGGCACCTGTGGTGACGGCGCGCCCGCTCGTTCGCATCGGCCAGAACCTTCTCATGAGCGTGGCGCCCGCGGCCCTTCTGCTGGGCGCCCTCGAAGGAGTGTGCCGTGTGATGGAGAGCCGTCATCCCCCGCGGAAGGTGGCCGAGTATCTCTGGAACTGGGAAGAGCGCTGGGACGGCGACTTCTACACCGTGGGCTCCGACGCCGTCGGCTGGCCGCCCTGGCAGGAGTTCAACGCCGACGGTCTGCGCGACCGTGCGCGGCCGATCGAGAAGCTGGCGGGCACACGTCGTGTCATCGCCCTCGGCGACAGCGTCACGATGGGCGCGGGGATCGAGGCCTCCGAAGCGTGGCCACAGGTTCTCGAGGAGCGCTACGAGAAGGAAGGCCGCCCCGTCGACGTGATGAACGTGGCGCTCTGGGGTTGGTCGACGCGGCAGGAGCGCATCGCCTACGGTCGCCTCGGGCGGCAGCACCATCCGGATCAGGTGCTTCTCGCTGTCTGTCTGAACGACATTCCGGAGCTTCAGAACAACCTGTCGCGGCCGCCGCCGTGGCTCGGTGCGCTCTTCGCGCGCTCGGCGCTGGTGCGGCGTCTCGTCAACGCGGAGGGTCGCGAGATCCACGACGTGGAGCAGCTCTTCCGCGAAGCCGATTCGCCGACGGTGCGGGAGGCGTTCGGCCGCTTCTTCGAAGAGGTGCGGGCGCTGCGGCGGGACGTCGAGGCCGACGGCGCGACGCTGGCGGTCGTCGTCTTCCCGTTCCGGTTCCAGGTCGCGGCCGGCGCACCGCTGCCCACCCCGCAACAAGCCATTGCCGCCTTCTGCAAGACCGAAGGCATTCCGTGTCTGGATCTCTTGCCGAAGCTGCGGACAGCGGGGGAGTCGGCCTTCGTCGACTACGACCACCCGAGTCCGCTTGGCGCGCGCCTCTCGGCCGATGCGGTGGCCGAGAGCGGCGTCGTTTCGCCAACGGAGCCGTGGCCTGCGCCCCCGGCGGGGAACGCGCTGGCGGGGCTCCGTGACGAGGAGCCGCGGCACCGGGTCGTCGCAGCGCGAACGCTCGCGGCGCGAGGGAAGGGCGCAGCTTCAGCCGTACCGGCCCTGTTCGAGGCGCTCGGCGATCCGAGCGAGAACGTCCGTTGGGCCGCCGCGCAGGCGCTCTGGAAGATCGAGCCTCCGGCCGATGTCGCGCTGGCGCCCCTCGTGGCGGCGCTCCCCAACCCCGATCCATACGTCCGAGGCTTCGCAGCCTGGACCCTCGGCAATTTTGGGGAGGCCGCGAAGGATGCTGTGCCTGCGCTGATCGAGACGGTGCGCGCCGAGGAGAAGGAGGGCCGCGGCGCGGCCATCCTGGCTCTCGCGCGCATCGGCCCGTCAGCCCGAGCCGCTGCGCCGGCCCTGATCGAGGCGCTTCGGAGCCCGCGTGGGCCACGACGAGCCGATGCAGCGCGAGCCCTGGGGCGGATCGGCGCGCCGGAAGCTGTACCCGCGCTGATGGCCGCTCTCAAGGACGACAGCGACCACGTTCGCGTCCGCGCCGCCCGTGCCCTCGGCAAGCTTGGTCCCGCGGCTGCGCCAGCGGTCGACGCGCTGGCGGTTGCCACGAAGGACGAGAGCAATCGAGTGCGCCACCAAGCTGCCGTGGCCCTTAAGCGAATCCGTGGCCTCGAAGTGCCGCCCGATGCCGCGCACACCGACGCCGAAGCCGAGCGAGAGTGAGCCATGCGCATCCATCTGGTCGACGGGACCTACGAGCTGTTCCGAGCCTACTTCGGCGCGCCAAAGTCTGAGAGCCCGACGGGCCTGGAGGTGGGGGCAACGCGGGGTCTCCTGCGTTCGCTGCTCTCGCTGCTGCGCGAAGACGGTGTCTCCCATGTGGCGTGCGCGTTCGATCACGTCATCGAGTCCTTCCGCAACGACCTCTTCGAAGGGTACAAGACCAGCGAAGGCGTGCCGGCAGACCTGATGGCTCAGTTCCCCCTGGCCGAGAGGGCGGCCCGGGCCTTGGGCATCGTCGTGTGGGCGATGACGGAGTTCGAGGCGGACGACGCCCTCGCGACTGCTGCCGCGCGCTGGGACGGCTCGCCCGAGATCGAGCAGATTCTGATCTGTTCGCCCGACAAGGACCTGGCGCAGTGCGTTCGCGGCTCGCGGATCGTCTGCTTCGACCGGATGCGCCGTCGCCTCCTCGACGAGGCTGGTGTCGCCCTGAAGTTCGGCGTACCGCCGGCGTCGATCCCGGATTGGCTGGCCCTCGTGGGTGACACCGCCGACGGCATCCCGGGTGTCCCGCGCTGGGGCTCCAAGTCCGCAGCCGTACTCCTGGCCCGATACGGGCACGTGGACACGATCCCGGCGCAGGAGACAGAGTGGGGCGTCGCGGTGCGCGGGGCCGCCGCGCTTGGCAAGAGCCTGCGGGAACACAGAGAGGAAGTGGCCCTCTATCGCAGGCTCGCCACACTACGCACGGATGTTCCGCTCACAGAGGGAAAGGGCGACCTCCGCTGGCGCGGGGCCAGGCGCAGGGAGCTCACCGACCTCTGCCACGAGATCGGCGACGCCGCATTCGTCGAGCGCGTCGGCCGCTGGACCTCGTAGCGATAGCCGGTCAAGCAGCATGCGTCGCCTCGTGCCTTCGGCGCCGAGGTGGGGTAGTCTCCCCAACCGGAGGTCACTTGCACCAGAGGACGCTTCGCGACAACGACTTCGGCTTCACACCCCGTGAAGCGGCCACGTTCCGGCGCTTCACGGCCCCATGGCGAGTGCAACGGTACCTCGACGACATCGAGTACGACCCGTCGATGGGGACGTCCTGCCGCTCGCCACGACGGGTGATGCGTGAGGGGAAGGCGCAGTGCATGGACGGCGCCCTCTTCGCCGCGGCGGCCTTGCGCTTTCAGGGTTTCCCGGCCCTGATCGTGGACCTCGAGGCCGAGCAGGACACCGACCACGTCCTGGCGGTCTTTCGGGGGCCGGGAGGGTGGGGAGCGGTGGCGCTCTCCCATTTCAACGGCCTCCGCTTCAGGGAGGCCATCTTCGGTTCGATCCGCGAGCTGGCCCTCTCGTACTTCGAGTCCTACTTCAACCTGCGTCGCGAGAAGACGCTGCGCCGCTACTCGCAGCCCGTCAATCTGGCCCGCTTCGACAGGCGCGGCTGGATGACGGCCGAGGAAGACGTCTGGTACATCCCGGAGCACCTCGTCGAGATCCGCCATTTCCCCCTGCTGTCACGCGCGGCGGAGCGCGGGCTGGCCACCGTCGACAGGCGCACCTTCGACTGTGGGCTTCTGGGCTACACCCACTGAGTCGCCTCGACGCTGGGGTATAGTGGCGCCGTGACGCGACAGGGAGTGAAGGCGCCGAAGAGGCGCTCCCTCGACACCGTCTCGGTTCCCGCCCCCTTCCGTCCCCTCTTCCTGAGCGCCCAGGACTACGTCGCGCGCTACTTCGCCCGCAAGGTCGCGAACCCGAAGCGCGGAACCATCTCCATCTCGGGGGAGCGGTACATCCTGGTCCGGGCGGCGTCGATGTCGGTGGAGTTCTTCGACCTCGTCATGTCCCTCTACCGGGACAAAGGGAAGCGCGAGGCCCGCGCCGTCGCCAACAACCTCCTCTTCGATCTGGCCCACGCCATCGGAAAGGCCGACGCCAAGACCTTCCATCGGCGGATGAAGGTCAAGGACCCCATCGAGAAGCTCTCGGCGGGGCCGATCCACTTCTCCTTCGCCGGGTGGGCCTACGTCCACATCCACGCCGAGTCGCGTCCTTCGGCCGACGACGAGTTCTTCCTCATCTACGATCACCCGTACTCGTTCGAGTCCGACGCGTGGCGCCGGCGAGGGCGGCGGAGCGAAGTCCCGGTGTGCATCATGAACGCGGGCTACTCCTCGGGCTGGTGCGAGGAGAGCTTCGGTGTCCCGCTCGTGGCTGTGGAGGTGGAGTGCCTGGCGTCCCGGGGAGACCGCTGCCGCTTCGTCATGGCGCCGCCGTCGCGGGTGGAGGAGCACGTCGCCCGCTACCTCGGACGCCGGCGCCGTCCCCGTTCCGCCAAGAAGGCCGGTGAGGCGGCCGCCGTCAGCATCCCCGAGTTCTTCCAGCGCAAGCGGATGGAGGACGAGCTTCGTCAGTCCCACGTGCGCCTGGAGAAGCGCGTCGAGGAACGGACCTCGGAGCTCCAGGCCGCCAACGACCTCCTCGTGCGTGAGATTGCCGAGCGCCGCCGGGCCGAGGAGGTCCGGGACGAGTTCCTGTCCGTCGCGGCCCACGAGCTGAAGACGCCCCTCACGAGCCTCCGGGGCTTCGCACAGCTCCTCCTCCGCCAGGCCGAGCGCGACGAGACTCCGGACCCCGAGCGTCTCCGGCAAGGCCTCGCGGCGATCGACCAGCAGTCGGGCAAGCTGGGCATTCTCGTGGACCAGCTCCTCGACATCTCGCGGCTGGAGGCCGGACGTCTCGTGATCGAGCCGAGGGTCACCGACGTCGTCGGTCTCGTGGAGGCGGTCGTCGTGGCGGCCGGCGCCACCACAGAACGTCACGCCATCACGCTCCGTGGCGCGCGCGCGGCGCTGGCGCTCGTCGATCCCCTGAGGCTCGAGCAGGTGGTGACGAACCTCGTGGACAACGCCGTCAAGTACAGCCCCCGGGGCGGGTCGGTCGACGTGGAAGTGACGAAGCAAGGCGGTGAGATCGTCATCGCCGTCCGGGACCGGGGCCTCGGCGTCCCACCGAAGCATCGCTCGCTGATCTTCGATCGCTTCTACCAAGCCCACACGGAGCACCGGCTCGGTGGGATGGGCCTCGGCCTCTACATCAGCCGGCAGATCATCGACCTCCACGGCGGCCGCCTTTGGGCGCGCTTTCCGCGGGGCGGCGGAACACAGATGGTCGCCTCCGTTCCCGTGCGCCGGTCTCGCAAGGAGAAGAAGTGACGCAGGGGAAGCGGGTCCTCGTCGTGGACGATGACGAGAGCATCCGCGACTTTGTCGAGATGGCTCTGACCGACGACGGCTACGAGGTGGCGACGGCGGCCGACGGAGCCAGGGCTTTGGAGGTTCTGAAGGATTTCGACGCTGCGGTCATTCTTCTGGATATGCGGATGGCGGGCATGGACGGCTGGAGCTTCGCTCGCGCCTACAAGGAGCTTCCCGATCGCGCCCCGATCCTGGTGCTGACCGCGGCCCGCGACGCGGCGCTCTCGGCTGCCGACATTGAGGCCGACGCGTTCCTCGCAAAACCCTTCGAGCTTCGCGATCTGCTGGGTCTCGTGAAGCGGCTGGTCAAGTAGATCCGCATCCACGCGTCCGGTGTGATCGACCCGAGCTGACAGATCCGCTCGAACTCGGACCCCATCGGCCCCGTCTGCGGTCAGTTCGTGGCGAGATGCGGAGAGATCTGTCGAAGAGCGTCCACGAGAGGGCGCGCTTCGGGTGGGATCCTGTGCGCCGCGTTCGAGAGCAGCTCCTTCGGCGGCGCGTCGCTTCCGTAGACGTCGACGTTGGCGTCCTTGTCCTGCTTCAGGACGGCTCCTTCGAGGGACAGCCCGGCGAAGACACCGCGGCTTCGGGAGTAGGTGAGGATCTCGGCGCGCATCTGGGCGTCGGTGGCCGCCTCCATGCTGCGTCCCTTGGGACCGGCCGCGACCGAGCAGTCAGCACCCAGGGTGAACTTGCTCTTCAACAGGTGGTCGATCCCCTTGGGGTTCATCACCAGAAAGACGTAGTCGGTGGCCTGCCCGCCGATCTGGAGGCCGAAGCTGCCGCCGCCGATGCTGATCATGAGCGGCGCTCCCCACGCGCCGCGGCCGTTGTCGGTGCGGCACAACGCCGCGCCCTTGCCGAAACGGGCGCCTACGCCGAGCGCCGCCTTCTTGACGCTTGGGATCACGACGACGCAATACGCCTTGTGGAGGAGATCGCGAGGGATGCCCTCCGGGACGTCCATCACCTCCTGAAGGACCTCGGCGCAAGCTTGGAGCCGCCGGATCTCCTTCGCGTCGGGCGCGGCGAGGGCCGGCCCGACGGCGAGGAGGAGCGCGAGCACGAAGGCACCTACGCGTTCTTGCAGGTGGCTTCCTTGTCGATGTAGCTGACGACCTTGAAGAGCGGGGCGAAGGTGTACTCGTTCTCGCCGATCGTCTCGCCGGCCTGGAGGCGGAGCGCCGTCTGGTAGGCGTCGATGATGCTGAAGATCGAGATCACGATGCCGGGAACCAGGCACGCACAGCACCCGATGACGGAGGCGAGGAGCGTGTAGATCCACTTGCGCTGCTGGCCGTTCACGATCAGATGGCCGAGGCCGAGCACGAACCAGGTGAGGAGCAGAGCGACGATCGGATTGGCGTCCGGCTTCGAAATGGTCTTGGCCACAGTGGGATCCTTTCTCAAAAGTAGGAAGACTGGGAGATTCTAGCGCAGCGGCAGGCCGATGGGTGGGATTCGGGATACTCCTGGCCGTCGCCCCGGGACCGCGACGCGGGCTCGAGATCATCAGAGTGCGATCGAGGCGCGGGCCAGCGGAAGCCAGGACGCGGTAGTATCAGGCGACGTGAGTCGCACACGCCAGATTCCCGAGCCGCCGCCGGGCCGCCTCGACCTGAGCGGGATCATCCAGGCCTTCGCCCACCGGATGATGTATACCGTCGCCAAGGACCGGCACACGGCCAGCGACTTCGATATGTACCAGGCTCTGGCCTACTCCGTCCGGGATCGCCTGATGGAGCGATGGTTCAGGACGCAGACCGCCTACTACCGTGCCGACGCGAAGCGGGTCTACTACCTGTCCCTCGAGTTCCTGATGGGCCGCGCCCTCATCAACAACGTGATCAATCTCGGCGCGCGCGACGCCTACCTCGATGCGGTGCGACAGCTCGGCTGCGACCTCGAAGCCCTCCAGGAGCAGGAATGGGACGCGGGGCTCGGCAACGGCGGCCTGGGCAGGCTCGCGGCCTGCATCCTCGATTCGGCGGCGACACTCGCCCTGCCGTTCTACGGCTACGGCATCCGCTATGACTACGGCATCTTCCAGCAGCGCATCCAGGACGGCGCCCAGGTCGAGGCTCCTGACAACTGGCTCCGCTACGGGAATCCGTGGGAGATCCCGCGCCCTGACGCGCTGTTCCCGGTGCGCTTCTACGGGCGCAGCGAACAGTCGCGGGACGCCGACGGCCAGCTCCGCGTGGCCTGGGTGGACACTCAGGACGTCTGGGCGATGGCGTACGACACGCCGGTCGCGGGCTTTCGTAACGACACCGTCAACACCCTGCGGCTGTGGTCGGCCAAGTCGAGCCGCGAGTTCGACCTCGTCCGCTTCAACGCTGGGGAGTACGTGCGGGCCGTGGAGGACAAGACACAGAGCGAGAACATCTCGAAGGTGCTCTACCCGCCCGACGACCAGTACGCAGGCAAGGAGCTGCGCCTCAAGCAGCAGTACTTCTTCGTGTCGGCGACGCTCCAGGACGTGCTGCGCCGGTTCCGCAAGTTCGGCCCGCGCCGCTGGGAGGAGCTGCCCGACAAGGTCGCGATCCAGCTGAACGACACGCACCCGGTGCTCGGCATCCCGGAGCTGATGCGCATGTTGGTGGACGAGCACGCCGTCCCTTGGGAACAGGCCTGGGACCTGACGCAGGCCGTCTTCGGCTACACCAATCACACCGTGCTGCCCGAAGCGCTCGAACGTTGGCCGGCGGAGCTGTTCGGCCGGCTGCTGCCGCGCCACTTCGAGATCGTCGAGGAGATCGATCGCCGTTTCCGCGCGCGGGCGTTCGCGATGGGAGGCGATGAGCTCGCGCGGCGCACGGCGGTCCTCGACGACGCCGGCACCGTCCGGATGGCGCACCTGGCGTTCGCGGGCTCTCACGCTGTGAACGGCGTGGCCGAGTTGCATACGCGGATCCTGCGCCAGGCGACCTTCGCCGATCTGGACCTGGTGCTGCCCGGCCGGATCAGCAACAAGACCAACGGCATCACACCTCGCCGCTGGCTGCTCCAGAGCAACCCCGGCCTCGCCGGGCTGATCAGCGACGCGATCGGGGACGACTGGATTCGCGACCTCTGCGCGCTGTCGAAGCTGCGGCCCTTCGCGGACGACAAGGCGTTCCGCGCCGAATGGGCTGCCCTGAAGCGCATCAACAAGACCGTCCTCGCCGATCGCGCGAAGAAGCTCCACGGGCTCGTCCTCGATCCCGACAGCCTGTTCGACTGCCAGGTCAAACGGATCCACGAGTACAAGCGCCAGCTCTTGAACGCGGTGCACGCCATCGCCCTCCACGAGCGCCTGCGCGACGGCAGCGACGACGGCGTCCCGCGCACGGTGATCTTCGCCGGCAAGGCGGCGCCGAGCTACGTCACGGCGAAGCTGATCATCCGGCTGATCCATGCCGTCGCGGAGCGCGTTTCCCGCGATCCCGCCGTCCGGGGCCGGCTGGCGGTGGCGTTCTTGCCCAACTACTCGGTCTCGCAGGCCGAGGTGGTCTTCCCGGCGTGCGAGCTGAGCGAGCAAATCTCCACCGCCGGCACCGAAGCCTCCGGGACCGGCAACATGAAGGCCGCGCTGAATGGGGCGCTCACCATCGGCACGCTTGACGGCGCCAACGTCGAGATCCTGGAGGAGGTGGGGGCCGACAACATCTTCATCTTCGGCCACACCGCCGAGCAGATCGCGGAGCTGCGGGCGTCAGGGAGCTCGTCGCACGCCTGGATCGAGAGCAACCAGGAACTGCGCCGCGCCATCGAGACGATCGCCAGCGGCGCGCTGGACGGAGGCTCGGGGTTGTTCGGTCCGATCGCGGACGCGTTGCTCGGCGACGACCGCTACTTCCTGTGCGCGGACTTCGCCGCCTACGCCGAGTGCCAGAGCCGGGCCGCGGCCACGTACGCTCGACCTGACGAGTGGTGGAGGATGTCGATCCTCAACGTCGCGGGCATGGGCAAGTTCTCCTCGGACCGGACGACTCGCCAGTATGCCGACGAGATCTGGCATGCCCGCTCGGTCGAGGCGGCAGCGCTTCCGCGGGAACATCCCTAGGCGCCCCCCGAGCAGGTACAATGCCGCCAGCCTGTCAAGGCGGAGGCGCCCCACGGAACCAAGAGCCCTTCAGATCTTCGACCAAAGCCTTCGCCGCTGCGGCGCGGATGCGCGCTTTCTCGACCGCTTCTACGAACGCTTCCTGGCTTCCTCGCCGAAGGTGGGCGAGAAGTTCGCCAACACGGACTTCGTGCGCCAAAAACGGGCCGTGCTCGCTTCCCTGCACCTGATCCTGCTGGCCGCGCAGGACCCGGAGAGCCCAGATCGCTATCTGCGCGAAGTGGCCGGGCGGCACAGCTCGGCCCAGCTCGGCATCGGCGCCGAGCTGTACGACCTCTGGCTCGACAGCCTGCTTGCCACGGTGCGCGAGATCGACCCGGCCTTCGGACCCGAGGTGGAACAGGCCTGGGAGGACGTGATGGCGATCGGGATCCGCTACCTCACGTCGCGCTACTGAAGTAGGCCGCCGCGCTGCTTCGGCGGCGCCGGCGTCTACGTCAGGATCGGTGGCTTCGGTCGGCGCCGTGGCGTGTTCGGCAGGTGGGACGCGCGGTACGCCTCGAGGTCGGCGTCCGTGACGGCGAGCCGGGCCTCCGGCAGGCCGTCGGAGCACGCGAGGATCTCGCGGTGCAGCTTCTGGAAGCAGATCTCCGGCGCGTCCTGGAAGCGCGCGCGACCTGAGAGAAACGCAGCCGAGGGGATGACGAGGGTGAACTGCAGCGAAACGTCCTGACGCTTCAGCCGCAGCGTGTACTCTCGCTCGGCGACGTTGGCCTTGAAGCCGACGTATTCGACCTGGGCTCCCGTCATCGCAACCCCCGCGAACTCGCGGAGGAGCCCTGGAGGCCCACGCGGCTCAGACAGGACACAATGATAGCACGCCGACGGCCTCTCCTGGGCTCCGCGTCGGGCTGTTGGCGTGTTGTTGGCGTTGACATCCGCGACTGTCTGGGCGTACGGTTCGGCTCAAGAAGAAATGGCCCTCATCCCGGTTTCGCGCAGGGCTACGGTCGGGTCCATCCGCAGGTCGCGTTCGCCCTCGACAATCTCGCTCTGCACTTGACTGCCTTGGGCGACCTCGGGCAGGCCGAGCCTCTCTTTCGCGAGTCGCTCGCGATGCTCCAGAAGGTCTACGGCGTCGAGCATCCCGAAGTCGCGCAGACCATGGGCAACCTCGCGGACTTCCTCGCGTACGACAAAGGGCCGTCGCCGCTCGGCTCGAAGGCTGACTTCGACGAGGCGGAGTCGCTCCACCGTAAGGCCCTCGAGATGAACCGGCGGATTCGGCCCGACCACCCGTACCTCGGCGACAACCTGACCGCGCTGGCCCACCTTCGACACCGCGCGGGCGACGACAAAGAGGCGGAGAAGCTGGTACGCGAGGCCCTGCGGATCTACCGATTGAAGTTATCCGAGGAGCATTCGAAAATCGTTGGCGCCAAGCGCGGCCTGGCCGAGATCCTCATCGCCCAGCGCCGTCCGCTGGAGGCCGAGCCGTTGCTCCTCGAATGTCACCGGGCCCTCGCCGGCAAGAGCGAGAATGCCAAGGACCTTGAGGCCGTGGAGAAGGACCTCGCCCAAGTTTACGGCCTGCTGGGCAAGCCGGCACTCGCCGCGAAGTACCACACGCCTCCGAAGACCGCGCCGTAGCGCATCGGACTCTCGCCCCCTACGTCACTCGATCACGTGGATGTTCTTCTGGCGGCACATGTCCTTCAGGATGCGCGGCCATACCGTTGCGCTGACCTCGCCCAGGTGCGCTTTCTTGAGCAGCGACATCACGGTGCGCGCCTGCCCGATTCCGCCGCCGATGCTGAGTGGCAGCGTGCCGTTCGTGATCCCCTGGTGATAGGGATACTTCAGGAAATCGAGCTGGCCCGTCATCTCGAGCTGGCGGCGCAGCGTCTCGGCATTGACGCGGATGCCCATCGAGCTCAGCTCGTGGCGTCTCTTGGTGACGGGGTTCCAGACCAGGATGTCTCCGTTCAGCCCGTGCATCGGCCGGCCGTCCTTGGAGCGCGTCTCGGTCACCCAGTCGTCGTAGTCGGCCGCGCGCATCTCGTGGGGATAACCGTCTTTCAGGGTCCAGCCGATTCCATAGATGAAGACCGCCGCGTGCTCCTGGAGGATCGCCGTCTCGCGTGCCTTTCGGGGCAGATTCGGGTAGCGATCGAGGAGGTCCTCGGCGTGGATGAAGGTCAGCGTGTCGGGCAATCCCGGGTAACGCGTCTTGAGCGCGGGGAAGAGCGCCTGGACGTGGTTCTCGGCGCCCTTGATCACCTTCCAGAGCTTCTCGACGGTCGCGGTCAGGAACTCCAGGGTGCGGTCCTTGGCCGTGATCGCCTTCTCCCAGTCCCATTGATCCACGTAGGCGCTGTGATCGTGGTCGAGGAAGTAGTCCTTGCGCACGGCGCGCATGTCGGTCACCAGGCCCTCGCCGGGTTCCATCTCGAACTGCGCGAGTGCCGTCCTCTTCCACTTAGTCGCCGCCTGGACGACCTGCGCCTCGACCGGGTGCTTGCCGTGGTCGTTGTCAATGTGAAACTGCACGGGTCCGCGAGCGCCGTCGCGATCCAGGTAGTCGTTGACACCGCTCTCCGCGTCCACGATGAGCGGCACCTCGACCCGGAGGAGGTTCAGCTCCTTGCAGAGGCCGTCTTCGATGGTGCGCTTCGCGGCCGTGATGGCCTTCTGGGTCTCCTTGGGTCCGAGGAGCGACGCGTAGTCGGAGGGGAGAATCTTCTCCAGCTCGGCGTAGTCCCCGATGCCCGGACCGGCCAGATCCGCCTTCTTGTCCAGGACTGTGGTCATGCTGGGCCTGCCTTTCGGGAGCGCCCGCTGGCGCGGCAAGAGCCTGGGCCGCGTGGGCGCCTGCCCGATCACGCGCCTTTGCGTCGCCCGATGGCAATGGTTCTCTTGATCTACGGCGTGGTCCCCGGCGTCGGGCTGTAGTTCACCGGTTTCGTCACAGCCCTGATCCGCGCCGCGAGGGCTCGCAGGCGGTAGTCGCCGCCGGCGGGGTTGTGATAGTCGAACGCGCGCTGCGCCGGCGATAGGGCGTCGGCGTCGAGCATCGGCTCGAAGGCAGAGCCCTCATGCCACTCGTTGAACGAGTTCAGATAGACCAGGAAGAAGCCGCGTCGGACGTTGGAAAGCGCCGCGTCGGTTTGGACGGCGACCGTGGCGTCGAAGGACTCCTCGATCCGGAGCCGGGAGAGGCGGGCCGCTCTCTCTCGCTCGTCGGCCCGGCTCCAGTCGAGAGGGGGATCGGCCGGCGGGGCGAAGGGAGGCGCGGAGTAGCAGGAGCCAGCCTCGAGGCGCCGGGGCGAGATCCCGTCGAAGCCCGGGTTCGCGTTGAAGCTGAAGAGGAGGTCCAGCGCCGAGGCCTCCGTGGCGTGGAGAGCGTACGACTCCGGAGGGACGAAGTTGTCGAAGACCGCCACACCGTCGAAGCCTGCCGCCTTCGCCCGCGGCATGTTCACGGTGTCGGCCAGGAAGAGGGCCTCCGGAAAGTCGTGGACGAGGGTCGAGCGGAGCGTGGCGAGCTCTCGCCGCCACTCGTCGTCCGAGAAGTAGTCGGGGATCGGCGCCGTCACGCCGTGGCAATCGGTCGAGGCGGCGGGAAGGATGCTCCGGAACCCCTTGAAGACCGGCGTTTCGGCCCCACCGGGACCCCCGAGGAGAAGGAACGCGTCGAATCCTCGCTTCTCTCCGTATTCGCGGACCAGGTAGAGCACGTCCTCGGCGAAGCGCCGCCCGTGGGCTTCGGTGTAAGGCTCGAGTTGGAAGGTCGCCCGAAGGCCGTGGTCTCGCAGCACGTCGAGGAGGAGGGGCACGATCTGGTCCTGGTAGCTTCCCTGACCCCACCAGCTCACGCTGACCGCACCGGCCCCCGCCTCCACCATCCACCGCGCGTGTTGCTCGATCACCGATGCCGCCCGGGAGTCGTAGGCACCGAGCCGCGGAACGTAGGCCGAAGCGATGTCCACGGGAGGGACCCGGTCCCACTGGTTCCAGTGGCGGTTCGGCCCGTACCACGGGTAGTACTCGAAGATGAAGCGCGACCGCAGGTCCGGGAAGCGAGCGGCGAGGGGGACGGGCGTCTCGATGGGCTCCGACTCCGGCAACCGTGGAAGACCCTGGACCACGGGCAGCGCAAGGCCGGCCCGGAGGGACGAGCCGAGGAACGCACGGCGCGTCGTCATCATGATTCATGATACGAGGTTATTGGATGCCGCGGACCTCGTAGAGCGTGGCGGTCGCCTCGCCGTAGGTGTAGGCGTAGGACCCGGCGTCGGGCGCTATCACGAGGGCGGTGATGCCACCGAGGCTCGAGGCGCCCGCGGGAGCGATCTCCTTCCACAACTCCCGCGTGCCCTTCGCGAGATCCAGGCGGAAGATTCGGACCGGCAGCCGGAAGGGGTCCCCACGCGGGAACGCGCGAACATACAGGAAACGGCCGTCGGCGCCGAACCGCAGCGGCACGTCCGTGACTTCGGCACCTTTGACGGGTTGCGGCCCTCCGCCCGCCACGGGGTACAGCGCCGGCCCCGCATCGCTCGTGGCGGCGATGACGCTGCCATCGGGCGAGAGCGCGTTGCCGCTGAAGCCGAACCCGGCCGCGACGCCTTCGGCCGAGATCGGGTTCGGGTCGCCTCCGCTCAGATCCTGGACCCAGAGTCGCGTGGCCTTGCCCTGTTCGTTCCCAGCCAAGGCGATTCGCTTCCCGTCGGAGAAGAAGGCTCCCCATTGCAGCTGTGCGAGCGTGCCGCGCGGCAGCGGCCGTGCGTCACCGGCGCCGGTCGGTAAGAGCGCGAAGTGCGCGGGGGGTGTGAGATTCAGCACCAGCGCGGAGCGGCCGTCAGGCGAGAGCGCGACTGCGGCGCCCTTGCCGAGCAGCGTCGGCGCCGAACCATCGGTACCACGGATGTAGACGGCATACTCGGGCCCGGCGCCGTCCCCCTGCTCGCCGAACAGGAACACCTTGCCGTCTGTCGATAGATCCGTGGCCCAGCCGAAGTCGAGCCACGAGAGGTCGCGCTCCTTCGTCTCGCCGGGTGCCAGGCCGAAGAGGCTCGGTTTGCTCCGGCCCACGGTCAAGAGGATGCGGCCGTCGGGCGCGCTGTCCTCGATCTGAAGGTTGCCGGGCGCGCGGTAGACCTGGCGTTCTCGGCCCCCGGGCGTCACCCCCCAGAGATTCAGCTCGATGCCTCCGCGCGTGGCCGTGAACCAGATCTCCCGGCCCTCGGGCGACCAGACGAGGCCGCGGATGTCGGACCAGCCCGTGGAGAGCGTGCGTTTCTTGCCGGCAAGGTCCACGACGGCGACGTCGCCGCGGTTGTCGCCCGCGACCGGATGGTCGCTGAAGGCCACCAGGTCGCCGTGCGGCGCAACCTTCACATTGTCGACGTACACCGCGTCGTAGAGCGGCTTGCCGATCGGGAACTCGATGATGTTCTTGCCGCCCGCAGACCGCACCACAGCGAAGGACGTCCCATCGGGTCCCCAGTCCGCGCCGACCACGTGCTCGGTCACGTCGCGCGGAGCGCCGCCGCCCATCGGCAGCCGCGCCAGCGTGCGTCCGGGGCCGGGTCCGTGCTGTAGCAGGACCGCCAACTCTCCTGCGCGCGAGACGCCGACGAGCCCCGCGTCCTTGAGATCCAGACTGCGCGACTCGGGGCTGCCGGGCTGCGCGACGTAGATGTTCCGGTCGACGCCAGGCCATTGCGCGGCATAGATGATGCTTTTCCCGTCGGCGGCGAAGCGCGCCTTGCCGACGACGCCGCGCTGGAACGTGATCGGCCGGAAGTCCGGTAGCGGGTGGACGGCGGCGCTGTGCCGGCCTGACACGAACGCGCTCGCGACCAGCGCGATCGCTGCGAGCACGAGCGTCACGCTGCGCCAGCCGGGCAGCTTGCGTCCGTCGGCCGACACGATCGCGGCCTGCGTCGTCGCCGAGCCCGAGAGCTGATCGAGGTCGAAAGCGACGTCGAGCGCCGACTGGAAACGCTCCTCGGGGTTCTTCTCGAGGCAGTGGCCGACGATGCGCTCGAGCGCCGCGGGCAGGTTGCGGTTCGTCTCGGTCAGGTCCGGTGGATCCTCCTTGAGGATCGCGTTCATCGTCTCGACGGCGGACGCGCCGCGGAAGGCGCGCTTGCCCGAGAGCATCTCGTAGAGCACCGAGCCGAAGGAGAAGATATCGGAGCGATGGTCGACCGGCTTGGCGCGCACCTGCTCCGGAGACATGTAGCCGACGGTGCCGAGCACCTTGCCGGCGTCGGTGCCCGGCATGCCGCGCGTGTTCGTGTCGGCGTCCGCCAGCGCCTCGCCGCCCGTCAGCTTGGCGAGGCCGAAGTCGAGGATCTTGACGCGGCCGTCCTTCGTGATGAACAGGTTCTCCGGCTTGAGGTCGCGGTGGACGATGCCTTTCTCGTGGGCGGCCGAGAGCCCCTTCGCGATCTGCGTCGCGAAGTCGATCGCCTTCCGCGTGGGCAGCGGCGTGCCGCCGATGCGATCGCGCAGCGTCTCACCCTCGAGCAGCTCGGAGACCACGTAGGGAGCACCCTCATGGGTGCCGATGTCGTGGACCTGGAGGATGTTCGG
>JBGPYB010000072.1:0-22625 GCA_041493035.1 Vicinamibacteria bacterium | reverse complement strand
TCGCCGCGCACGGGCGGGTTGTCGCACCGGGTCGAGATCCCGATGTAGGCCTTTCCGTCGGCGATGAGGGGCGATTCCCACGCGAAGCCGCTCGGCCCGACGTTCATGTCGTGACGCCAGAGGATGACGCCTGTCTTCTCGTCGAGACCGTAGTACGCGCTGTCCCCGCCTCCCACGACAACGACCCCGTTGGCCACGGCGGCGGTCGACGGAATCCCGACGTCCTCCTCGATGTCGCAACGAGCCTCGAACGTATAATGGAGGTCGGCGCTCCAAACGCGCTGACCCGTAAGGGCGTCGAAAGCGAAGAAGTTGTCCCCTTTGGCGACGCTGCTCCCCACGTAGACGTGTCCGTTGGCTACGGTCGGTGCGCTGTTGGAGGGCACGTGCCCCATCCCGACCTCCGCCGTCCAGCTCACGGCCAGCCTGCCCACGTTGGCGATGCTGATGATCTTCTCCGCGGGGTTGTAGTTCGTCCGCTGGGCGTCGTGGCCGTACATGGGCCACGCGTCGACGCTGGTCACTGACGCGTCGGCTGGAGGACTCGGCGAGGGAACAGAGACCGACGTGGAATCCGACCCGCACGAGTCGAGGAGGGCGCACACGCCGAGGGCGAGGAGCAGACGAGGGATTCTCATCTACAGACTCTAGATCGGAAAAGGGCTGCCGCGGGTGCACCCGCGTCGTTTTTCCGTGGAGACGCGACCGCGGGTCACATGGCCGCGGGCGGCGGCTACTCGTAGCGAAGGGCTTCGATGGGATCTAGGCGCGCGGCCTTAGCGGCGGGCCAGAGGCCGAAGACGAGGCCAACGACCACGGCGACGATGAAGGCGACGGCCACCCAGCTCGTCTGGATCACCGCGGGAAAGGGAGAGAACGTGTTGATGAGCCACGCGGCCCCGCTGCCGATCAGGATACCGAGAACCCCTCCGGCTCCCGTCAGCGTCACGGCCTCGGTGAGGAACTGCGCCATGATGTCGCGCCGCTTCGCCCCGAGCGCCTTGCGGACCCCGATCTCGCGGGTCCGTTCCGTGACCGAGACAAGCATGATGTTCATGACGCCCACGCCCCCCACCAGGAGGCCGATGGACGAGATGGCGATCATCACGAGGTAGATCCCGCCGGTGATCTGCTGGTAGAGCTGCGTGAAGGTGTCCTGGCCGAAGATGGCGAAGTTGTCCTTTTCGAGGTACTTGAGCTTCCGCATGCGGCGCAGAGTCTCGCGCGTCTGTTCGATGGCGGCGTCCATCTGCGCCGGAGACACGGGCTTCATGTCGGCCACGAGGAAGTTGAAGCGCGGGTCCCGCTTCTGTACCGAGCCGAGGGGCACGAGAACGATGGCGTCGCGGTTGAAGAAGAGGAACTTCCCCAGGCGCTGGATGACGCCGATCACCGTGAACCGGCGCCCGTCGATGGAGATCTCCTTGTCGATCGGGTCGATGAAGGGGAACAGGGAGTCGGCGATGTCGGCACCGATCACGACGACGTGGGCGACGCGATTGACGTCCTGCTGGGATATGAATCGACCGCGGGTGACGTAGATGTCGTGGACCACATCGTAGCCGGCCGACACACCGACGATCTGGGCGTTCTGGGCCTTCGCGTTGCCGTACTTGATGAGCTCGGCGCTCAAGGGCTCGATGGCCGCGATGCCACCCACGGCGGGGCGCTCGCCGATGGCCTCCACCTCGGGGCGCGTCAGACCCTTGCGCTTCCGCCACATCTCGTCGTCGACGTGCTCCCCGGGAGCGAAAGGCCGGATGAAGATGACCGACGCGCCCAGGCTCTGGATCTGGGAAGCCATCGACGCGTTGAGCCCCGCCACGATGGAGCTCATCCCGGTCACCGTCATGATCCCCATGACCACGCCGAGGATCGTGAGCCCCGCCCGCAGCTTGTAGGCGCGGATCCCCTGGAGCCCCAGGCCCACGGCCTCGCCCATCGAGAAGAGGATCGGGAAGCGCAACGCGATGCGGCGCCCGAGGGAGGGCCGGGCGCTCATTCGTTCCTCAGGGCCTCGACAGGGTCGAGGGCGGCGGCCCGGCTCGCCGGATAGATGCCCGCCACGAGGCCGACCGCCGTCGAGACGAAGACCGCCACGAGGACCGCCCAGAGCCGAACGGGCGCCGAGAAATTCGCCGACATGATGTTCCCGAGAACCATGGCGAGGACCATCGAGAACGCCGCGGCTCCGAGGATGCCGAGCGCCCCTCCGAACATCGATAGGATCACGGACTCGACGAGGAACTGCCGCAGAATGTCCCGGCGGCGGGCGCCGAGGGCCTTCCGGACGCCGATCTCGCGGACCCGCTCGGTGACCGAGACGAGCATGATGTTCATGACGACGATCCCCCCCACCAGGAGGCTGATGGCGGTGACGACGATCGTCACGACGTAGATCCCCCGGGTGGCGCTCTGCCAGAGGTCCATGACGCTCTGCCCCGTCTCGATGGAAAAGTCGTCGGGTTTTCCGAAATCCACGTGGCGGCGCACGCGCATCGCGACGCGGGCCTGATCCTGGGCCTCTTCCAGAAGAGCCATGGACCGCGCCTCGATCTGGAGGGTGACGGACCGCCGGGACCCGTAGAACTTGCGGAACGTCGTGATAGGGAGCCAGATGAAGTTGTCCTGGCTCTGGCCGAAGACGCTCCCCTTCTTCTCCGCGACGCCTATGACCTTGACGGGGTGGCTGTCGACGAGGATCTCCCGGCCGATGGGCTCCATCTGGGGGAAGAGGGCGTCCAGGATGTCGGAGCCGATGACCGCGACCTGCCGCGCCTCGGCCACGTCGTCCTGGACCAGGTTGCGGCCGGCCGTCATGTCGCGGATGGAGCCGATCCGGCTGTAGTTCTCGGTGATCCCCATGACCTCCAGGCTGTTCTGCGTGGTGCGCCCATGCTTGGCCGCACCGGAGGTCGCGACCTGGGCGCCGACCTCGAGGCACGCCGCGCACCTGCTCCGCACGTGCTCGACGTCATCGAGCTCCAGGTTCTTCCGCTTGTTCATCTCGATCCACTGCTGGCGGCTCGTGATGATGTCGGGCATCTTCTGGACGCTGAAGCTCTTGCTCCCGAGCTCCAGGACCCGCTCGGAGATGTAGCCGTCCAGCCCCTCCGTGATGGCCACGACCGCGATCACCGAAGAGACGCCGATCAGGATCCCGAGGACCGTCAGGAACGAGCGCAGCTTGTTGGACCTGAGGGAGGCGACGGCGACTCGAACCGCTTCCAGGAAGGGCATGGCTCAGGCCACCAGGGTCACGAGGCTTTCCGCTCGTCCTTCTCGATCTTGCCGTCCCGGATGTGGATGGTGCGTTGGGCGTGGTCGGCGATGTCGCGCTCGTGGGTCACCACGATGATGGTGTTCCCCTCCCGGTGGAGCCTCTGGAAGAGGCGCATGATCTCCTCTCCCGTGGTGCTGTCGAGGTTGCCGGTGGGCTCGTCGGCCAGGAGGATCGACGGCTGCATGACGAGGGCTCGGGCGATGGCCACGCGCTGGCGCTGCCCTCCCGAGAGCTCGTTGGGCTTGTGGCTGACCCGCGACCCGAGGTCCACCAGCTCGAGGGCGCGGCGCGCCGTGGCGAGGCGCTCGTCGCGGGGGACGCCCGCGTAGACGAGGGGGAGCTCCACGTTGTGGAGGGCCGACGCCCGCGGAAGCAAGTTGAACGTCTGGAAGACGAAGCCGATCTCCCGATTGCGGATGGACGCCAGCTCGTCGTCGTTCATCTTCGAGACGACCTTCCCGCGCAGGACGTAGGTCCCCTTGCTGGGCGTGTCGAGGCACCCGATCAGGTTCATGAGGGTCGACTTCCCCGAGCCCGACGGCCCCATGATGGCCACGTACTCCCCGCGCTCGATGGTGAAGCTGACGCCGCGGAGGGCGTGGATCTCCTCGGCGCCCATCTGGTAGGTGCGCCAGAGATCGTCGGCGAGGATCATCGCTTCGCTGGTGAGAACGGGCTCCGCGCTCACGGCCGCTCCTTCTTCGTCTCGACCTTGATCTTGGCCTGGTCCTTGAGACCCCGCAGCGTCTTGAAGGAGCCGGTCACGATCTCCTCGCCCTCCTTGAGCCCGTCCAGGACCTCGACGTCCGTTTCCCCCACGATGCCGGTCTTGATGGGGCGGAAGGCTGCCTTGTCCTTGTCCAGGATGAAAACTCCTTCCTTCTCCTCGACACGCACTTTACCCGTCTGCGTGACGGTGTTGCCCTCCTGGGGAGGCGGGGTCGCGTCGGGGTCCACGACCTTCCCTTCCTTGTTCAGTTCGCGCACGACGACCGCCTGGATCGGGAGAGCCAGGACGTTCTGGCGTTTCGCCGTGGTGATGTCGGCGGTGGCGTTCAAACCCGGGCGGATCTCGCGGGGCGGATCCTTGAGGGTGATCTTGACCTTGAAGTCCTTGGCCTGGTTACCCGTGTTTCCGGCGTTGGAGCTCGTCTGGGCAGCGGTCTGGCCGCGGACGACCGCGGATGTGCCGATCTCGGTGACCTCTCCCTTCATCTTGACGCCTTCGAGAGCGTCCGCCCGGACCTCGGCGACCTGGCCGAGCTTGACGCTGCGGATGTCGGTCTCATCGACCATGACCTCGGCTTCCATGACCGAGAGGTCGGCGACGGTCATGATCACGGTGGGGCTGAAGCTCTGGGCGCCGATGACGACCTCGCCCTCTTCCTTGGGGAGGCTCGTGACGACGCCATCCATCGGGCAGAGGACGGTGGTCTTGGCCAACTCGTCCCGATTGGAATCGTGAGCCGCCTGAAGCTGCGCCACCCGCTTCCGCGAAGACTCGACGCTGGCCGTCTTCATCTTCAGGTCGGCCGCTGTCTGGTCGAACGTCTGGTCGGAGACGAGCTTCTCGTCGAACATCCTCTTGTTGCGGTCGTAGATGAGTCGGGACACGGCCACATCGGCAATGGAGCGCTCGAGGTCAGCCTGGGCCGCGAGGACAGCGGCTTCCGACTGCCGGGCCCCCGCTTCATAGCGCTCCGCCTCGATTCGGGCCAAGACCTGACCCTTCTTGACGGTGTCCCCCTCCTTGACGAAGAGCTTGACGATTCGGCCCGAAGGGTTGGCGCCGATATCGACATAGCGCTTGGGCTTGACTTCGCCCGAGGCGGAGACGGTCGACGAGAGATCGCGACGACCCACCTTGCCGGTCTGCACGACGGTGCGCCTGCTCCGGTCGCGGACCACGCTGCCGACCACGATCCCGACCAGCAGGGCGAGGGCAACCCCCCCCACGATGAACTGGGTCTTCCTCGTCGCCATGCTTGACTGTCCTCCGAGTGCGTATCCGAGGTATTGACGAAATCGAGCACCAAAGGTTCCGGCGGACCGTCGGCTCGGGCGTGGTAAGATCCCGCGCTCGATTCTATCCTTCCTTGACCCTCCGGAGGACGGCGTGACCACTCCGAAGATCCTGATCGCGGACGACAGCCCCCTGGTCCTTCGGATGCTCGATCGAATGTTCCAGGAGGCGGGCCTGGGCGTCGTCACGGCCAAGGACGGTCTGGAAGCGATCGAGAAGGCGTTCGTCGAGGACGTTCAGCTCGTGGTCCTGGACGTCATGATGCCCCGGATGAACGGGTACCAGGCTTGCCGCCTGCTGAAGACGGAGCCGTCCACCAAAGGGATCCCCATCGTGATCCTCACCAGCAAGGACCAGGCCGGGGACCGCTTCTGGGGCCTCGAAACAGGGGCCGACTACTACATCACCAAGGACGCGGACCCGCAGAAGATCCTGGAGCTCGTAAAAAAGGTGCTCGCAAGCCACCAGGACGGCGCTCCGCCACACGTCAACGCCGAGGCCAGGACCGGCGTCGATATCCTGAGCCGCGTGAACGACCTCCTGGACCGCAAGCTCTTCGAAGCCACGATCCTCTCGGAGATCGGCCGCGTGGCTCGGAGCATCGTCCGCTTCGACGAGAGCTTCACGTCGGTCATGGGCATCGTCGGCCGTGTGGTCGACTTCACGATCGGGGCGATGGCCTTCGTCGAGGACGAGGACCTCGACGTTTTCCTGCTGCTCCAGCGCCCCGCCACTCCCGCCGTCATCGAGGACGCCAAGGGACGCCTCCTCGAGGCCATCGCCGGGCAGAGGGTCGGCATCCCATTCGCCAAGGTCCAGGCGCGCCTCTTCGCCCCCGGGGGGGCGAAGCCGGGGGCCGAAGAGACGTCCCTGGGCGGCTTCGCGTCGTTCCCCATAACGACGGGTGGGCGCCTCGTGGGCCTCCTGGCCGTCGGCGGGAAAGGCACCGCCCGCCTCGGAGGGGACATCGAGTCTCTCCTGGCTCACGCCGCGAACCAGGCCTACATCGTGCTGGAGAACAGCCGCCTCTTCGAACGGATCCGCAACTTGTCGATCCGCGACAGCCTCACCGATCTCTACAACCACAAACACACCATGGACCTGGTGGCGAACGAGGTCGGGCGCGTGGGCCGCTACGAGGGCGGCGTGAGCCTGGCCATGGTCGATATAGACAATTTCAAGCAGATCAACGACGCTCACGGCCATCAGGCCGGGGACACGGTCTTGCGCGACGTGGCGAGGATCCTCCGCGACACCTTGAGGACGGTGGATTCCCTTGGGCGCTACGGCGGCGAGGAGTTCGCCGCGATCCTCCCCCATACAGACTACGACGAGGCGCTCCAGACAGGCGAGCGCATCCGGCATGCAGTCGCCGACCACCCCTTCCGGATCGGCCCGCGGGAGCTGCGAGTCACGGTCAGCGTCGGGGTGGCGACCTACCCGTCCGATAAAGTCGACTCACCCGGCACCCTCCTTCGCGAAGCCGACCAGGCCCTCTATCGCGCGAAGCAAGCGGGACGAAACAGGGTCTGCTGAGAGGTCTGTCGAGCCCTTCGCGCCCGGTGACGCCGCTGCTATAGTCATCTCATGGCTGTCGACGACCGCGCTCGAGTTCCCTCCGACGTTTCCGTCCCTGAAATGGAGCGGCTGCTTTCCCTGGCCCTGGGCCGCGGCGGGAATTTCGCAGACCTTTACTTCCAGCACCACAGGACGTCATCGCTGCTCCTCGAGGAAGGGATCCTCCGCACGGCCTCGGCGTGGGTGACGTGCGGCCTCGGCGTCCGCGTCGTTTCGGGGGAGCGGACCGGCTACGCCTACACCGACGACATGTCGTGGCCCGCCATGGCCCGAGCCGCGGAAACGGCGGCCCACATCGCTTCCGACTCACGCACGCTCCCGCCGCAGCCGGTCTCCCCGGCGCCGGTGGACCGGCGCTACGGCGAGACGACCGTCGGGGTGCTGAGCCTGGTCGATCGTATCGCCCTCGTGGAGCGCGCCGAGCGCGCGGCTCGAGCCTACGATACGCGTGTCGACAAGGTGATCGTCACCCTGTCCGACGAGACAAAGCATGTTCGAATCGCCAACTCCGTCGGCGTCCTCGTCGAGGACGTCCAGCCCCTCTTCTCCATCCGCGTCTCGGTGATCGCCGCCGACAAGGATGTGCGGCGCGAGGGAAGCGCCGGCGGCGGTGGACGCGTCGGCCCCGAGTTTTTCACCGAGAAGCCCCCGGAGCATTTCGCCCGCGAGGCGGCGCGAATGGCCGTGACGCTGCTGAGCGCGGAAGAAGCGCCTGCGGGTGCCATGCCCGTGGTCCTGGGTCCCGGCTGGCCGGGGATCTTGCTCCACGAGGCCGTCGGCCACGGCCTCGAAGGGGACTTCAACCGCAAAGGGACGTCGGCGTTTACCGGCCGCATCGGCCAGCGCGTTGCCGCCCCGGGCGTGACGGTCGTGGACGATGGCTCCATCCCCAACCGGCGCGGCAGCCTGAACGTGGACGACGAAGGCAACGTGCCGGGGCGGACCGTATTGATCGAGGACGGCATTCTGCGCGGCTATCTGCAAGACCGCCTCAACAGCGGCCTGATGAAGATGGCGGCCACGGGAAACGGCCGCCGACAAGGGTACGGGTCGATTCCGATGCCCCGGATGACCAACACCTTCATGCTCGCGGGGCAGGACGACCCCGACGACATACTGCGCTCGGTGAAGCGCGGCCTCTTCGCGAAGCACTTCGGCGGCGGCCAGGTGGACATCACTAGCGGCAAGTTCGTATTCTCGGCGACCGAGGCTTATCTCATCGAAGACGGGAAGGTCGGCGCGCCCGTCGTCGGTGCGACGCTGATCGGCAACGGCCCCGACGTACTCACCAAGGTCAGCCGCATCGGTCACGACCTGAAGCTCGACGAAGGCGTCGGCGTCTGCCAGAAGGGTGGGCAGAGCGTGCCCGTGGGAGTCGGTCTCCCCACGATCCTGGTCTCCGAGATCACCGTGGGCGGCACCCGGCAGTAGGGGCGCCAGCAAAAATCCTGGAACCTTCCCGCGTGTCGGCGGGAATCCAGAAGCAGAAGCCGGGTGCCGGTCGTCTTGGATTGAGATGAGAGCAGCCGCGAACCCCGACGACGACGAGGTGCTCCGGCGGATGCGGGCGGGAGACGAGGCGGCGTTCACAGCCCTCTACCACCGCTGGCAGGGGCCCATCTACCGGTTTGCGCTGCGGATGAGCGGGAGGACGTCGGTGGCCGAGGACGTGATCCAAGAAACCTTCATGGCGCTACTCCGAGGAGGCGAGGGATTCGACGCGAGCCGCGGCTCTCTCGCCGGATACCTCTTCGGCATCGCACGCCACCTGGTCCTGCACCGCCTGGAGCGAGAGCATCCGTACGTCTCCATCGACGGAGACGACGGCGAGCCGAGAGGTCACGTCAGCTCCGACGACGACCCTCACGCCGCGCTGGCACGCCGGGAAAGGATCGAGCGGGTGCGCGACGCGGTCTTGAGCCTTCCCACCCACTATCGGGAGACCGTGGTGCTGTGCGACCTCCACCACCTGAGCTACGAGGAGGCCTCCACGGCTCTCGGCTGCGCCGTGGGGACCGTGCGTTCACGCCTCCACCGCGGCCGCGAGCTGCTTCTGGGAAAGCTGCGCAGCGTGGCGGACGCGCCGCGCGCCTTGGGCCGCGCCCCCTCTGCGGATCCGTCATGAATTGCTCGGCCTTCGACGCGCTGGCCGGCGATCTGGTCCGCGACCGCCTTCCGGTCGGCCGCGAGCGCGACGCGACCCTCGAACACGCCGAGGCATGCACGCGGTGCGGTCTACGCCTCGTCGATGAGCGCGCCCTGGCAGCCGATCTTCGAGCGTTGGCACTGGGGACCGAGCGGGCGGAGGCGCCGGAGCGGGTCGAGCAGGCCCTCTTGGCCGCCTGGCGCGAGGGAGGAATAGAGCCGATGACGGCCGCGGCGCCTCGCTTCCCCTCGGGGCGCCCCCCCTGGCTCTGGGGGACGGCGGCGGCGGTGTTGCTGTCGGCGGGCGTGGCGGTCCTTGGCCGTCCAGTGCGGCCGGCGCCTTCAGCGGCGACGCCGTCCCCGGGGACGGCCGATCCCGCGCCCGGCGATGTCGCGGCCGAGGTGCGACGCGCTCCTGATACGACGGGCGCCACACCATCGGCGCCGACTCGGTCGCTCAGGGCCGCGCCCACGCCGGCGGCGAGCCCGGCCGCTCCCAGCGTCGACGACGGGATGACGGCCGGGTTTGCTTCCCTCGACGGCACCTATGGTCTCGAGGACCTCGAGAGCGCCCATGTCGTCCGGGTGCAGCTATCGTCGGCGGCGCTGGCGGCGCTCGGTTGGCCGGTCGCCGACGACGGGGAGACACGTCTCGTCAGCGCCGACGTCGTCGTCGCGGAGGACGGCATCGCGCGAGCGATCCGATTGGTTCAGTGAAACAAGGAAGAGAGGCAGCGATGAAGACGTCGAAAGCCGCGGTGCTGGGTCTTGCGCTCCTGGCGGCCACGGGCACCGCGGCCAACCTGTGGGCCGGGGAGCCGCGGCTGGACGGACCGCCGCCCCCGTTCGGCGACCATTTGGGCGGCCCCGGCACCTTCACGATGTACCTCGGCCACGACGGCAAGGTCGTCAAAGGAGTGCCGTACCAGGCTGAGGCGGTCACCGAGATCATCCAGACCCTGGCCGACGGCAATCGAATCGTGCGAAAGACGACGAGCGCCATCTTCCGCGACAGCGAGGGACGGACGCGGCGCGAGCAGGCCTTGGGGGCCATCGGCCCTCTTGTCGCCTCGGGCGACGCGCCGCCGACAGCCTTCATCCATGACCCCGTGGCCGGCGTGAGCTACGTCCTCGAGGCCGACAAGCGGGTCGCCCGGCGCCTCAAGATGCCGCCCCATCGCGAGCGCCCTGAACGAAAAGGCGACGACGATGCGGAAGGGCCGGGGGACATGTTCTTCACGGCGCCTCTGGCGCAGGGCGCCCTGTTGGGGCCGGGCAAGATCGAGCGGCGCGCGCTGCCGAAACCGCTAACCGAACCGCTCGGGCACCAGACCCTCGAAGGAATCGAGGTGGAGGGAACGCGATCCACGGTGACGATACCGGCGGGTGAAATCGGCAACGAGAAGGAGCTCAGGATCGTCTCAGAGCGTTGGTACTCGGCCGAGCTGCAAACGGTGGTCCTGAGCAAGCGCAGCGATCCGCGCCTGGGGGAAACGACCTACCGCCTGACGGGCATCTTGCGGACGGAGCCGGACCACGCCCTTTTCGAAATCCCCGCGGGCTTCACCTTGAAGGACGGCCCTCCCGAGATGGGCTTCCTCTCCTATGGCCGGCGCAAGGACGCCACCACCTCCAGGAATCCGGCCCCGTAGCGCTCCGCCTTCGCATCGCCGATACCGTAGGCGTTCCGAAGTTCCCCGATCGTGGTGGGGCCGAGGACCGCTATGTCGCGGAGGGTCCGGTCGCTGGCGACCACGAAGGGCGGAACTCCCTGGGCCCGGGCCAACCCAAGGCGATGGCGGCGCAGGGCCTCGAAGAGCGCGGCGGCGGCGTCTTCCAGAACGGGGCTCGCGGCATCCCGGCGTCGCTTCGGAGTGCCTCGTCTCGGTTCGTGCTCACGCGTCGCCTGCGGCAGGACCAACCGGACCGGCCTCTCGGCTTTCATGATCGCGCGCCCGTCGTCGGTCAGCAGAACGAGTGGTCGGTCCCCCGTCGTGAAATCCACCCATCCCGCAGTGACGCATCGCCTCAGGAGCTTCAGCAGCCAGTCTTCCTGGTGCTCCCGCAGGGAGCCGAAGGTGGGGGTCCTCTCGAGACCGACGCGGACGAGGCGCGGGTCCTCCTCGCCACGGAGCAGTTTGACAGCCGCGGTGAGGCCGAACCGGCGATGCACGCGGGCCACCGCCGATAGGGCCTTGCGGACGATGAGGGTCACGGCCTCGGGCGCCGGCCCTCCCTCGTCAAGGGTCTCGCAGACGTCGCAGCGCCCGCACCCCGCGAGAGTCTCGGCCTCGTCGCCGAAGTACCGCAGGATCGCGTCGTGGCGGCAGCTCCCTCCTTCCGCCCAGCGCATCAACTCGAGAAAGAGTCCCCACTTGTGCTCGACGATGGCGCGGCCTGCTTCGGTGGCGCCGTCCTCGAGAAGACGCCGACGCAGAGCCATGTCTCCGGCGGAGGTGAGCATCAAGCCGAGAGCGGGCGCTCCATCTCGTCCGGCACGTCCCACCTCCTGGTAGTAGGCCTCGATGGAGCCGGGGGGTGCCAGGTGGATGACGGCTCGCACGTCGGCCCGATCGATCCCCATGCCGAAGGCGTTGGTCGCGGCCACCACCTCGAGCTGGCCCGTCGAGAACGCGCGTTGCGTTTCCTCGCGAGCGGGCCCCGTCATGCCGGCGTGGTAGGCGTCGGCCGACCAGCCGACGAGACGGAGCCGCTCCGCTTCGGCTTCGCTTCCGCGGCGGGTGGGCGCATAGATGATCACGGTGCCCCGCCCCGCTCCCGGACCGCCGAGCGCCTCCGCCAGAGCGGCGTCGACCCGCGCATCGCGGTCCCGCTCGCTCGCGACCTCGGCTGCCCGAAGGGCCAGATTGGGTCGGGCAAAGCCACGGAGAACCTGTGGCGTGTCCGCTGGAAGGCCAAGGCGCGACAGGATCTCGTCACGCACCACGGGCGTGGCGGTCGCTGTACAAGCCAGCAGCCGCGGAGGCTGAAGCTCCGCCACCAAGCCGCCGATCTCCAGGTAGTCGGGGCGGAAGTCGTGCCCCCACTCGCTGATGCAGTGCGCCTCGTCTACAGCCACCAGTGGAACCGAGAGACGACCGAGGAGGGCTCGGAAGCCAGGATACGCGAGACGCTCCGGGGCGACGTAGACGATGCGAAAGGCGCTTTCGCCCAGCCGCGCCATCCGCCGGCGCATCTCATCGGCCGGAAGAGTCGCGGCCAGAAAGGTTGCCGACACGCCTCGGGATTCGAGCGCCGCGACCTGGTCGTTCATGAGGGCCACCAGGGGCGAGATGACGAGGGAGGTTCCTTCCAGGAACGTGGCGGGGAGCTGGTAGATGAGGCTCTTCCCTCCGCCCGTCGGGGCCACGAGGAGAAGCCGCCGGTGCTCCAGAAGCATCTCGACGGCTTCGCGCTGGCCGGGGCGAAACGCCGAGTAACCGAGGCGCGCGAGGGCGGCGTCGAGGTCCGGATGGTCGTCCATCGCGCGAACCGTACACTAGAATCAGGCCATGATCGGTCCAACCCTCGCCCTGGTCCTCGCGGTCACGGATCCCCACAGCCTCGGCAACCCGGAGCAAGTGAAGCCCACTCACATCGAACTGGACTTGACCCTCGACTTCGAGGCCAAGCGCATACGGGGAATGGCCGACCTCACCCTGGCCTACGCCAAAGGCCCGGCGCCCACGTTTCTCGCCCTGGACTCGGACGCCCTCGAGATCGCGCGGGTGACCGACCTCGCTACCGGTGGCCGGCTCGCTTTCACGTTCGAGCCGCCGATCCCGCTGCTCGGACAGCGGTTGCGCATCACGCTGCCCGGGAGCCGCCCCAAGCGTCTGCGCATCGCGTATCGGACGAGCCCCAACGCCTCGGCGCTCCAGTGGCTCGAGGCCCGACAGACGACGTCCGGGAAGCTTCCGTTCCTCCTGACGCAGGCGCAGGCCATCCACGCGCGGAGCTTTGTTCCGTGCATCGACAGCCCCGGCGTCCGGGTGACGTACGACGCCCTGGTCCATGTTCCGCCCGGGATGGTCGCCGTCATGAGCGCGGAGCACGCCCTGGACGATCCTGTGAAGGGACTCTTCCGCTTCCACATGCCGCAGGCGATTCCGCCGTATCTCATCGCGTTGGCCGCAGGGGAAATCGTCTTCAGGGCCGTGGGGCCGCGCACCGGCGTCTACGCGGAGCCCGACGTCGTCGAGCGCGCCGCATCGGAGTTCGCCGACATGGAAAAGATGGTGGCGGTCGCCGAGTCGCTCTGCGGCCGCTACGCCTGGGGGCGCTGGGACGTGATCGTCTTGCCCCCGAGCTTCCCGTTCGGTGGCATGGAGAACCCGCGCCTCACCTTCGCGACGCCGACGCTGCTGGCGGGAGACCGCAGCCTGGTAAACGTCGTCGCTCACGAGCTGGCCCACTCCTGGTCGGGGAACCTCGTGACCAACGCGACGTGGGGGGACTTCTGGCTGAACGAGGGCTTCACCAACTACCTCAATCTGCGGATCGTCGAATCCATCTACGGCCGGGCCTTCGCCGAGCAGCAGGAGCTTCTGGCGCAGCGTGATCTCCGGGAGATCGTCGCCGACCCGAAGACGCCCGGAGGCGACACGCAGCTCGCCCTGGATCTGACCGGGCGCGACCCGGACGATGGTCCCCCGTCCTCGATCCCCTACGACAAGGGCGCGAGCTTCCTCCGGGTTCTCGAGGTCCACTTCGGGCGCACCCGCCTCGACGCTTTTCTGCGCGACTACTTCGCCCGGAACGCCTTCAGCAGCATGACCACAGACCGCTTCCTGGAGATCCTGAAGCGGGATCTCTTCAGGGGAGACGACGCGGCTTGGAGAGAGGTGCACGTCGAGGAGTGGGTCCACGGCCGGGGGCTTCCCGACAACATCATCGTCCCCGCATCGAAGAGCTTCGATCTCACGCGCGCCGCCGCTACAAGTTTCGCGAAGGATGGCGCCACGGATGGGATCCAGTCCGAGTGGACGACGGCCGAATGGCAGGACTTCCTCGGGGCTCTCCCCCACGATCTGACGACGGCCCAGATGGCAGCCCTCGACGGCCGCTTTCACCTATCACAGGCCGGAAACTCCGAGATCCTGTTCTCGTGGCTCCGCCATGTGGTCTGGAGCGCGTACGAGCCCGGGTACCCGTCCCTGGAGGGCTTCCTCACGCGGCAGGGTCGTCGCAAGTTCCTGCGGCCGCTGTACGAGGACATGGAGGCGAAACCGCAGACCCGGGACCTTGGCCGGCGCATCTACGCCAAGGCCAGGCCGGGCTACCATCCGATCTGCGTCGCCACGATCGACGCGCTGCTTCAGTGAGCAAGGGGGTCAGGGCTGGGCGGGCGCGACCTCCGGAGCGTGGGCGGGCTCGGCCCGCAGGGCGGCGTCCAGGCGAGGGGCGACGACCCGGCGGGTGAAGAGCAGGAAGTGGTGGCCGGGCGCGGCGTGCCTCAGCGCGTCGAGGATGCGCGTCCTGTCCCACAGCCAGATGTCCCGGAGGAACCTCCAGTAGGCACGGCGGTAGGGAGCCAGCACGCCCTGGGCCACGATCGCCCGCGCTGCCCAGAAGAGGTGCCGCAGCCCCGACCGGCGGATCCGCGGCAGCTCCGGGCGCAGGCGCAGCATCTCCTTCACGCGGGCGAAGTAGGCCGACGGCTCGTAGAGGGCTTCCAGGGTCCTCCGGAATCCGGCCAGGAGCACAGCGGCGGGGAGGGCCGTGTCGAAGTTCGCCCGGCCAAACTGGTCCTGCGGGCGCGGCATCTCCCGGAGGCGTCCCTCCGCTCGCATCCGGGCCTCCAGCGGGGCGCCGGGGAGCGCCTGGAGGACGCCGAGCATCGCAGTGGGGATCGCAGCCTTCTGGATGAACTCCAGTTGCCGGTCGAAGATGTCGGGCCCGTCGCTGTCGAAGCCGACGATGAACCCCCCTAGCACCTCGAGCCCGTGGTGCAGGATCCTGTGCACGCGCGATAGCATGTCTCCCGCGACGTTCTGGTGCTTCTTCGTCTCCTTGAGGGACTCCGCGGACGGGCTTTCGATGCCGACGAAGACCATCCGGAACCCCGCGGCGGTCATGCTCTGCATCAGGGCCGAGTCCTCGGCCAGGTTGAGCGAGGCCTCGGTGTAGAACTCGAAGGGCCAGCGGTTCTCGCGTTGCCAGCGCTCAACGTGGGGGAGAAGGTCGCGCACGGACTTCTTCTTTCCGATGAAGTTGTCTTCGACGAAGAAGACCATCCCCCGGAATCCGGAGGTGCGAATCGCCTCCAGTTCGCTCACGATCTGCTCGGGATCCTTGGTGCGAGGATCGCGGCCGAGCAACCCCGGGATGTCGCAGAATTCGCAGAGAAAGGGGCAGCCCCGCGAGAACTGTAGCGACATGTGGTAGTAGGCGTCTCGCCGGAGCAGGTCGTATCGTGCCGGCGGCGTCTTTCGCAGGCTGGGCGGGTCCGCTCGCGGTGTCAGTTTCGGTGCGCCGCCGGCCTCGAACGCCTGGCAGAACGGGAGAAGCGTCTCGTCGGCCTCACCGAGGACCAGGTGGTCGGCGTCGTCCTCCAGCAGGTGGGGCTCGCCAGTGGCGTAAGGGCCGCCAACGACCGTGGGCACGCCCAGCTTGCGGCAGCGGCGAAGGACCTCGTGAAGCGACTCGCGCTGGACGTGCATCCCCGTCAGCATCACCACGTCGGAACGGAGAATCTGACGATCCGAGAGCGACTCCACGTTCAGGTCCACCAGTTGCGGTCGCCAGTGCCGGGGCAGCAGCGCGGCGACGGTGATCAACCCGAGCGGGGGCAGGAGACAGCTTTTGCCCGCGAGACGAAGGGATGATTCGTAGCTCCAATAGGTGGGAACGAATTTGGGACTGACGAGCAGGGCCTTCATCGCAATCCTCCCCCTCTTGCCGGGTCACCATGCGGGCGGCCCTGGGCCCGCGCAGGTGCGGGCCCCTCAGACGGTAAGACAGTAACGGAGGGCGCGAGTATACGACGGCTCGGGCGACTTGAGGCTCTTCGCAGGTTGAAAGGTGGGGCAGGAATCAGGGCTCTTGCAGCGGCGCTTCGGCAACTGCTTTCAACTCGTCCATCGACCGGACGACACCCCCGCGGACCACGTGGCGGAGCTTGCGGAGATTCGCGACCGTCACGGTCGGATCCGCGGAGATCACGACCAGGTCGGCCCACTTCCCCTTCTCGATCGTGCCCAACTCCTTCTCGCGACCCATGGCCTGGGCACCGCCTCGCGTCGAGGCCACGAGCACTTCCATGGGAGGGAGCCCCGCCGCCTGCATCGCCTCCATTTCGGCATACACCGACGGCCCATGGAGCGTGAGCGGGTTGCCGGCGTCGGTTCCCATGGCCACGGAGACTCTGGCCTCGGCCAGCCGCTTCAGGTTGGCTGCACTCACCTCCTCGGCCACCCGGCTGCCAGATCTCCAGCGCTCGACGACCTGCGGCGTGACCTTCGCGGTCAGATCGCGCTCGGCGGCCTCGGCCAGCATGGCTCGCGTCGCCGGATCGACGCAGCCGTTCGGGTCGTCGACGTCGGGGACCCGGCGCGCGATCACGGCCTCTCCCATTCGACGATAGCCGCCGAAAACGGTGAGGGTTGGACAGTAGATCGTTCCGTTGGCCTTCGCCAGGTCGATGAATTCCTGGTCGACGGGCAGATCCTCTACGCTGTGGACGAGCATCCGTGCGCCCGCGCGCAGGGCCACCTTGGCTTCGGCCAGTCCGGTGGCATGGACGATGAGCGGGAGGCCCAGTCGGCGCGCCTCCTCCGCTGCGGCGAAAACAGCGGGGGCCGAGGCCTCCACCGGTCGCTCCGGCGTGACGATGTACCAGACCTTCACCGCGCTAGCGCCCCGGGAGGCCAGGAAGCGCACACCCTCGCGCGCCGTGGCTTCGTCCTTCAGGTAGATGAACTGCCGGTCGGCGGGGAGATTGAGCCAGTGATCGTACGTGGACAGGAGTGGGCCGGCGGCCCTCACCCGAGGCGCAGCCGTGTTGGCGTCGGTGCGGGCGGCCATCGAGGTCGTCCAGGAATAGCCTCCAACGTCGAACACGGCCGTGACGCCGGAGCAAAGGTAGGAGCGAAACCAGCGTTCCGGATGTGCCTCGAGGGCGGCCTCGGTCTTCTCGTACGGATGCAGGTCCCGCAGGTCGAGGGCGTCGGGCCGCCCGTCGCCCCATCCCGTCTGGGAGAAATGGACGTGGGCGTCGATGATTCCCGGCGCGATCCAGTCACCGGTCAGGTCGAGGGTGTCGACGTTTTCGGGGACCGGACACGCCCGACGCGTGCCGACGCATTCGATCCGACCGTTACGGATGAGGACGACCGCATCGGGCACGGGCGCTGCGCCGGTTCCGTCGATGACCGTGGCGCCGATCAGCGCCCGCGCCGCTGGGGGCGTGCCCGCCGGGGCATCGAATGCCGTCGAGACCGCGATCCTCCACCCTTCGGGCGTCTTGAGGAAGACTCGCTCCGAAAGCCCCGCGTGCTCCTCGGCCCCATACCGCACGCGATAGCGATAGGTTCCGTAGACCACTCCCGGCCTCACGGGCACGAGGCGCAGGTCGAGAGCCTCGAAGGTGTCGGGCCACGCTTCGCCCGCGCTCTTCTCGAGGCCCGAGAACCCGAGCTCCGCCCCGGTCGGGCCCGTGCGGGCCAGCGTGTCGGAGTGGAGATAGCAGGCCAGGTAGGCGGTGCTATCCCTGTGAGCGATCGCGTCGAGGTTGCGATGGAACAAGCGTCGCGCCTCGGCGACCTCCGGCGTTTCTGTTCCGAGGGCGCTGGTGCCATTCGCCACGAGCAGGAATGCGACCATCGACAAGGGCTTCAGCACTGGGTCACCTCACGCACTGCCGGTGGTCGCGGCCTACGCGCGTCGCTCGGCGTCGGCCATTTCCTGGATCCGCGCGCGCTCGGCGCGTGACTGACGGATAGCGTGCTCAAGAGCGTCGTCGGCTAGCTGGGTCATCTCCGCCGCCTCGCTCTTCATCTCAACGTGCTCGACCGCACGGGAAACGACCTCCGCCCTGGTGAGTCCCTTCTTGTCGCCCAGGAAGGGCTTCACGAGCAGGTAGAGCACGTCCTTCAAGGGCATGTACCGCAGGAAGCGCCGGATCAGCCTGAAGCTCTGGACCGGGTAGTGGAGGATCTTGTAGATCATCAGGCTCCGGATTCCCTCGGAGCGAATCCGGTGGATGACCTCGCCCGGCAGCACGGTGGGATCGATGGCCGAGCACTTGAAGTACTTGTACCAATCCGTGGCATCGCTCACGAGGCCACGCTTTACGTACTCGGACCAGAGGGGCGTTCCCCGGTAGACGCAGAGGCGATTGAAGCCAAAGCTGTCGATTCGAAGCTTGGAGGCGAAGCGGAACGTCTCCCGCATGTCCTCCTCGGTCTCGTCGGGGTTCCCGACCACGAAGAAGCCGTGGACGATCTGGATTCCCGCCTTTTTCGCGGCGCCAACCGCGGTCTCCACGTCGGCGAGGGTCTGCTCCTTCTTCAGGCGGTCGAGGATCTTCTGGCTGCCGCTCTCGATACCGAACATCAGCGTCCGGCAGTGGGCCTTGGCCATGGCCGGAAAGAGCTGCATGCAGGTGGAGTCGACGCGACCCTCGCAGCCCCATTCGATGGTGATGCCGTTGGCAACGATGCCTTCGCAGATCGCCTCGATGCGCTTGGGCTGGAGGAGGACGTGGTCGTCGACGAAGTAGACGGCTCCGTAGCCGTCGGTTTGGAGCTGCTTGAACTCCTCGATGACGTGGGCAGGGCTCCTGGAGCGCCACTTCCCCTCGTTGAAGATGGGGATGTCACAGAAGACGCAGGGCCACGGACAGCCGCGGGACGTCTGCATCGTGGTGAAGCGGTCGAGGGAGAGGACGGCCGGGACGTCGAGGGGCATCGACTCCACGAAGTCCAGCGGGAGACTCTCGCGGTCGGGGAAGGGCCATTGGTCGAGGTCCCGAGACATCGGACGATTCGGGTTGTGGCGGAGGCGGCCGGCTTCGTCCTGCCAGGTGACGCCGGCCACTCCATCGGGATCGTCGAGGCGTTCCAGCAGGTCGAGGAGGAGCTGCTCGCCGTCGCCTCGGCAGACGAAGTCGACCTCGGCGCACTGCATCTTGACGAGCTGGGCGTTCAGGCTCGCGAAGACGCCGCCGAAGGCGATCTTGATCTCGGAATGCGCCTTCCGGATCTCGCGGGCCAGCATCTTCGCGTAGGGATAGCTCGTGGTGGAGAGGAAGCTCAACCCGACGAGATCGGGCTCCTGGCGCTCGATCTCCGCGAGGATGACGTCGTTGGGCGTGTCGGGGTTGGCCTGGTCGAACATCACGCACTCGTGGCCGGCGCGCTTCAGGACCGACGACAGGGACATGATGCCGATGGGCGGGAAGCCCATCACCTGCAAGCGCCCGTTCGGAGCGCGGGTCCCGCGCGGGATGGCATAGAACTGCGGGTCGCGGACGTGGACGAGGAACACGCGCATCTTTTTCCCGAGGCCACGAGTCTAACCGATTCGCGCGCAGGCCGGCTGGAAGGCCTGAAGGCCAAGGTAGTCCGCCTCACGCCTTTCTTGCGAACACCTCGCTCCAGTCGACGCGGGCGGTGAGCTGCATCAGAACGAAGAGGGTCAGGACGGCCCCCACGGTGACCGTGAGCCCGGTCAGTCCCTCAAAGAAGAACGCGTAGCTGAAGAGCACGAGGAAGACGAGCTGCGAGAGGGCGGCTTCGAGGGCCACGCGGGCCCCGCCCGCCAGCCGCAGGTACGTCGTGACCAGGAAAACGCTGGCCGCCGACGCGGTGACGAAGGCTGCGTGGATGTTGATCTGGTCGGCCAGGTAGGCGAGGAGGAGGTGAAACGCGAAGAAGGCCGCGGCGAGGAAGAAGTAGTTCATCGGGTGCAGGCTGTGGCCGCGGAGCAGCCCGAGGATCACCATCACGGTCACGAAGAACAGGAGCGAGACCGGGGCGAAGAAAGTGATCCGCGCCGCGAGGGGGCCGGGGTTCAGGCGGTTGGGGGGCGCCATTCCGATTTTCTGGCCCGTGACGAGGCTCTCGAAGGTCCAGTCGAGGCGGTAGCCGGAGCCGGCCTCGATCTTCTTGACCGGAGACAGCGTGCCGACGGGAAAGTCGATGGCGCGGAAGTCGGTCTCCAGGTCGAGGGCAAAGTCGCGCACCTGGGCGACGGTTCCGGAGGGGGCGAAGGAGTAGGTCCAGTCCCCGAGGCCTCGCGACCGGTAGGCCAGGTCGACGCTTCCCTCGCCGCGGGCGGGGAGGGTCAGGGTGATGGTGATTCCCTGTCCGAGGTTGCCGCTCGGGCTCCCCTCGCGGTCGTTCACGCGGAAGACGAAGCCGTCGTAGATCGCCTCGCTGGAGGGGAAGGCGAGGTGCACGGCCGTGCCGCGCTCGGCGTCGTCGGGATTGCGCAGGGTGTAGCGGGCCGTGAAGCCGAGGGCGTAGGTGTTGTACCAGAGCAGCCCCTTCCGCCGCTGGTCGAGGTTCATCTTCACCTTCACTCGGCTCGAGGTCAACGGGATGGGGAGGTCGTCGTACACGGTTCGGGTGACCCGGCGGGTGACCTCACCGCCGTGGGCGTCCTTGTCCCTGACGTCCTCGGTCACCAACCGGGGTCGCAGGATCTTGGCGTCGGGGGCGACCTGGTCGTGCTTCCCGCCCCAGAGCTGGGCAACCTCGCGGGCGAGCCGCCCGTCCGACTCGCCGGTGCGCTGGACGACCGAGCCGCCGAGGGTCAACCAGGCCGCGGAGACGCAACAGAAGATGAAGCCGATGGCAACGAGCCGAGCTGGGGTCACGCGTTCCTCCTCCGGGCCGTCCGTGGAAAGCGGCCCGTACACAGAAAGGTACGCCCTCGGCCGCTGAAACAATGAGCGAGTTGTGATCAGGCCCTGAAGCGTGGCTCAACCGACGGAGTGAACCCCATTGACCCAGCGGGGGCCGGCCGTGAGGCGCGAAGGCCCAGTCCCCGGACCATGGCGAAGGGCACGAGCTGAGCCGACACACCTCCGGTGCCGAGAAACCCCCGCTCGGTGATCTCGATCCGCTGAAGGACTCGGTCGGCTGCCAGGCGGCTGACGACACGGTTGCCTCGAGCGAGGGTCGCCAGAAGAACCAGGCTCAGCAAGACGCCGAGGGAGGCGACGCCGAGGTCCACGAGGCGTGAGGTCGAGACGCCGGACCGCTGGAGCGCGAACAAGACCGGGATGAGGGGGAACCCGCACACGAGGACGACTCCGCCGCGCATCACGGCCGCCAGGGCCTTCGGCAACACGGGGACATCGCTCGCGAGGACGAGCCGTCGCCCCGGCTCGTCGACTTCGACCTTCAGAGTCCGCGGCGCGAACACCACGGCGGCGCCTTGCCTACCGCGGCCAGAGCCAGCCGAACATCCCCGCCGTCAGGAGCGCGTAGACGAGGCCGTCCACCGTGGCCTTGATGGTGATGCTCCAGGCGCGGCGGTACCAGATCGACATCTGCCAGAGCGCCACCGAGTAGCAGAGGAACGCTGCCGTCCCGACGAAGCGGAAGACGTGGAGGTACGGCGCGCCGACCGGCAGCGCGCGCCCCGCGACGTACGCGGCGAAGACGTCGATGACCACGGCGTAGAGGAACCAGAGGATGAGGCTCTGGGTCATCGACATGGGGCCGTTTGGTATCACCGTCACGATCATCACCGGGCCCTGCTTCATCTTCTCGGCGAACTCCGGCGAGGCCATCTCCGCGCGGGTCGTCACTCGCGGAATCATGTAGTCCCCGGGCGGAATGTTGAGCGGCCGGATCGCGTCCCGCACCGCGTCCTCGTTGGGCACCTTGGGGTAGTCGTTCTTGTGCCATGGCGACGCCATGTGGATGACCGAGCTGACGAAGAACACGACCACGGCCGACAGTAGGATCGGCAGCCAGAGCAGATGCAGTGCCGTCATGACGACCTCCTTTGGGAGATGCAGTTTGCGAAGCCCGCTGTGCCGAATCTCGGAGACCGGGTCGAAGCATAAGGCAGGACAACGCGCGTTGCACGAAATGTCAGGCTTATCGCCTTCGTTGACGTAGGCCGCCTTTGCCGGGCCTCGCTTTCTGCACGCTTGACAGACGACCGCCGATGTGTTCCTGTGCTATCCGCTTTTAGATTACTCGTCGCACGGGGGAACAAGTGGGCCTTTCATCCCCGGCAGCCGCTGCGCTCAGTGATCGCTTGTGCGAGCTTGCAGCGCCCGGCGACTTGGTTCTATTCGCCGGGGCCGGAGCCTCCCTACGGGCGGGCCTTCCGGGCTGGGAGGCTTACCTGGCGTTCCTGGCCACCAAGGCCGATCTCTATGAGCCCGATGTCGCTTCTTTGATGAAGACGCGTGCATCGCAGGGTCAGTTTCTTCAGGCGGCGACTCTGTTCAAGAGGACGCTGATGGCTCCTCCAGGAGACAAGCTGAAATTCCTGAGCGAGCCGTTCCAGCAGGACCGGTACGAGAGAGAGGCTCTGCTTCCGCTCACCTCCCTACCCTTCTCTGCGATCGTCACAACGAACTTCGACACGTCTCTCTTTGATGCATGGAGCACCATCCGCGCACAGCGTGGC